>JAJDNS010000041.1 GCA_022340585.1 Acidobacteriota bacterium
GGTCTATCGTCGCCCGATGAGCGGTCTGCGGCCTCCCGCAACGGGAGCGGAGCTTCGACGCGTCTACCGTCGACTGCGCCGCCACTTCGGTCACGCCGGCTGGTGGCCTGGCGAGACGCCGTTCGAGGTGTGCGTGGGGGCCATCCTCACCCAGAACACCTCGTGGAGCAACGTCGAGAAGGCGCTGGGTGTCCTGCGGCGCCGGGGTCGGCTCTCCTACCAGGGCCTGCGCGGCCTGCCGCCCTCGAGGATCGCGCCGATGATCCGATCCTCCGGGTACTTCAACGTGAAGGCCCGGAGGGTGAAGGCCTTCCTGGACTTCCTGGGGGCGGAGTACGGGGGGCGAGTGGAGCCGATGGCGGGGGAGGACCCCCGGATCCTCCGCTCGAAGCTCCTCGCCGTGGACGGCATCGGCCGCGAGACGGCGGACTCGATCGTGCTCTACGCCGCCGGTCTTCCCCTGTTCGTCGTCGACGCCTACACCCGCCGTGTCTTCGGGCGTCTGGGACTCCTGAGGGGAGACGAGGCCTACGACGAGATCCAGGACTTCGTCATGACGCGCCTCCCTCCGCACGTGGAGCTGTACAACGACTACCACGCCCAGATCGTGAAGCTCGGCAAGGACGTCTGCCGACCCCGCCCCCGGTGCGGGCTCTGTCCCGTTCACAATCTTTGTCCTCGTCGCGGGGTGCCAATCCCGTAGCTCCGTTCGTCTCATACTGGTATGGGTCGTCACGAGGAACGAGGGGTCAGGATGCGTCTTGCGGTCTGGATGGTGTCGCTTATTCTGGCCGCTCCCGCCAGCGCCCAGGATTTCTGGAAGCACTGGGGAGACGGGCGGGCCGAGGTGAACGGGTACCGTCTCGCCCAGCCGCGGTACGGCGTGGCCCGCTCGGGGACCGCGGTCCTCATCTTCGTGACAGAGGACTTCTCGGACCGTCTCCGGGTCAAGGCCGATCCGGGGCGGCACCCCCGGGAGGACACCTACCCGGTCCTGAAGCTCAACGCGGTCCGAGACTTCCGGACCGGGGTGTACGACTACCACGTCATGACCTCGACCTTCCTCCGGGTCGGCGACGGCTGGCCGGTGGCGAAGGTGAGCTTCTCCAGCCAGGAGTGGTGCGGCCACGTCTGGCACCAGCTGGTCCCTCGAGGCGACCGCGTTCATGGGTTGTGGCACAGCTACTTCGACGGCGAGGCGGACGGGGAGGAGAGCCTGGAGCGCCACCACGGCGGCCTCTTCGAGGACGCCCTCCCGGTCGTCCTCCGGGGCTGGCGTGGTGAGTACCTCGCGGCCGGAGAGAGTCGCACCGTCCCGCTCCTGCCCAGCCTGCTCCAGGCGCGCTTGCGGCACCAGCCTCTCGAGTGGGGGTCGGCGACCCTCTCGCGGGCCGCGGCACCGACGACCCTCGAGGTTCCGGCGGGGAGGTTCGAGGTCACCGTGTACACCGTGAAGGTGAGCGATGGCCGCACCCTGACCCTCTCCTTCGAGACCGCGCCCCCCTTCCGGCTGATCCGACAGACCGGGTCCGCGGGGGAGGAGCTGGCCCTGGTCGGATCCCAGCGGATGGCGTACTGGAAGCTCAACGCCCCCGGCGGGGAGAGCCACCTGAAGGCCATTGGCCTGGGTGGGGAGTGAGACCCCGATGGCACGAAGGGCGCGACCCCCGGCCCCGCTGTGCCGAAGCCGGGCGGGCGGCCACGCCTGGGCCGATGCCCGTGCTAGACTGCCGTTAGTGGGGGCGTCACGGTTTCGACGGGAACAGCGACCCCGAGAGGAGCAGGCCGAGCGTGCCTACCGACTCGTAAATCCGGTGGGAAAACCACAAATGCCAACGACAACTTGGCACTGGCTGCCTAACTAAACCCTAGGCAACCCGCCCTGCCGGGGCCCCGCCCACGGGATCTGGACAGGGCGTCATAAAGGTGGGCTGGCTGGAAGCTCTCGGTCCGGGGGTGACCAGCGAGATCAATCGGACTAGTCCTCGCCGGTTTTGTCCGGCCTTCACGGTGGGGGCGAAACACCAGGTCGGACTAAGCTTGTAGGGCCTCTCGCAGGCGCGTTTTCGGACGCGGGTTCGACTCCCGCCGCCTCCACCAACCCGTGCCAAGCGCGGGTTGGATGGAGTCGCCGGTCCCCGTTCGCCCATCGCTTCGCGACCGGGGTCCGACTCCCGCCGCCTCCACTAACGCATAAAGATTCCCGCTTCTGCACCGTGGTCTGCGCGCCGGTCTACTCACGCCGGGACGCCCTCGCGACCCAGGTCGAGGTGGAGCCCGACGAGGGGCTCACTTATGAATCCAGTCCACTGCGACGCGCTGGTCAGCGTCCAGAAGGCACTCCTCAGGCATTTCGTCGGGGCCCTGGACTCGGAGCGGGAGCAGAGGCTGGATCAGGCGCTGCGCGTCGCCCTCCCCCTGGCCTGACCTCCGCCCGCGGCCGCGCGTCGTTGACCGGCGGCCGGCACGGTTGGTAGCGTCCGGCCACACCGCGGACGCGCCGGCGCGGGTGGGGGCCTGGCCATTGTCCGACCAGCATGAGATGTAGGGGCCGGGCACGGGCACGAGCCGGTGACGAGCCCGTTCCGCCGGTGGGCCCTCGTGGTCTCGTGGAGCCTGGTCCTGCCGGTGCTGCTGACCCTCGAGACGGGCGCCCCCTTCACTCTCCTGGAGCCGCTCCATGTCGAGCAGGGCCTCGCCCTCGCGCTCTACCTCGCGACCAGCGCGTTCTGGCTCCCGCGCTGGCGGACGCGCGGCGTCGTGTATGCGCACCTGCTCGTCGTCGTCCTGGTGCTGGTCCTGCATCCGCTCACGACGACTCTGGAGCGGGATGGCGCCTTCGCGGTGACCGCGCTGCACCTCGGCCTGACCGTCTGCTGGCTCACGGGGTGGAGGGCCGAGTACAAGCTCCTCGTGCTCTCGATCGTGGTGGGTCTGGCCCTGGTCGAAACGATCCTCTCGGCGGTGGGGGAGGGCCCCCCTGGCTGGTCCGGGGATCTGGCCGACTACGGCGACCTGATGGGTCCTACGGAGAGGGGGGCTTTCTCCGGCCCAACCTCGACCGCAAGGTCGTCGGTCCCCACGGCGCGGTGGACTTCATCACGAACTCCCGGGGCTTCCGCAACCGCCAGGAGGTCGACGAGGGCCACGAGGGTCGAGATCCATCCCCTGCCTTGACGTTCGAGGGGGCGGCCCCTTTCGGCGGGGCCGCCTCCCGTGCCGCCGCCCGGAGCATCGCCTGGCGCGCCGGCCCTCTTCCGGCTCCCGGAGGCTGCTACGCTTGTGAGAAGTCGGAAAGGCGAGGAGGTGCAATGAGGCGCAGCATGTGCGTGCTCGCGACCCTGGCGATGGCGACGGCCGCCTGGGCGCAGCGGTCGGCGACGGCCAGGGAGACCGCGGCCGATGAGCTCAAGGCGAAGCTCGATCGGGGCGAGAAGGTGCTCGTGATCGACGTACGCACCGACGAGGAGGTGAAGAGCGGCTCGATCCCCGGTGCCATCCACATCCCGACCGACCAGCTCGAGGCGCGGATGAAGGACGTCCCCCGGGACGTGGCGCTCGTCTTCACCTGAAACGGCGGTGGCCGGAGCTCCCGTGCGGCGGAGCTCTTTGAGAAGAAAGGCTATACGACGGCGACGTTCTGCCCGCTGAACGACTGGAAGGCGAAGGGATACGAGACCGCCGCGCCGAGGGAGGTGCCCGAGGGACCGCTGGCGCCGGAGTGATCGGGGCCCGCCCACCGCGATCCAGGTCCGCGGGGTCGGCCGGTCATCGCACCCCATCACGACGATGGTGCGGGTCCCGGCCGTGGAGTGGAGCAGCCACAATCGACTCCGCGAGCATTGCGACTCCCCGGCAGTTGGACAATGATCGGGCGGGAGCGACCGATCATGAAGGTCCTGGCCCTCTACAACATCAAGGGAGGGGTCGGGAAGACGGCGGCGGCCGTCAACCTCGCCCACCTGGCCTCCGAGGCGGGGCATTCGACCCTCCTCTGGGACCTCGACCCCCAGGGGGCGGCCAGCTTCTACTTCCGCGTCAAGCCCCAGGTCGAGGGCGGGGGACAGCGGCTTCTCAAGCGGCGGGAGCTCGACGACCACGTCCGCGCCACCGACTTTCCCGGCCTCGACCTGCTGCCCGCCGACTTCTCCTACCGTCACCTGGACCTGGACCTGAGCGAGTACAAGAAGCCCACCCGGCGAATCCGGAAGCTGCTGACCGAGGTGGCCATGGACTACGACTACGTGGTGCTCGACTGCGCCCCGAGCATCTCTCTCGTCTCGGAGAGCGTCTTCGCCGCGGCTGACGCCCTGGTGGTCCCCACCATACCCACGCTGCTGTCGCTCCGGACCCTGGGGCAGATCGTCCGCTTCTTCCGGGAGGCCGGGCTCGAGCACGTGAAGCTCCTCCCCTTCTACTCCATGGTCGACAGTCGCAAGACGCTGCACCGCGCGATCGTGTCCGACTCGAGCGGGCTCGAGTGCCGCATGCTCCTCACCTGCATCCCCTACGCGGCCGACGTGGAGCGGATGGGTCTCCGTCGCGCCCCCCTGACGAGCTACTCGAGAGCCTCGGCCGCGGCACAGGCCTTCCGCGACCTCTGGGGGGAGATCCAGGCCGGTCTCGAGGACACTCCCGCCGTGGCGCCCAGCGACTCCGGGTGAGCGGCGACACCCGGCGCGGGGACGGTCAACGGCGGGATCGACTGCGCCTGCCCCTCGACGAGTCTACAGAATGGACCCTCTCGGTGTGGGGGCGGCTGCTGGTCACGTCAGCCCGAGGGTCCGTTTGATCTCGCGGACGGTCATGCCGGTGTTCCAGACCGGCGAGCCGAAGTCGAGGCGACCGCTCTCGGCGAGCCTCCCGATGCGGACCGGCTCGAGGCCCGCGTCTCGCACGAGCTGCTCGGCGAGGGCGAGCGCTCGCTCGTCGTTGCCGGCGAGGGGGACACCCACCTTCTCGCCCTCACGGTGGGCCTCACCGGCGATCGTCTTGAAGTAGACGGTGTTGAAGGCCTTCACCACGTGCGCGCCGGGGAGATAGCCCGCGACCCACGAGCCGGAGCCGTTTTGCACCGCCTCGGCGGCCACGGGGCCGTCGCGACGGGGAATGGCGTTGCCGGCATCGAGCACCGGCTTGCCCCGGGCGCCGGCGGAGATGGCCGCTCCGACCTCCGGCGTCGCGTGGAGGGGGATCGCGAGCAGGAGCGCCTCGCCCCACTCGGCGGTCGCGGCGAGGTCGGAAACCCCGGCTCGGGCGTCGATCGACCTCGCCTTGCGCCGGGTCCGCTCGGGGTCTCGAGCCCCGAAACGCACCTCGTGTCCGGCCCCGAGCCAGAGCCGGGCCAGGGTGCCTCCGATCATCCCGCTGCCGAAGATCCCGATGCGCATCGACGTCACTCCCACCCCCTCGTCCCTTCCTGTGCCTGGATTCTATTGCCGTTCCCTTCCGGGACGCTACAATGGCGCCGGCCGGGCTCGGCCCGGCTCTTGATCCAGAGAAGCGGAGCCCATGAGCCACGAATCGCCACCGTCGTGTCGTCGACCCGAGTTCTTCCGTCACCGCCGGGGGGTCGCGTCGCTGCTCGCGGCCACGGTCGTCGCGGCCGGTTGCAGCGGCAAGCCCGCGGGGACGGGCGGCGGCCCACCCGCGATGCCGGTCGAGGTGGTGACGCTCGCCGAGCGGCCCGTCGAGCGCACCAGCGAGTTCATCGCGAGCGTGAGGTCCAGGCGCTCGACGAGGGTGAGGCCCGAGGTCGAGGGCTCCATCACGCGGATTCTGGTTCGCTCCGGTGACACCGTCGAGCCCGGGAGGACCCTGCTGGTGATCGACCACCGCATGCAGGAGGCGCTGGTGGCGCGCCTCGAAGCGGAGCTCCTCGCCCGCCGAGCCGACCTGCAGCAGGCCCGGCAGGAGGCGGCGCGCACGGAGACGCTGGTCGAGGCGGGGGCCGCCAGCCAGGCCGAGCTGGAGCAGGCCACGACGACGCTGCAGACGGGCGAAGCCCAGCTGAACGCCACCGAGGCCCAGCTCCGCGAGCAGCGCGTGGCCCTCTCCTATCACACGGTGACCGCTCCCACTGCCGGGATCGTGGGCGACATCCCGGTGCGGGTCGGCGACCGGGTGACGAAGTCGACGCTTCTCACCACCATCGACCAGACCTCGGACCTCGAGCTGTACATCAACGTGCCGGTGCAGGAGGCGCCGAGCCTGAGGCTCGGGCTGCCCGTCCACCTGCTCGACGACGACGGCTCGATTCTCGCCACCGAGAAGCTGTCGTTCATCTCGCCCTCGGTCGAGGGCGAGACGCAGTCCGTGCTGGCCAAGGCCACCCTCGAGAGCGCGGTGGGGCTGCGGACCGAGCAGTTCGTCCGCGTGCGCGTCGTCTGGAGCGAAGCGCCGGCCCTCGTGGCTCCGGTCATCGCCCTCGACCGTGTCGGCGGCCAGCACTTTGCCTACGTGGCCGAGGATGGCGAAGGGGGAGTGACGGTGGCCCGTCAGCGAGTCGTCGAGCCCGGAGCGGTCGTCGGGAACGACTACGTCATCAAGTCCGGCCTCGCTCCGGGCGACCGGCTGATCGTCTCGGGGCTGCAGAGGATCGGCGACGGCGCCCCGGTCACGATCGTGCCGGCGAAGGCCGAGGCGCCCGAGACCGTCCCCGCGCCGCGCGGCGGAGGGGACTAGCTTGTCCTCCGAAATCTTCATCCGCCGGCCGATCCTCGCCACCGTCTGCTCGCTGATCATCATCCTCGCCGGTGCGATCTGCATCCCCCTGCTGCCGATTGCCCGCTACCCCGAGCTCACGCCGCCGGTGGTGACGATCACGTCGTTCTACACCGGGGCCAACGCGCAGGCCGTCGAGAGCGCGGTGACGACTCCTATCGAGCAGGTCGTGAACGGGGTCGAGGGCATGATGTACATGCAGTCCTCGAGCACCAACAGCGGGGTCTCCACGATCAACGTCTACTTCGAGGTCGGGCGCGATCCCGACCTCGCCGCGGTCGACGTGCAGAACCGGCTGAACCAGGTGATGGGTCGCCTGCCCACCGACGTGCGGACCAGCGGGGTCACGGTGATGAAGCGAAGCTCGGGCTTCATGGGCGGCCTCGGCTTCTTCTCGCGCGACAACCGGTACAGCGCGCAGTTCATCAGCAACTATCTCGACACGAACGTCCGCGACGCCATCAAGCGCGTGCCCGGGGTGGGAGACGTGCTCATCTTCGGGGAGCGCAAGTACGCGATGCGCCTGTGGCTCGACCCCGCCCGCCTCGCCGCCCGCGGCGTCACTGCCGGCGACGTCGTGGGCGCGCTCAGGGAGCAGAACCTGCAGGTCGCGGCCGGCGCGCTGGGCGATGCCCCCGCCGCCACCGACCAGGCCTACAACCTCAGCATCCGCGTGAGGGGCCGGCTCACCGAGCCGGCCCAGTTCGAGGAGGTCGTGGTGAAGGCGGGCGAGGGTGGGGACCTGGTGCGCGTTCGCGACGTCGGCCGCGTCGAGCTCGGGGCCGAGACCTACTCGTCCAACCTCCGCTTCGTCGGGCTCGAGGCGTCCGGGATGGGCATCCAGCTCCTTCCCACGGCGAATGCGCTGGAGGTCTACCAGGGCGTGATGGAGGAGATGGCGAGGCTAGAGAAGGCCTTTCCCCCGGGGCTCGAGTGGCGGCTCGCCTTCGACAACGTCAGCGTCGTCCGCGAGTCGATCAAGGAGGTGCTGTTCACGCTGGTGGAGGCGATCCTCCTCGTGATCCTGGTGATCTTCCTGTTCCTCCAGAACTGGCGCAGCACCCTGATCCCGGCCATCACGATCCCGGTCTCGCTGGTCGGCACGTTCGCCTTCGTCAAGGCGTTTGGATTCTCGATCAACACCCTCACCCTCTTCGGCATCGTGCTCGCGACCGGCATCGTGGTGGACGACGCGATCGTCGTCATCGAGAACATCGAGCGTCACATGCGGGAGGAGAAGAAGCGCGCCTTCGAAGCCGCCATCGACGCGATGCGCGAGGTGCTGGGGGCGGTGGTCGTGATCGGGATCGTGCTGGTATCGGTGTTCGTGCCGGTCGCCTTCTTCCCGGGCACGACCGGGCGGCTCTACCAGCAGTTCTCGCTCACGATCGCCTTCGCGGTGGTGCTGTCGGTCTTCAACGCGGTGACCTTCACCCCGGCGCTGTCGGCGGTGCTCCTCGACAAGGAGAGCCATACCCACGGACGCTTCTTCACCTTCGTCAACCGCCTGATCGAGAGCGGCACCACCGGCTACGTCCGCGTCCTGAAGCGCGCCCTCGGGCTGCGCCCGCTGATGCTGGCTCTCTTCGGCCTGGGTCTGCTCGGGGTGTGGTGGCTGGTGAGGACGGTGCCCTCCGCCTTCGTGCCCGAGGAGGACGAGGGCTACTTCATCGGTGTGATCCAGGCGCCCGCCGGGGCCTCGCTCGGCTACACGACCGAGCTCGCCAGGGAGGCCGAGGCGATACTCTTCGAGGACCCCGACATTCTCTCGGCCTTCTCCGTCGTGGGCTTCAGCTTCAACGGCGCCGCGCCCAACACCGGGATGATCTTCACCCGGCTCAAGGGCTACGACGAGCGGACGGGGAGGGACCATTCGCTCCAGGCGGTACTCGGCCGGGTCCGCGGGCCGCTCATGGGCCTCCCGGGGGGAATGGTGATTCCCTTCGCCCCGCCCGGCATCCAGGGCCTGTCTGTCTTCGGCGGCTTCCAGTACGAGCTGCTCGACCAGACCGGCGGGGACATCTCGGACCTGGCCGAGACCCTGGGCTCCCTGATCACCGCCGGCAACGCGAGCGGCGAGGTGGTGGGGCTGTACTCCGGCTTTCGCGCGAGCGACCCGCAGCTGGTGGTCGACATCGACCGCGACCAGGCGCGCAGCCTGGACGTGCCGGTGCGCGAGGTGACCGACGCCCTGCAGGTGTTCCTCGGCTCGGCCTACGTGAACGACTTCGACTTCAACAACCGCGCCTACCGCGTGTACGTTCAGGCCGACCAGCAGTACCGCGCCAACCCCGACAGCCTGCGCCAGCTCTACGCCCGCTCCACGAGCGGGGCGATGGTGCCGCTCGCCACCGTGGTGAACGCCCACGAGACCAGCGCGCCCCAGGTGATCAGCCACTTCAACCTGTTCCGCTCGGCCGAGATCAACGGCGCACCCGCCCCGGGGACGAGCTCGGGGCAGGCGCTCCAGGCGATGGAGCGGATCTCGCGCGAGACCCTTCCGCCGGGATTCGATTTCGCCTGGGCCGGGCAGTCGCTGGAGGAGAGGAAGTCGGGGGCCACGGCCGTCTACCTCTTCGCGCTCAGCCTGGTCCTGGTGTACCTGGTGCTCGCGGCGCAGTACGAGAGCTGGGTGCTGCCGTTCATCATCCTGCTCGGGGTTCCGCTGGCCGTCATCGGGGGGCTCGGCGCCCAGTTCCTGCGTGGCCTCTCCAACGACGTCTTCTGCCAGGTGGGCCTGGTGCTTCTCATCGGACTGGCCGCCAAGAACTCGATCCTGATCGTCGAGTTCGCCGAGCAGCTGCGCGAGCGGGGTTTCTCGATCCTCGACGCCGCGGTCGAGGCCAGCCGTATCCGGCTCCGGCCGATCCTGATGACCTCCATGGCGTTCGTCCTCGGGGTGCTTCCACTGGCCCTCGCCACCGGCGCCGGCGCCGGGGCGCGCAACTCCGTCGGCACCTCGGTGGCCGGCGGCATGCTCGCCTCGACCGTCCTATCGATCTTCTTCATCCCCGTGCTGTACGTCGTGATCCGCTCCCGGGCGCCGGGCACGGGGCGCCGCCGGGCCGGGACGGACGCGGTCGCCGCCCCCGGCGTGGAGACCGGCCATGAGTAGGCGCGGCGGCGTCCTCGGCCTTGCTCTCGGGTGCCTCGGCCTCGCGTCCGCGGTCGCGGCGCAGCAGGAGGTTCCTCCGGACGCCCTCGGCTTCGAGCAGGTGACCTTCGACGAGGCGGTGAGCCGCGCCCTGGCCAGGAACCCGAGCGTCGGCGAGGCCGCACAGGCCATCCTCCGGGCCGAGGCGTTCCTGAGTGCGGCGCGCTCCGTGTTCCTGCCGTACGCCTACGGCAACGTGGGAACGACGGTGCTCGACGAGGCGCGGGGCTTCGACGGCAACATCGTCCAGCCGCGGACCCAGACGGCTTTCAGCGCGACGGTGGCCTACCCGGTGCTCGCCGCCTCGCGCTGGGCCGAGAAGAACCAGGCCGAGGACCGCGTGGAAACCGCGCAGGCGGCAGCGGAGGAGACGCGCAGCCGGGTGGCGGTGACCGCGGCCCAGGCCTACCTGGCGGTAATCCTGGCGCAGCGGCAGCGCGAGGTCACGGTGCGCAACCGCGACACGGCCAAGGCTCTCGAGGACTACGCCCGCACCCGCTTCGACGCCGGCCAGGGCAGCCGGCTGAACCACGTGCGGTCCGTGCAGCAGCTGGCGAGCGCCGAGGCCCTGATCGAGGCGGCAGAGCTGGCACTGCGCCAGGCCCAGGAAGCGCTGGGCGTGGCCGTGTTCGCCCCGGGGCCGCTCGACGCGCGCGGCGAGCCTGCGCTGCCCCCCGTGGTGTTGCCGGCGGACGACGCGTGGCTCGCCGGGCGGCCGGACGTGAGGCTCTTCTCGACGGAGCTCCAGGGCGCCGATCGCATCGCCTCCGACTCGTGGAAGTCATGGCTCCCGACCCTGACCGCCTCCTTCACGCCACGCTACGTCACTCCCGCCGGCCTGTTCGAGCCGTCGAAGTCATGGCGCGCGTTCTTCCAGCTCGAGATCCCGATCTTCGACGGCACCCTGGCGCCCGAGAAGCGTGCCCGGATCGCCGACCGCGAGGCCGCTCGGCTGCGGCTGGACGCGCGGACGAACGAGGCCCGCTCCGAGCTGCGCGTGGCGCAGGAGAGGGTGGAGCGCAACGAGCGGATCGTCACCGCCATTCGCCAGGCGGCCGAGAGCGCGGCCGAGGCGCTCCGCATCACCGAGGTCGCCTATCGTGCCGGCGCCACCACGAACATCGAGGTGGTCCAGGCCCAGCAGTCCGCCCGCAACGCCGCGATCGAGGCGGCGCTCGCCGAGGATCGCCTGCGCCAGGCCCGCCTCGACCTCCTGGTGGCCCTCGGCCAGTTTCCCTAGGCTAGGCTAGGGTTTCGGCTCGGCCCCCTCCTCCTGCCCGCGGATCCGCACCGAGGTGGGGTGGTCGCGGCCGCCCCCGAGAGAGGCCGGCGGATCCTGATCCGGGACCTGGTACTGCTCCCGGAGCCGGGCCAGCTCGGCGAGCAGCCTCTCCTGGACGTCGGTGTACCGCGGGTCGCCGTAGACGCTGGACATCTCCCGGGGATCGGCCTCGAGGTCGTAGAGCTCCCACTCGTCGACATCGGGCTCGTAGAAGTGGATCAGCTTGTGCCGGCCGTCGGTGACGCCGTAGTGCCGCCGCACGTCGTGCCAGCCGGGGAACTCGTAGTAGTGGTAGTAGAAGGACTTTCGCCAATCGGCGGGCGTCTCGCCACGCAGCACGGGCACGAGGCTCCGGCCCTGCATGTCGCCGGGGATCTCGGCGCCCGCGACGTCGAGGAACGTCTCCGCGAAGTCGAGGGGTGAGACGATGTCGCGGTTGAGGCTGCCCGGCTCCACGACTCCGGGCCAGCGCACGATCAGCGGCGTGCGGAGCGACTCCTCGTAGATCCAGCGCTTGTCGAACCAGCCGTGCTCTCCGAGGTAGAAGCCCTGGTCGGAGCTGTAGATGACGATGGTGTTCTCGGCGAGACCGGTCTCGTCGAGATAGTCGAGAACCCGGCCCAGGTTGTCGTCTACGGAAGCCACGCAGCGCAGGTAGTCCTTGACGTAGCGCTGGTACTTCCAGTGGACCAGCGCCTCACCCTCCAGGTTCGCCTCGCGAAAGGCCGTGTTCTTGGGCTCGTAGGCGGCGTTCCACACCTCGAGCTGCTCGGCGTTCAGATCGCGCTGGGGGGCGAGCTTCAAATCGTAGGGGGTCATCGTCTTCGCGATGGTCATGTCCTGGGTGTGGGCCGGGGTTCCCCGTCCCGCGTAGTCGTCGAACAGCGTCTCGGGCTCGGGGATCGTGACGTCGTCGTACAGGTGCAGGTGGTTCGGCCCGGGCTGCCAGTTCCGGTGCGGCGCCTTGTGCTGGTACATGAGCAGGAAGGGGCGGTTGGGATCGCGGTCCTCCTTCAGCCACCCCAGGGCCAGGTCGGTGATGATGTCCGTCGTATAGCCCTCGTGCTCGACCCGCTCCCCGTTCCTGAGCATCGCCGGGTTGTAGTACGGCCCCTGGCCGATCAGCACCTCCGAGTAGTCGAAGCCCTGGGGCGCCATGTGCTCGCCCAGGTGCCACTTGCCGATCACGGCGGTCTGGTAGCCGATCTGCTGCAGCAGCTTGGGAAAGGTCTGCTGGGTGCCGTCGAACTGGTTGCCGTTGACGAGGAACCCGTTCAGGTGAGAGTACTTTCCGGTCTGGATCACGGCGCGCATGGGACCGCAGATGCTGTTGGTGACGTAGGCACGTTGGAAGAGCATCCCCTCCCGGGCGAGCCGGTCGATGCTCGGCGTCTGGTTGATCCGGGATCCGTAGGCGCCGATGGCCTGGTAGGCGTGGTCGTCGGCGAAGACGAAGAGGATGTTGGGTCGGCGAGCCGGGGCCGCCTGCGGCGACCTGGGAGCCGCTCGACCGGCTGATGGGCCGAGCGCCGCCGCGAGCAGAACGCTCGCCGAGCCGACGCCGATCAGGACGCTTCGGTGGATCCGTGAAATCATCTGCACTCCTCGGGCGCGGGTACCGCAGGCCGACCAGCACGCGCGAAAGAGACTGCTGGACGTTATCAACCCACCCTGGTTTTGTCTACGACACGGACCCTCAGACCTTGAGGTAGATCCCGCGGCGATCCATTGCGTAAGCGACGAAGTAGAAGATGATCACCACCATCACCGCGAAGGCCAGCGAGGCGAGCTCGCACGGCAGCCAGCTCGCGTAGAACGTCTGGAAGAGCCACTCCCACAGGGTGGTCTCCACCCCGCCCGGGCCCGTCCATCGGATCAGGTAGAGGGTGTCGGCGAGAAGGCTCGCGCCCACGTAGACGGCGATGGCGTTCTTCCCGTAGGTGACGAACGGCTGGGCCCAGGCCTTCCACCCGGCGACGTCGACCACCCAGTAGATCAGGCCGAAGAGTGCGGCGGCCAGGCCTCCGGTCAACAGCACGAAGGACGACGTCCACAGGCCCTTGTTGATGGGAAAGAGGAGCCACTCCGGCGCCGCCTGCCCCCAGAGGACACCGAGGGCCGTCAGGCCGCCGAGCAGCAGCCCTCGAGTCGTCGAGAACGGGCCCCTCCCGGACCGGACCCACGCGCCCGCGAGAAGGCCGAGCACGGTGGTGGCGATCGCCGTGTCGTTCGGCAGCTACACGAGGAACGTCATGGTCGCCGACGGTGTGCCGGGAATCGAGCCACTGCACCCCGAGAGCTGGTGAGCCGTCGTCTGTTGGCTACCACACGACGCGACCTGGTGGAAAGTGGTTGACTCCTCTCCGGACTGTGGTGAGCGGCGGCCTGCGGCCGGGCGTGGGCTCTACCGTTCCTTGATCCTCTCGAGGGTGTGGACGTCGAGTCAACCCAGGTACCGCGCTTCGAGGCGCATCCGGACCTCGTCGTCCTCGTCGCGCAGGTCCAGCGTGTCGCCGACGACTCGATACGACGTGGTGGCCTCCAGGGCGCGGAGGAAGCGCGTTTCGGTCTCCCCCGCGGGCGAGGGACACGCCTTCCGCGTGACGGCCAGGGGCCCGAGGCGGAGGCGGGTGTCCGTATGCTGCACCGTGCCGCGGAAGCCGTTGCATCCGGTGAACCCACGCGCCTCGTCGCCGTCGCCCTCGATGAGCAGGTGGGGCTCCCGTTGACCCTCGGCAACGGTGACGGGCGTGCCGTCGATCTCGACCGGACGCCAGTAGGTATTGCGGAGGCTGGCCATGGCCATGGCCTCCCGGGCGCAGGTCTCGCCCGGCCAGAAGCGTCCCAGCTCCTCGATCACGAGGTGGTCCGTGTCCGGACCTTCCATCGCCGGCCGCTCGTCGAACCTCCCGGTGAGGCTCACGAGGACCGGGGCCCCCGCCGAGGGCGCCACCTCCAGGTAAGCGCGCTCGACCTCGGTCTGGGCGCCCTCGAAGGCCACGGGAAAACGCCGTCCGGTGGAGCACTCGTTGAACGTGGCCGCGTCGGCGAGGTACGCGTACATTCCCCGGAGGGGCATCGGACCGGGCACGGGATCCACGACTCCCTGTCGCGCGAGCTCGTAGGTCCGCCCGGGGCCGACCGCGCGCAGCGTTCCCGGGTCCACGAGGCGGAGCTCCCGGGGCTCCCTCGTCCCAGAGCGCAGCACGAGGCGGTCGCCGTCGCGGCGCTCCCAGCGCCCGAGCTCGTAGGCCCCCCGAGACCCGCCGTCCCGGGCCTCGGGGTCGGTTCGGCGCAGGCGGAACGTGGAATCCGGGAAGAGAGTCAGGGTGAGGTGCTGGCTCGAGCCGCCGGCCGACGCGATGGCGCCGGCCCAGGTCGTGGTCTCCATCCCGTCCTCCGGGTCGAGGGTCTCCCACACCAGCGGGCTCACCGGGCCGGCCCCCCCGAGGATGGCGAGGACGGCCACGGCGGTCCGGGCGAGGGGCCGACTCCCCCGCGATGTCACGGGGCCGCGGTCGCCTCGAGGCGCGCCACGACGGCCCCGGCCTCGTCCCGGAGCTCGAGGCTCTGCCCCTCGATGGCGAAGGTGCGTGTCTTCTCCAGCGCGGCGTGGAAGCCGGCCTCGATGTCCATGCCGTCGACGCACGCCCTCATCGTGGTGGCCAACGCTCCAAAGTGGAGACGGTCGTCCTCGAGCTCGTACTTTCCGGAGAGACGGTTGCACCCGCCGTAGCCGCCGACCTGGAGCGGCTCGGCCTGCAGGATCAGGTGGGGCTCGCGTTTCGGGTCGGCAACCTCGACGGCCTGGTCACCCAGGTGGACGAGCTTCCAACGCGTGCCCTGGAGAGGGACGGCCGAGGCCGCGGGCCGACGCCCGCGCGCCCGGACGAGCAGCAGCTTCACCTCGGTGCCCGCGCCGCGGGTGAGGACCGGATAGGTCTGGTCGGTCGTGAACATCAGCCGGTCGCCGACGAGGATCCTGCCCCGGACCGCGTAGCTCAGGCGCTCGTCGATCTTCGCGGGGTCGTACGGGATCTCGAAGCGGATGGGGGTCTTCGCCCCCTCCACGCGAACGCTCCCCAGGGACACGGCGGGCACGTCCATGCGCGACACGTCCTCGAGCGTCGCCTCGAAGACGGCCTCCGGGGGGAGCGCGATGCGCTCCCGGTACGCGGCCTCTCCCTTGATCACCGACTGGGCCTTGGCCGCGGCCGGCAGAGCCAGCAGCGACGCGGCGAGGGTGAGGGCCAGCGTGTCTCCCATCGCGATCTGCAGATTGCCATTCATTTGGACAGCTCCTCGTTGATAGTCCTGCGGGCCGAGGTGGCCGCGGCCCACCACCCTGAGCACAGCGGTGAGCCCGGCCGTGAGGACGAAGACCTGCAGGCTGCCCTGGTCTCAGTCCTTGATGACGAAGGTCACCCGCATGGTCACGCGGTACTCGGCGATCTTCCCCTTGTCCACCTTCACCTGCTGCTCGGCGATCCAGGCCCCACGGACGTTGGACAGCGTCTTGTTGGCGCGCTCGATGCCCTTCTCGACGGCATCCTCGAAGCTCTTCTTCGAGGACGAGATGATCTCCGTGACCTTGGCAACGGACATTGTCTCCTCCTTTCGCCCCCTGTTCCGCGAGAGCCCACGCGTCGGGCACGGCCGAGGTCGAGCCCGGCCGGCCCCATGGGTCGCCTCCACGCTCACCGTGGTGGCCCTCGCGTTTCTGGCTGTTAGACAGAGGCTAGTTTCGCCGCCTCCGGGAGGCAACTGTCCTTATTGACAGGGTGTGCCCTGGGTGCAGCACCTCTCTGTCGCTCGGGGCTAGCTTCGGCAGGAAGCCCCCTGGCATCGGAGGAGCTCCCGGAGCCGCTGGTGCAGCTCCTCGAGGAGGGCCGGATCCGCGTCCCAGTGGAGGCTCTCGGTCTCCCAAGGATCGCTCTTCATGTCGTAGAGCTCGACCTCCCCCGTCTGGTCCTCGATGTAGGCCCACTCCGGTGTCCGCAGCGTCGCGGTCAGGGCCGCAGCGTAGTACTCGACGATGATCTCGTTGGGCCACGACTCCGGGGTCGTCCCCCGCAGCACGGAGGCGAAGGAGCGTCCGTCCACACTGGCCGGGATCGGCGCCCCGGCCAGGTCGAGGAAGGTGGGGGCGAGGTCGATGAAGCTCACCATCGCGTCCGCCGTTCCTGCCGGTACGCCTGGGCCTCGCACGACGAGGGGGACCCGGATGGCCTCCTCGTAACAGCTGCGCTTGTTGGCGATGATCCGGTGCTGGCCCATGAGAAGGCCGTTGTCGGACGTGAAGAAGAGGAAGGTGTTCCCGAGACGGCCCGTCTCGGCCAGGGCCTGGATGACGCCGTTGATCAGCTCCTCCACCGGCCGCATGGACCTCAGCCGCCATCGCTGGAGGGTGTCGAGCCAGTCGATCTCCGCGGGCGTCATGGGCCGAAGGCGGACCCCGTAGGGCTTGTCGCTGATGTCGGGCTCGTTGAAGGAGGGGACGCGGGGCGCGACGGCACCGCGGAACTCGCTTCCGTGCCGTGCTGCGTACGTTGCCGGCCGGTGGGGCGCCTCCGTCGCGATGTAGAGAAACAGCGGCTCGGTTCGATCCGCCGACTCGCGAATGATCTCGACGGAGCGCCGGGCCACGTCGTCGGTGCTGTAGTCCTCGGGATCGGCCCCGTGCCAGACGACCGTCCCATTGTCGTTGATGTAGTAGTTGTAGAACTTGTCGTCCTCGAAAGCGGCGAGGTGCCCGTACCACTCGTCCCAGCCGGGTGGGATGTACTGGGCCGCGGCCTCGTGGGGGTAGTCGTTCATGTACTTGCCGACGAGGGCGGTGCGGTATCCGGCGTCGTGGAGCCAGGTCGCGATCGTCGCGCTCTCGTGACGGCGGAAGTAGGTGAAGCCGCCGTAGGGGTGGGCGTTGGCGATCACGCCGTGGTTGTGCCCGTACTGTCCCGTGAACAGGGACGCGCGGGAGGGCCCGCAGATAGGCAGCGCGACGAAGGCCCGGGTGAAGCTGAGGCCCCGGTCGGCCATGAGCTGCCCGATCCGGGGCAGCTCCCCGGTTGTGGGCACGTCCAGGTCGTCGGTCATGACGACGACGATGTTCGGGGGCGGGAGAGCGGGGGTCGGCGCGGCCTCGGGAGAGGACGGTGTGGAGGGAGAGGCGCATCCCGCCAGCGCCACGGCGACGATCACTGCCCCCCACGCCCTCGGTTGCTTCACTCCTCGCCCCCCGGAGGATCGAAACTGGCGGCGAGATTGTAACCCCGGGACCGGTGGAGGAGACTGTCCGGCGTGAGACCGAAGCCGGAGCCCGTCGAGTGAGCCCGACTTGGCCGTCCTGATCGCCATCGTCGTCGGGGCGACCATGGCCTTCCTGGTGCCGCAGTCGGTGCTCTGGATGCGCCCCGCCCTCCAGCCCGCCTTCGCCCTGACCATGCTCGCCGTCGGGACGCTGGTCCGGCCCGAGCAGGTGCGGGTCTTCGCCCGGACCCCGCTCCGGCCCCTGGCCGGTCTCGCCGGCCAGTACACCATCATGCCCCTCACCGCGGCCGCGATCTCGCTCCTCTTCGACGACGCGCAGGTCCGAACCGGCATCGTGCTCGTGGGGTGCATGCCCGGGGCCATGGCCTCGAACGTCATGACGGTGCTCCTGCGGGGCGACCTGATCCTGTCGGTCACGATGACGACGCTGGCGACGCTGGCCACCCCGCTGGTCATCGCGGTCTGGCTCCCCGTCCTCGCCGACACGCGGATGGACGTGCCGGTGGGGGCCATGGCCTGGAACGCCACCTGGATGGTGGTCCTCCCCGTCGCCGGGGGCGTCGCCTTCCGCGCCTGGCGCCACGAGCTGTCGAACCGGTGGGACCGGACGGCCACCGTCATCGCCTCCGTGGCCATCGTCCTCATCATCCTCGTGGTGGTCGCGGCGAACCGGGACCGGCTGGCCACGCTGGGCCCGAAGCTGGCCCTCGGCATGCTGGGCCTGAATCTGGCCGCCTACGGCCTGGCCTTCCTCCTCGCCACCGTGATGCGGTGGCCGCCGGTGCAGCGTCGGACGCTCGTGATCGAGGTCGGGATGCAGAACGCGGGGCTGGGCTCGGTCCTCGCCCTGGCCCACCTGGGGGAGGCCGGCGCGGTTCCGAGCGCCTTCTACACGGCGCTGTGCGTCGTGACGGCCGCCGGCGCTCTGCCCTTCAGTGCGAGATTCGTGGGGGCCACGGCGGACGCGGGACAGCGTGAGGTGCGTGAAGCGGCCGAGCGGGCGGGGCTTTGACACCATGCCGATGGGGCGGCTACCCTCCGGTCGAATCCAGAAGGAGCGCACGATCATGCAGAAACGACCACTGGAGGAGACCTCCATGAAGGACCCCCGCAGTTCCGATCCCCAGGCCCCCGACTCCGTCCCCCGGAGGAGCTTCCTGGCCGGAGCCGGTGCCGCCGCGGCCGGCTTCACCATCGTGCCGCGGCACGTGCTGGGTGGCCAGGGGACGACCGCCCCCAGCGACAAGCTCAACATCGCCGGCGTGGGCATCGCCGGAATGGGAAGGAACAACCTGGAGAGGTGCGAGACCGAGAACATCGTGGCCCTGTGTGACGTCGACTTCGACAAGGCGGCGGAGATCTTCGAGAAGTACCCGGACGCCAAGCAGTACAAGGATTTCCGCGTCATGCTGGACGAGCAGGACGACATCGACGCGGTCATCGTCGCCACCCCGGACCACACCCACGCCGTCGTCGCCATGGCGGCCATGGAGCGGAAGAAGCACGTGTACGTGCAGAAGCCGCTGACTCACTCCGTCTCCGAGGCCCGGCTCCTGACCGAGACCGCCCGCAAGCACGGCGTGGTGACCCAGATGGGCAACCAGGGGCACTCGGGGGAGGGTGTCCGGATCCTGTGCGAGATGGTGTGGGACGGCGCCATCGGTCCCGTCCGGGAGGCGCACGCCTGGACCAACCGGCCGGTGTGGCCGTCGGGCGTCGAGGTGGGCCGACCCGAGGAGACGCCCGAGGTGCCCCCCAACCTCGATTGGGACCTGTGGCTGGGCCCGGCGGCGACGCGGCCGTACCACCCCGCCTACCACCCCGCCAAGTGGCGGGCCTGGTGGGACTTCGGGACGGGCTCGCTGGGCGACATGGGGTGCCACATCGTCGATCCGCTCTTCTGGTCCTTGAAGCTCCGGTACCCGGTCAGCGTGGAGGCGAACACCTCGCAGTTCTGGCCGGCCTTCTTCGAGAGGGCGGAGCCGAAGAACGAGATGTTCCCCCGGTCCACCATCGTGCGCTTCGGGTTCCCGGCTCGGGAGGAGATGCCCGAGGTCAGCATGACGTGGTGGGACGGCGGCCTGATGCCCGCGCGGCCCGCGGGACTGGGACCGACCCGGCGCATGGGCGACCTCGACGGCGGCATCCTGCTCATCGGGGACGAGGGCGCCATCCTGGGCAACTGCTACGGCGAGTCACCCCGGATCGTCCCCGAGTCGTTGATGAGGAAGTACGGGCGACCTCCCCGGAGCCTGGAGCGGATCCCGGAAGGCCCCGACGGCCACGAGCAGGACTGGATCCGGGCCGTCAAGGGAGGACAGCCGGCCTGCTCCAACTTCGAGTACTCCGGCCCGCTGTCGGAGACGGTGCTGATGGGCAACCTCGCGGTCCGGTTCCCGGGCCAGCCCCTGCTCTGGGACGGCGAGGCGATGGCGGTGACCAACAACGAGGAGGCCAACGCCTACGTCCGGCGCGAGTACCGGGAAGGGTGGGAGCTCTAGAAGTCCCGTCTCCTGATCGCCGCGACGTTCGTCTCGGCCAAGGGCACGATCGCCATGGCGGGGTAGTGTCCTTGGCCGAGGTAGCCGGCCGCAGGCCGGTTCGGCTCCCCGAGTGATCTCCCCCGGGACCGCAGCCCGGCCCCGGGGGCGGGGCGCTACGGGGTCATTCCCTCCGGGACTCCGTTCGGGTAGACCTTGTGGATCGCCTCCTCGATGGTCTGGATCCGGTTGCCGGTGCTCGGGTGGGTGCTGAAGAACTCCGGAGGGGCCGCGCCGCCCGAGGAGGAAGCGAGGATCTCCTGCACGCCGATCATGGCGCGGGGGTCGTAGCCCGCCTCGGACATGAACAGGACGCCGAGGGAGTCGGACTGCAGCTCGTCCTCGCGGCCGTAGCTCATGTTGACCATCTGGCCGACCATCGCTGCCACCCGGGCGCCGTCGGCGCTGCCGCTCGACACCATGACCGCTCCGGTGAGCCCCTGGGTGAGCTGCTGCTTGGCGATTCGCTGGGCCGAGTGCCGGGCCACCACGTGGCCGATCTCGTGCCCGAGCACCCCCGCCAGCTGCCCCTCGGTCTCGAAGCGCTCGAAGAGCGCGTAGGTCACGAAGACCTGGCCCCCGGGAAGGGCGAAGGCGTTGACCACCCGGGGATCGCGCAGCAGGTGGAAGTCGAAGGCCCACTCGGTCGAGCCCGCCTTGCTCTCGCTGACGATCTTCTGACCGACCCGGTCCACGAAGGCCTGGAGCTCCGGGTCCGGATGGAGGCCCCCGTGCTGCTGGGCCATCTCGGGGACGGCCTGCAGCCCCATGGCGATCTCCTGCTGCGGCGTGAGCGCTATGTGCTGCTCCTCGCCCGTGACCGGGTTGTACTCGGTGGAGCACTGGTAGGACATGAAGGCGAACAGCGCGAGCCCGAGGCCGAGCCAGAGACGCGCGTGGCCGCCGCGCCGCTTCTGGGGTCGAGTCCGCACGGGCTGGCGGGGCCGGCGGCTGTAGGGGTAGGTGGCTCTTCGACGCATGATCGGGATCTCCTCTCTGGCTCGGGGTCAGGCCTCTCGCTGGACGACGGTGCCGTCTTCCAGCTCCCACTCCTCGACTTCGAGCACCTCGTAGACGCCGCCGGCGAAGGCTCCGAAGAGGACGTGGGACAGGGCCATCACCCAGCCCCCCAGGGCGTAGAACCAGGGGAAGAAGTAGGTGAATGTGTAGATGTTGATCGCGTAGAAGGCCAGCCCCAGGACGGCGCCGCCCAGGATGCCGACCCACAGGCCCCAGCGGTGGAGCACGAAGGCGATCGTCAGGGTCAGGATCATCGACACCCCGTACTGCACCACCGCCGCGGCCGCCAGGGCCCCCGCGTTGAACGTGGCCGGAGGCGCCAGGATGTCCGACCCGAGGATGGGAGAGGCGAGCAGGCGGATCCAGACCCACACGTTCCCGCCGTAGGCCATGGGGCCGAGGATCAGGTTCACGAACAGAAACACCGTGCCGGCGATCAAGCCGGCCTGGAAAGCGGCGCTCCAGTCGACCATCAGCCTGCCGGCGCTTTCGACGTCCGGCGTGGACTTCTCGCTCATTTCTGGATTCCTCTGCACTAGAGACGGTTGAGGGGTGACCAGCAGAGCGACGGCCTCGGGCTGGCCCCGGCTCGACCGCGGTGTCTCGATGTTGGGCGCATATTAATTCAAAATGCCCTCGATCGAACCCGGCAATCCCGGGGGTGGCGGGGGGGCGTGTCCGGTAGGGGCCACCCGGCCTCCAGGGACCGAACCGGCCTGCGGCCGGATGCCTTGGCCAAGGACACGAATACGCCGTGGATCGCGTCCGTGGCAGGTGCGGAGTCGCGAATGAAGCACGGAGTGCACGACCGAGGAGCGACGCTGGAGGCCTGTGGTCACGCCCTGGCCCACAACCTCGGCCTGGTGGCGGGTGAGTCGGTGCTCGTCGTCACCGATGCCGACATGCTGTCGATGGGCGAGGCCTTTGCCGAGGCGGCCCGGGCCCTCACCCCGGTCGTGGACACCGACGTGATTCCGGTGGGTGAGCGCAGTGGGACGGAGCCGCCGCCGGGAACCGCCCGGAGGATGGCCGCGGCCGATGTGGCGTTGCTGGTCACCGCGACCTCTCTGTCCTGGACGAACGCCCGGAGGACGGCCACCGACGGCGGGACCCGGGTGGCGTCGATGCCGCGTCTGAACGAGTCGACTCTCCGTCGGACGCTGACCGTCGACTACGAGCCCGTGCGCGAGCGCGTCAACCGGGTCTGCGACCGCCTCGACCGCGCGGCCCGGGTCCGGGTGGCCTCGCCTTCGGGAACCGACCTCACCTTCAGCATCGAGGGGCGCCTCGCCCACGGGCGGAAGGGCGGCCTGTACCGGGAGGCGGGGCAGTGGGGCAACCTCCCGTGCGGCGAGGCCTTCGTGGCGCCGGTGGAGGGCAGCGCCCGGGGGGTGTACGTGGTCGACGCGTCCCACGGGGGCGTCGGCACGGTCGAGGTCCCGATCCGCATCGGTGTCGAGGAGGGTCGGGCCGTGCGGATCGAGGGCGGCCCGGAGGCCGCGCGCCTCCGGGACCTGCTGGAGTCGGTCGGCGAGCCGGAGGCGTTTTGCCTGGCCGAGTTCGGGATCGGGTGCAACCACGCCGCCCGCGTGTGCGGGATCACCCTGGAGGACGAGAAGGTCCTGGGAACCTGCCACCTGGCCCTCGGACGGAACGATCTGTTCGGCGGCACCGTCCGGGCCAGCGTGCACGTCGACGGCGTTCTGAGAGGGCCCCGCGTCCTGCTCGACGGCGAGGCGCTGTCCCTGGACGAGGGGTGATGAATCGCCCTCTTCGCGACCGGCGGGCCCCGTCGGGAGCGGTCAGGCGCTGGCGCGGAGCAGGACGGTGAGGACCTGCTCTTCGGCATCCGGACGGGGTCGGAGAAGACGCCCCCCGTTGGCCTCGATGAGCTTCTCGGCCGCCGCGAGATCGGTCCGGCGGAAGCCCCGAGCGCTGCCCGCATCGGACCCGGGGGGGGAGCCCGGGTCGCCGACGGGCGCGCCCGGAGAGAAGATCTCGATGCGGGCGGCCGGACCGGGGCGTCCTCCCCGCACGCCCGCGTCCTCGGTCCGGGAGACCCGCACCCGGACCTCGCGGGGAGCTCCGCCCCGGTCGAGGGTGGTCGCCAGGAGCGAGGTGAGGGCCTCGCTCGCCTGGACGCGGTCGAGCAGGACCTCGGGCACGTCGTCCTCGGCCTCGAAGCGGACGAAGGCCCCGTCCTCCTCGCCCCGCACGGCGGCCAGCTGCTTGATCACCGTTCGCACCAGCTCCGGGGGCTGGGTGTAGCGGAGATTGAGGAGGACCCGGTGGCGGGCGGCGTGAAGGTCGCCCGCCGCGGGTCCGACCTGGTCTCCAGGTGCCGCGTCGGGCAGGACCTCTTCGTGGGCCGCTTCGTCCCCGGCCTCGCCCGCCCCGCGTCGGCGCGAGGGACCCTCCGCTCCCGGATCCCCCTCCTCCTCGTCCAGCCCGGCCAGCCGGGGGTCGTCCTCGTCGAGGATCGTCTCGGCGAGGTTCCGGAACTGGAAGATGAGGCTCACCTCCTCGCGGAACTCGGCCGGCGCCTGCATGATCGACACCCCGACGTAGATGCGCGCGCCGCCGGGGGTGGTCATGGGGAAGTCCAGACGGTGCTCCGGAGAGACGGCGCTCAGGCCCGCCACGACCGCGGCCACGCCCTCGTTGTGGGCGAACAGGTCCACGACCGACCGTCCCACGCACTCGGACATGCTCGTCCCCAGCGTGCGGAGCGCCCCCAGGTTGGCGAAGGTGACGGCGCCGGTGCCGTCGGTCGTGAGGATGGCCGAGGCCTGGCTGTTGAGGATCGTCTCCGCGAACCGGCGTTGCTTCTCGACGCCGCTCAGGGCGGACTCCAGCTCCCGGGTGCGGTCGAGGACCGCCTCTTCGATGGCGCGGGCCGCCTGCCGGGCCGGGGCCTCCACCAGGGCGGTGACGTCGTTCTGGACGGCCACGAAGTGGGTGAGGCGTCCCTCGTCGTCCAGGACGGGAGCGGTGGTCAGGTCGTTCCAGAAGGGCTCGCCGTCCTTGCGGTAGTTCTTGAGCAGCACCCGCGACCGACGTCCCGCGGCCAGGGCGAGGCGGAGCTCGGTCATGGCGGCCACGTCGGTGTCGGGGCCGGTCAGGAGCCGCAGGTTGCGTCCCCGGATCTCGTCGGAGGAGTAGCCGGTGATCTCGCGAAAGGCCGGGTTGGTCTGGGTGACGGAGTACTCCGAGGACCGCGCGTCGAGCAGGGTCACCCCGACCGGGGCCTCCTCCACCGCCCGCTCCATGAGGCGTCGGCGTCGCTCCCGGTGGCGGCGGGTCAGGAGGGCGCGGGTGCGACCCCGGATCCGGGCCGGGTTGAGGGGCTTCGACAGGGTCTCGTCGGCGCCCACCGACAGCGCGAGCTCGACGGCCCGCTCGGAGATCAGCCCCACCATCAGGATGGGAGGCTGGTCGATCTCGGGCAGGGCGCGGATGCGGCCGCAGACCGAGATGCCGTCCATCACCGACAGGAACGCGTCGAGGACGATCAGGTCGAGGTCGAGGCTCCGGGCCAGGGCCAGCGCCTCCACCCCGTCGACGGCGTCGGTGACGTCCACGGCCCTGACGTGGAGGATCTGGCGGAGGAGGTTGCGGGTGGCGGAGTCGCTCGTCGCGACGAGGATGGACGATCGCCGCGAGCCTGCCGGGGCTGGCCGTGACTCGGCGCTCACGGGCTCATCTTCGACGTTCGCCCGGCCCGGGTCAACTGTCTCTCGGGCCCACTGCCGGCTTCACCGGGGCCCTTCCCCCGCGGGAGCGCCGCCGTCGGGAGGGGAGGAGAAGGCGCGGGCCATCATTCGCTCGATCCCGGCGGCGTCGGTGGGGATGCCGCCGGTGATGAGCTCGCAGCCGTCTTCGTGAACGACGTAGGCGTTCTCGATCCGGAGACCGATGCCCTCGTCCTCGATGTAGATGCCGGGCTCGATCATGACCACCATTCCGGCCTCGAGGGGCTCTCGCCGAGGGAACACGTCGTGGGCGAAGAGCCCGATGGGGTGACCGATCCCGTGTCCGAAATCGGAGGGGGCCCCGTGGGACTCGAGGACCTCGCGGGCGAGGGTGTCGAGGCTCTTCGAGCCGTCGGGCGTCTCCTTGCCCCGCAGGTACACGCCCGCCCGACACGCCGCGGCCGCGGCCCGGTGGGCCGCGTCCAGGGCGTCGTAGAGCTCCCGGACGCGCGGGGAGAAACGGCCACCCACGGGAAGGGTGCGGGTGTAGTCGGAGGCGTAGTGCTGGACGTAGCAGCCGATGTCGGTGATGACCGCCTCGCCGGCGACGAGGGGGTCGCCGTTCTTCATGTAGTGGAAGTCGAGGGCGTTGGCGCCGGAGGCGACGATGGGCGGGAAGCTGTTCCCGTCGCAGCCGAGCTGGCCGAAGTGGTAGTGGACGGCTTCGGCGATGGCGCCCTCGTAGCCTCCGTCCCGGTACAGGTGCAGGCTGCGCCGGAGGGCCTCGACGGTGGCGTGAGAGGCGCGCTTCAGAAGGTCGATCTCGTGCGCGTCCTTGAGCGCGCGCATGCGGTGGATGGGGCCGTTCAGGGCGAACCGGCCCCGCGCCGGGGAGCTGCCCGGCAGCTGGACGAGGCCGGCGTCGGCCCGGTCGCCGAGATACAGGGCGTCGAGGTTCTCGAAGGCCGGGAAGTCGGTGTCGCCCCAGATGAGGGCCTCCGAGGGCAGGGGCCAGACGAGGCCGCCGTGGAGCACCTCGGTCTGCAGACGCGCTCGCCGCTCGGCTCCGGGGCCGTCGGTGGGCGTGAGGGCGCGGGCGGTCAGGGGAAGCGCCGCCAGCGAGACGGCCAGCACCGCCGCCACCCACAGGCTAGCGCGGAGGCAGCTCGCCCAGGGCGGGCCGGAATCGGCCCCGCGCCGGGTGTGCAGCAGGAGCCCGCCGAGGACGAGGTATGCGGCCAGGGTCACGGCCCAGGGGCCGATCCCCGCCACCAGGGGGCCGGCGCCCCAGGCGAGGCACGCGCCGATCGTGGCGCAGGCCATGAGGACGCCCCACCGAGGCTTCGCCGTCCCCACGATCAGGAGCACGGCGGCCACCCCGATGGCCGGCAGGCGTGCCTCGGAACGCCCGCCGGTGAGGGTGGGAACGGCAAGAGCCAGGGCCGTGCCCAGCATGAGCAGCGCGCCCGCGCGGGGCAGCCATCGGGTGAGGAGCAGGGTCCCGAGGGCGAGAAGGGGCAGGAGGGCGACGACCATCCAGACCTCGGCCCCGTGAAAGACGAGGACGCCGGCTCCCCCGACCACCGTCAGAAGAGCCGCGAAGACCATGGCGGTGACGTGGGGGTAGCGTGGGGCGAGGATGCCGATGAGGGCCCCGGCCCCGGCCAAGACCAGCCGCACGGTGGTGTCCACGTGTCCTCCTCTTCGAGCCTCCGGGCCAACGCCGGCATCTCGGGGCGCCGGTCCGTGCCGGAATGATAGCGCCGGGACGGGCCCCCACCGCCAGGCGAGCGAGGTGGCCGGCGTCTGTGGCACGATGAGGTTCTCAAGGGGAGGTGCCGCTCATGGGTCCGGAAGACCGGGAACTGCTGAGGAGCTTGCTCGTCGACGAACGCCTGCTCACCCTGGGCCTCGTGGCCGGGGGGGAGCCGCTGGCCGGCCTGCTGCCTTTCGCCGTGGCCGACGATTTCTCGGCGCTCTACGTCCAGGCCTCGCAGCTGGCGCGCCACTCGCGGGGGCTGACCCCCGGAGCGCGCTTCAGCGCCGTCGTCCACCGGCCCGACGGGCCCGGTGCCGACCCGCTCCAGATACCCCGGGCGATCCTCGAGGGAGTGGTCGATCCCCTGGGGAGCGAGCACCCGCAGCGCGAGCCGGCGACCCGCGCCTTCGTGGGGCGCTTCCCGTCGGCGGCCATGACCCTGGCCCTGCCGGACTTCTCCCTGTACCGGCTGGAGATCGAGGCCGGGCGGCTGGTCGCGGGCTTCGGGAGCGCCTCTCGTCTTTCGACTGCGGATTTTCGGGATCTGGCCGGGGAGTGAGGGCCGTATAATCCCCCTGCCGCGAACCGCGGCAGGCCACGTGTGTCCGGCCTCGGGCGAACGGGGGCAGCAATGGGAAGACCACTCAAAGTCGTGGTCGTGGGCGACTCGCGGAACCGGGCCCTCCGGGTCGCCGCGGACCTCGAGCAGGCGGGCTACGCCCCATCCTTCTCCGCGGTCTCCTCGGAGGCCGAGCTCGCCGCCGCCGCCGGGGCGGACCCCGACCTGGTGGTGGCCTGGCGGTCGACTCCGTCCCTGCCGGCCGAGACCGCGCTGAAGGTCCTGCGGTCCACCGGTCGGCCCGTCCCGCTCTTCGTCTACGCAGAGACCTACACCGAGGAGGAGATCGTCGGTCTCGTGCGCGGTGGGGCCACGGACTGTCTCCGGAAGGGGGATCTGCCCCGCCTGCGGGCGGCAGTGGAGCGCGAGCTGGAGACTCGCGCCGCTCGTGGACGGCCGGGGGTCCTCGACGCCGCCGCCGTCGAGGACCGCTACCGGGCCCTGATCGAGGAGATACCGGCCCTGACCTACGTGGCCTGGGCGGACGAGAACGCGAGTCGCGCCTACGTGAGCCCCCAGCTGCAGGCCATGACCGGCTATACCCCCGCCCAGTGGCTCTCGGAGCCCGACATGTGGGTGCGCCGCCTTCACCCCGGGGATCGCGAGCGCGTGCTCCGCCAGTTCCGCGAGGCGTGCGCCTCGAAGGGGCGGTTCGCCTCGGAGTACCGCATCCTGGACCACGAGGGCCGGGTCCTCTGGTGGCGCGACGAGGGCCGCCCCCTGGCCGGGCCCGACGGCTCGACGCGCTTCATGCGGGGCTTCGTGCTGGACCTGACCGAGCAGAAGCTGGCGGAGGAGTCGCTCCGGCGCATGAGGTTCTACGACCAGCTCACCGGGCTGCCGAACCGCGTGCTCCTTCTCAACCGCCTCGGGAGGGGGCTGGCCGAAGCGGCCCGCACCGGGCAGCCCCTGGCCCTGCTCATCCTGGCTCTCGACCGGTTCCGGGAGATCGGCAACACGCTCGGCCACCACAACGCGGACCTGATCGTGCGCGATCTGGCGGCGCGGCTCGGCGACGTGCTCGGCACCTCCGACCGGGTGGCGCGGCTGCGAGGGGACGAGTTCGGGGTGCTGCTGCCGGACGCCGACGCCAGCGTCGCCGGTCAGATGGCGGCCCAGACTCTGAACGTGCTCGAGAAGCCGTTCCTGGTGCAGGAGCTGCCCATCGAGATCTCGGCCAGCGTCGGCATGGCCATCGCCCCGGAGCACGGGGCGGAGGCGGAGCTGCTGCTCCGTCGCGCCGACGTGGCCGTGCAGGCGGCCCGGAAGCTCGGGGGCGGGGCGTCGGTGGTGTACTCGAAGGAGCACGAGCCGCACGATCCTTCCCAGCTGGCCCTCCTCGGCGAGCTGAGGAGGGCACTCGAGAGGAACGAGCTGCTGCTCCACTATCAACCCAAGGTCGATCTGAAGAAGCGCACGGTGATCGGGGCGGAGGCGCTCCTGCGGTGGCCCCATCCGAGGCGGGGTCTGATACCGCCGACCGAGTTCATTCCCCTGGCCGAGCAGACCGGCCTCATGCGTCCGCTGACCCGGTGGGTGCTCCATCGGGCGATGGGGGAGACGAGGTCCTTCCAGCGGGACGGACGCGCCCTGCCGGTGGCGGTCAACGTCTCCGCCCGCAACCTCTACGACACCGAGATCCTCGACGACGTGGCCGACGCGCTCCTGACCAACGGCATGGCCGCCGATCGCCTCCAGCTCGAGGTGACGGAGCACGCGGTGATGGCCGACGCCGGCCGCGCGGCGGCGGTGCTGGGGGGATTGACGCGTCGGGGGGTTGGCGTGTCCATCGACGACTTCGGGACCGGGAACTCGTCGCTGCGGCTTCTCCGCCGCCTCCCGGTCGGGGAGCTGAAGATCGACCAGTCCTTCGTCGGTGGGATGATGGGGGAGGGCGGCGAGGACGCCGCCATCGTCCGGTCGACGGCCGACCTGGGCCACAACCTCGGCATGACGGTAGTGGCGGAGGGGGTCGAGGACCAGTGGACCCTCGATGCCCTGACCGGGCTGGGCTGTGACTCCGCCCAGGGCTTCTACATCGCCCGTCCCATGGCCCCGGGGGACCTCGTCCGCTGGCTCGGGCAGTCACCCTGGCGCATGGTCGAGAGCTGAGCCCCGTCCAGCCCCGGGGGCGACCCCGCCCCGACCGGCGGCCACGGTGACATACTCGGGCACGTGAGGAGACGAACGACATGAGTGAGGAGTCGACGACGTCCGGGCCGGCCATCAGCTCCCAGTACGCGATCACCCTGCGCATCGAATACCCCCGGGCGGCGGGCCGGATCGCCAGGATCGCGTCGACCATCGGGGACCAGGGAGGCGTGATCGGGGCCATCGACCTGGTGCAGATCCGGGGGAACCGGAGCGTACGGGACTACACGGTGGAGTGCTCCTCCACCGAGCACGCTCGACGGATCATCGAGGCGATCCGGGGGCTGGAGGATCTGAAGCTCGAGTCGGTCTCGGACGACACCTTCCGCATGCATCTCGGGGGCAAGCTCGAGATCCACTCGAAGGTCGCGCTGAAGACCCGGGCCGACCTCTCGATGGCCTACACGCCCGGGGTCGCCCGCGTCTGCAAGGCGATCGAGGCCCAGCCGAAGATCTCCCACAACCTGACCATCCGGCGGAACTGCGTCGCCGTCATCTCCGACGGGACCGCGGTGCTGGGCCTGGGAAACATCGGAGCGCGCGCGGCCATGCCGGTGATGGAAGGGAAGGCGATCCTCTTCAAGGAGTTCGCCGGGGTCGATGCCTTCCCGCTGTGCCTCGACACCCAGGACCCCGACGAGATCGTCTCCATCGGGAGGGCGGTGGCGCCCACCTTCGGGGGCATCAACCTCGAGGACATCTCCGCGCCCCGCTGCTTCGACATCGAGCGGAGGCTGCAGGAGCAGGTGGACATCCCGGTGTTCCACGACGACCAGCACGGCACCGCCGTCGTGGTCCTCGCCGCGACGCTCAACGCCCTCCGGATCACCGGCACCCGTCCCCAGGACATGAAGCTGGTGGTGAGCGGCGCCGGAGCCGCGGGCTGGGCCTGCACCCGCGCCCTCAAGGACCTGGGCATGGGCAACATCGTGGTCTGTGATCGTCAGGGGGCGCTGCACAAGGGCCGCGACGTCGGAGACAACCCGGCCAAGCAGTGGTTCGTGGAGCAGACCAACCCCGACCAGGAGAAGGGCGGGGTGAAGGACGCGATCCGCGGGGCCGACATGTTCATGGGGCTGTCGAGCCCGGGGCTGCTGAACCGCGAGGACGTGAAGAAGATGGCAAAGGACCCGATCGTCTTCGCCATGGCCAACCCGACGCCGGAGATCATGCCCGAGGAGGCGGAAGGGGTGGTCAGGGTGATGGCGACCGGGCGGAGCGACTACCCGAATCAGATCAACAACGTCCTGGCGTTTCCGGGCATCTTCCGGGGGGCCCTGGATGCCCGGGCCCGCAGCATCAACGACGAGATGAAGGGGGCGGCGGCCCAGGCCATCGCCGAGGTGGTGAAGGACGAGGAGCTCTCGCCCGACTACATCGTCCCCAGCGTCTTCAACCGGACGGTGGCCACCGAGGTGGCGCACGCGGTCTCGAGGGCGGCGCGAAGCACCGGGGTGGCACGGCGGATCCCCAAGGGGGTCGACATCTACCGCTGACCCCTACTGGCCCACGGGCTCGTCCTCGTAGTCCTCCGGATTGGCCTCGGACTCGGGGGGCAGGTTCCGGAGCGCCTCCCGCACCAGCGTCTGGTGCAGGACCTCCTCGTCGCGCAGCTCCTCGAACAGGTGCCGGACGTCGTCGTCGGTGATGTGGGGGAGGGCCTTGACGAAGAACTCCTGGGCCTTGGTCTCGGCGCGGAGAGCCACCGCCATGGCCTGCCGTGCCGACATGAAGGCCCGGGTCTCGTCGTAGTCGGGGGCCTCGACGTCCCAGAGCATGGCCCGAGTGACCCGGCGAGGGGCGTCGGCGAAGAGGGCTCGGCGTCGCTCTCGGAGCTCGGCCCCGTGCTTCTCCTCGTTGGCGGCCATGGCCCGGAAGAACTCCGCGGCCTCGGGGGTGTGGTGCTGCTCCATCTGGCCCACGAACTCGAGGTAGCGCTCCTGGGCCTCCTCTTCGACGAGGATCGCGAGGTCGAGGGCATCCTGCAGATCGAGGGACGTGAAGTCGATTGTCTCGGCCATGATGCCGCCAGTCTATCAGGCCGGTGGGGGCCCCGGTCAGCCCTGGCCGGGGCGGAGGTCGGCCGGGTCGGGGAAGGGAGTGGCGTGCAGGGTGATGACCGCGTCCGGGAGGCCCTGGCCCGACAGCGCGCGACCGACGATCTCCACCGCGGGTCCGCTGGAGCGAGGCAGGACGACGGTGGCTGCCATCTCCCCCTGCTTCACCATGGCCTGGCCAACCGAGGGAGTCCCGTCGCAGCCGACGATCGGCACCGCGGTGAGCTCCGGCTTCGCCAGGTCGCGAGCGACGTCGGCGAGGGCACGGCGGGCGCCCCGGGCGAGGAGGTCGTTGTGGCAGGCGACGACGTCGAAACGCATGTTGGCCTGCACCGCGACCCGCAACCAGCCCAGGAGGGCGTTGTATCCCTCCTCCTCGCTCCAACCCGCCTCGAGGGGAACGAGCTTGAAGCGGCTGGAGTCCAGGGCCTCGGTCGTCCCCGCGGTGCGGTCGCGGGCGGCCACGCTGCGCATCGAGCCCTGGACGTGGAGGACCTTGCCTCCTCCAGGAAGCAGCGCACTGACGAGCGCGCCCTGGACGCGACCGGTCTCGACCTCGTCGGGGTAGACCTGGCAGATGGCGAGTGCGGGGTGCTGCACGCGGAGGCTCTGGATGTTGTCCTCGGACCGGTTGAGAAAGATCCAGTGGATGCCGGCCCGCGCGGCATGCTCGGCGATGCGGCCGAGGCCCTGGTCACGCACGGCCATGATGAGGATGGCGCTGGGGGGGGTGGGGGAGTCCACGAGCTCCCGGACCTGGGCGAGCTGGGCCGAGAGCTTGGGCCCGCTCCAGTGGGTCTCGATCTCGAGGCCGGCCTGGCGCGCCGCCGTCTCCGCGTCCTTCCGCACGACCTGCTGAAACTCGTTTTCCGCGTCGACGAGACAGACCGTCACCCGCCCCGAACCCATGCTCCCTCCACTGGTCGAGCAGCCCTCCCTCAGGGCCGTCCCAGCAAACAGGTTATCTCATCGACCGCACGCGCAGGTGGTCCCCGAATCTCCCAGGACGGGGTGCGGGATCCGAAAGCCGGGGTCGCCCGCCTTGCGAGGAGGGACGGTTCCCACTTAAACTACCGATGTTGAAGGGTTTCGGCAGACAGCGAACCTCCACTCTCGCCCGAGGGCTCGCGGCCCTGGCTCTGGTCGCGGCGCCCGTGGCGGCGCAGCCGGCGTCGTCTCCTCTCACCGTCCTCACGACCGCGGCCCGCCGAGAGGTCTCCACCGTCGTCCGCGACGGCGCCGAGATGGTGGCCATCGAGGACGTGGCGGTGGGCTTCGGGATGACGGTGACGAGCGACGCGCGCGGCGGCGCGGCGACGCTGAGCGTCGGGTCCCACGAGGTGGGGCTGTACGAAGGCAAGAGCCTGGCCTCGGTCGACGGCGACCTGCGCCTTCTGTCGGCACCCGTGCGCCACGAGAGCCGGCGCTGGCTCGTCCCCGTCGACGGGGTGCCCCGCCTGCTGGAGCCGTTGCTGGGGCAGCCCGTGGAGTGGCGGGCGGGCCCCCGGGTGCTCGTCGTCGGCCGTGTCCCGGTGCCCCGCGTTTCGGTGAGCACCTTCGCGTCCGCCGACGTCGTGAGGGTCGTCTTCGACGCCAGTGAGAGCGTCCCCTTCCGCGTCGAGCAGGGGAGCGATCGCATCACGGTGGCGATCGATCGTGAACTCGTCGACGCCACGGTAGCTCCGGGCCGTCCGGCGGGCGGGATCGTCGAGTCGGTGGAGTTCGCAGGGGGCACCGAGAACACCTTCACCGTCCGCCTCGGCCCGCTCTTCCGCGAGGTCCGGGCCAGCGAGCAGGAATCGCCGCCCCGCCTCGTCCTCGAGCTCCAGGGAGAGGTGGCCCGCGCCGACGCCGCTGCCCCGGAGGAGCCGGCCCCGGCCCCCCGGCCCCGCCCCCGCCCGGCCCAGGAGCCCGCGGCCGACGTGATCCAGACCATCGTCATCGACCCGGGACACGGCGGAGAGGAGGTGGGAGCGCGGGGCCCCGGGGGCACCCTGGAGAAGAATGTGGCCCTGGCCATCGCCCGACGCCTCCGGGACGAGGTTGTGAACACCCTCGGGGTCCAGGTCTTCCTGACCCGCACCCGCGACGTCGAGATGGAGCTCGATGACCGGACCGCCATCGCGAACAACTACAAGGCGGACCTCTTCGTGTCGATCCACGCGAACGCGGTGAGGGCCCGGGGAGCGAAGGGCAGCGAGGTGTATTTCCTGTCCTACCAGGCGAGCGACGAGGAGTCGCGGCGCATGGCGCAGATGGAAGGGGCCGCGGAGCCCCTGGGCTCCGTCGAGCCGGGGTCGGATCTCGCGGTGATCCTGTGGGACATGGCCCAGGCCGAGCACCTCGAGGAGTCCTCGGCCCTGGCCACCCGGATCCAGGAGGAGCTGGCGGCCGTGACCGGCTCCGAGAGCCGAGGCGTCAAGCAGGCGCCCTTCCGGGTGCTGGTGGGCGCGGCGATGCCGGCGGTGCTGGTGGAGGTGGCCTTCATCTCCAACCCCGAGGAGGAGAAGCTCCTGGGCTCGGGGGCCTATCAGGCGAAGATCGCCCGGGCCCTGATGCGGGGGATCGCCCGGTATCGCCGCGAGCGCGCGGCCCGGCTCGGGCCGGGGACGGCGGGCCGGCCGTAGGCGGGGCGATGACACCACGGCGGGCGAACGTCCTCACCGCGATCGGGCTGGTCGCCCTCCTGGCCGTGGCGGCCCTGACCGCACCCCGCTGGTCGGGTCTTCTCCGCGAGCCCCTGGCCGTCTTCGAGGGCGGAGACGGCGGACCCGGGGATCCGGCGGAGCCTTCGCTTCCGGGGGCGGACGCCCGGGCCGAGCGGCGCATCAACGTGCGTCTCTACTTCGAGACGGAGGAGAGCGAAGGGCTGCTCGCCGAGGAGCGGACGATCGTCTTCTCCGACGACCTCGCCCGGCAGATCCGGACGCTCGTCGAGGAGCTGGTCCGGGGCCCGGCGACCGGGCTGCTGCCGACGTTGCCCCCGGAGACGAAGGTCCTCGAGGTCTTCGTGACCTCCAGTGGCGTGGCCTACGTGAACCTGTCCGGGGAGGCCACGGCTCTTCCCGGGGGTTCGCGGTCGGAGCTGCACACCGTGTACTCGGTGGTGAACAGCGTGGTGGCCAACTTCCCGGCGGTGCGACGGGTTCAGATCCTCGTGGAGGACCGCATGGTGCCGTCCCTCGCTGGGCACGTCGATCTGTCGCGGCCACTCCCCGCCGACATGACGCTGATCGCGCTGCCTCCGGCCCCGTCCGACGAGGAGTCCCCGGCAGGAGCGACTCCCGACTTCACGCCCTCGGAACCTGCCGGGGGCACGGGCTGAGAGGCGATCCCATGCGTTCCGCGCTGGTCCTCCTGCTGATGGTGGCGGTCTCGTCCGTGGTCTCGGCCGAGGAGGGCTCCGCCGTCATCGCCGAGGCGGAGCGCCTGGCCGTCGAGGCGAGAGCCCAGGCGGCCCGGGACCCGGTGGCCGCGCTCGAGCAGGCGCTCCGGGCCCTGGCCCTCACGAACGAGTTCAACCCCACCGTCTTCGTCGAGATGGGGCGGAAGGGTGAGGTCGTGGAGGACGAGTTCCAGGCCGCTCGTGTCGCCTACGGAGAGCACCGGGCTCATCTCTACGAGGCCGTGGGGGCCATCCTGGTGGGACAGGGTCGGGCGCTGCCGGGCAGCCGGTACCTCCGTCGCGCGTTCCTTCTCGACCCCACCCCGGCCCGGGGAGTGGCCCTGGCCCGGGCCGAGACCTCCCTCGGACGGGGGCGCGAGGCCCTCGACGCCATCCAGAGGGCCATCGCCGGGCTCACCTCTCTCAGCCCCGAGGTGGCGGCGGCGGTGGCCGAGGCCGCGGACGCGGCGCACCTCCCCAGCGCCCAGGCGGAGATCGACCGCGGCCGCCTGAAGGCCACGTTGAAGGACGCCGTCACGCTGCGCGACGGGCCGGTGGTCCTTCCGTCCGGGACGCGGCTGTCCACCCAACCGTCCTTCCGCCTCGAGGACGCGCCCCTGAGCCTCATCTACGCGGCCGAGGAGTCGTGCCGGAGCTGCTCGGCCGATCTCAGCGCACTCCAGCGCGTGGTGCCGGAGGGGGTGCGCGTGCTCGCCCTCCCCGCCAACGCCGAGGCCGACGTGGCCTTGCGCCAGGTGCTCGACATCTACGGCTACCCGTGGCCGCTGCTCCTGGGGCCGAACCTGGCCGACGAGCTGGCCCTGGAGCCGCGCAGCGTGCTCGTGGTGGCGCGGGGGGGGTGGAGCGCCGCCGTGTTCGGTCCACCCTTCGGACCGACGCTGGCCACGGGGCTGGCCGCCTTCCAGCGAGAGGATGTCAGGGAGACGGTGCCCCGTCCTCGCTGGAACCGCCGTCCCCCGGATCGGCGTCCACTGCCCCCGCCCCCGGCCCTTCTCGAGGACGGCCTCGCGCCCGGAGAGGACGAGCCCTTTCCCCCCGAGTTCACGACCGCGGTGGAGGCGTATCGAGACGGCCGCTACGCCGAGGCCCTGGAGGGCTTCGACGCCCTGGAGGCGGTGGGCGATGGCTGGCTGCTGCCTCCCGAGGCGCGGCTCAACCGCGCTCTCTGCATGGCGGGGCTGGGCCGGCACCGGGAGGCCCGGCGGATTCTTCTCCGGACCGGCGACAGCCGCTTCGAGGAGGCCATCGACGCGACCCTGGAGCGAGTGGCGCCGCCGACCCGGTAGCCGATTCGCTTTCGAAGACACCGTCGGGTAGATTGGCTGGATCAAGGACGAGGAGGTTCGCGATGGCGGAGACGGCCCATGTGGTCATCGAGACGAACAAGGGAGAGATCGAGGTCGAGTTCCTCCCGGACAAGGCACCCGGTCACGTGAAGAACTTCCTCAAGCTCGCCGGCGAGGGCTTCTACGACGGGACGACCTTCCACCGGGTCATCCCCGGCTTCATGATCCAGGGGGGTTGCCCGAACACGAAGGACCCGGGCGGCGCCAGCGGTCCGGCCGGCACCGGCGGGCCCGGCTACAACATCGACGCCGAGTTCAACGACACCACCCACGCCCGCGGCGTCGTGTCCATGGCCCGGTCCCAGGACCCGAACAGCGCCGGCTCGCAGTTCTTCATCTGCGTGTCCGACTCGAACTTCCTCGATGGGCAGTACAGCGCCTTCGGGCGGGTGGTGCGGGGGATGGAGGTGGCCGACGCCATCGTGAACTCGCCCCGCGACCCTCGTGACAACCCGAACGAGCGCGTCGAGATGAAGGTCCGCGTGGTCGAGCCCGGCGGCTGATCGTGGATGGCTGAGCCCACCGAGACCGAGGTCAAGCTCCGGGTCGCGGACCTGGAAGGGCCCCGGGAGAGGCTGGCCCGTCTCGGCGCCCGGCGGGTGGGAGAGCGCCACTTCGAGGACAACGTCCTCTTCGACGACGAGGCCGGGTCCCTGGCCGCGGCCGGGGCGGTCCTCCGGCTGCGCCGCACGCCGCAAAGGAGCGTCCTGACCTACAAGGGGCCGAAGAGAGTCGTGGACGGGATCAAGGTCCGGGAGGAGCAGGAGACCGTCGTCGAGGATCCCGACTCCGTCCACGCGATCTTCACCACCCTGGGCTACCGCGCCACCTTCCGGTACCAGAAGTACCGAGAAACCTGGAGCCACCGCGGCCAGGAGGTGGTCCTCGACGAGACCCCGGTCGGCACCTTCCTCGAGATCGAAGGGGACCCCGACGGCATCCGGGCCGTCACCGCCGACCTCGGCTTCGACCCCTCCGAGTACATGGTCGACTCCTACGTCGACCTCTTCTTCGCCCAGGGCGGTGAGGGGGACATGGTCTTCGACCAATGAGGGCCATGGTCCTCGCCGCGGGTCTGGGTCAGCGGGCGCGCCCCCTGACGCTCCTGCGGGCGAAGCCGGTCCTGCCCGTCCTCAACCGACCGCTCCTGCACTGGACGCTCGAGCACCTGGCCCGCCACGGCGTGGACGACGTGGTGGTGAACCTGCACCACCTGCCCGACACCGTGAGCGAGGTGCTCGGCGACGGGCGCCGGTTCGGAGTGAGGCTGCGCTACTCCCGGGAGGACAAGATCCTCGGGACCGCGGGCGGCCCCCGAGCGGTCCGTGACCTCTTCGGCAGCGAGCCCCTGCTCCTCGTGAACGGCGACATGTTCTTCGAGTTCGACCTCGGGCGGCTGGTCCAGCGGCACCGGGCCTCGGGGGCCTGCGCCACCCTGGCCCTTCTCCCCAACCCCGACCCCAGGCGCTACTCGCCGGTGGTCACCGACGCGAGCGGTCGGGTGCTCTCCCTCGCGGGCCGGCCGCGGCGGGCCCGGGGGACCCGTTCGCTCTTCACCGGCGTGCACGTGCTGGACCCGGCCCTGCTGGAGCGACTGCCGGCGGGGCCCTCGGACAGCGTGCGCGACCTCTACATCCCCCTGGTGGCGGAGGGAGAGAGGCTGCAGGGGGTGCGCTTGCGAGGTGCGTGGTACGATCTCGGCAGCCCCTCGTTGTACCGCGACGCACAGCTTCGGCTGGTGCCGGGGCAAGGTCGCGACCGTGTGCTCCTCCATCCCGACGCCCAGGTGAGCCCGAGCGCTCGTCTGCGGAGGGCGGTGGTGGGCCAGGGGGCGAGGGTCGGCACCGACGCGCTCGTCCAGCGCTCGATCCTCTGGGACGGGGCCACGGTGGAGAACGGGGCCCAGGTGGACCGAGCGATCGTGGTCTCCGGGGCCCGGGTCCGGGCGGACGAGCGGGCGCGGGAGGTCGTGGTCCTGCCCGAGCGGGCGCTCAAGAGCGACGGCCTGGCCGGGGGACTGGTGGAGCATCGGGACGGAATGGCGTGGGTGGCGTTGAGTTGATCCAGGAGTACCTGGCCGATCGGAGGCGGGCGGGGGCGCGGGTGACGCCGCTGTCGGGGGACGCCTCGACGCGACGCTACTTTCGGATCGCGCACGAGGGGGCGACCTTCGTGCTGGCCCTCTATCCGGAGCCCTTCGTGCCGGAGGAGCTTGCGTTCCTCGGAATGCGCGATCTCCTGGACGGCTACGGGCTGGCCGTCCCGGCGATCGTGGACGTGGACGGACCCCGGGGCGTGGTCCTGCAGGAGGACCTGGGGGACCGCACCCTCCAGGAGGCGCTGAAGGAGGTCAGCGCCTCCCGTCACGAGGAGCTCTACCGGGAGGCCATCGACGACGTGGCCAACCTCCAGCGCCAGGCCCAGGAGAGGTCGCAGGGAGCCGACTGCTTCCGCGTCGCCTTCGACATCGAGAAGCTGACCTGGGAGCTCCACTACTTCCTGATGCACTTCGTGGAGGGACACCGGCAGTGCGACCTGACGGTGGAGGACCGGGCGAGCCTGTCGGAGGCCTTCCACCTTCTGTGTCAGGAGATCGCGTCCTGGCCCCGGGTGCTGTGCCACCGGGACTTCCACAGCCGAAACCTCATGCTGCACCAGGACCGGCTCTTCTGGATCGACTTCCAGGACGCGCGGATGGGGCCGGCAACCTACGACCTGGCCTCGCTCCTGCGAGACGCGTACGTCGACGTGCCCGAGGAGATGAGCGAGGAGCTGACCGAGCGCTTCCGGCAGCGGGCGGTGCCCGGTGAGTCTCGCGAGCAGTTCCGTCGGCGGTTCGAGCTGATGGCGGTCCAGCGCACGCTGAAGGCGCTGGGCACGTTCGGCTACATGGCCACCGTCCGGGACAACCCGGTGTACCTGCCCTACATGCCTCGGACCCTGAGCCACGCGCGGCACACGCTCTCCCGCTACCCGGAGCTCGAGCGGCTCTGGCACACCCTGGCCCGGCACATCGAGGAGCTGGCCTGACGGAAAGGAATGCGATGGACACGGTGAGGATCGGAGACTTCGGCCGCCACGTGGACGAGGAGGTTGTCGTCCGGGGCTGGCTCCACAACAAGCGCTCGAGCGGCAAGCTCCGGTTCCTGATCGTCCGCGACGGATCGGGGTACGCGCAGGCGGTGGTCTTCAAGAAGGCGGTCTCACCCGAGGAATGGGAGGCGGTGGACGGCGCAGGACAGGAGTCGGCCCTGCAGCTGAAGGGGCTGGTGAAGAAGGACGACCGGGCGCCGGGCGGATACGAGGTCGACGTCCGGTCCATCGAGGTGCTCCAGAGCGTCCACGACTTCCCCATCACCCCGAAGGAGCACGGCACGGCCTTCCTGATGGAGAACCGGCACCTGTGGCTGCGCTCCACGCGCCAGCACGCCATCGCCCGAGTGCGGCACACGGTGATCAAGGCGACCCGGGACTTCCTCGACGACCAGGGGTACATCCTGGCCGACACTCCCATCTTCACCCCGGCCGCCTGCGAGGGGACCACGACCCTCTTCGCCGTGCCCTACTTCGACGAAGGCACGGCCTATCTGACCCAGAGCGGCCAGCTCTACAACGAGGCCACCGTCGCCGCCCACGGGAAGGTGTACTGCTTCGGCCCCACCTTCCGGGCCGAGAAGTCCAAGACCCGGCGACACCTCACCGAGTTCTGGATGGTCGAGCCCGAGATCGCCTTCGCCGGTCTCGACGACGCGGTGGACCTGGCCGAGGGGCTGGTGTGCGCGGTGGTGGAGCAGTGCCTCGAGAGGCGCGCGGAGGAGCTGAAGGTCCTGGGGCGGGACACGACGACCCTGGAGAACGTGACGCGCCCCTTCCCCCGGCTGCACTACGACGACGCCATCAAGCTCATCCAGGAGAAGGGCTCGGAGACGCAGTGGGGGAGCGACTTCGGCGGGACCGACGAGACGGTGATCGCCGAGGCCCACGAGAAGCCGGTCGTCGTGCACCGGTTTCCGGCCGAGACCAAGGCGTTCTACATGGCCTCGGACCCCGAGCGACCGGAGCTCAGCCTCTCCGCCGATATCCTGGCCCCCGAGGGGTACGGCGAGATCGTGGGCGGGGGCGAGCGCCTCGCCGACCACGACCTCCTCCTCGAGAAGATCCAGGAGCACGACCTGCCCCAGGAGGCCTTCCAGTGGTACCTGGACCTCCGGAAGTACGGCGCCGTACAGCACGCCGGCTTCGGCATGGGCATCGAGCGGGTGGTGACCTGGATCTGCGGGATCGACCACCTTCGGGAGACGATCGCGTTCCCGCGGATGCTGTACCGGATCTACCCGTAGAAAGGCTCTTCGCCGGTCCCTGGCGACCGAGACTGCTTCGAAAGCGAACGGGCGGTCCCCGCCACCCGCCGGTGATCGGGACCTTCGCCGAGGGCGTTCAGACCTTCTCGAGCATCCTCCGCGCCTCGTCCCTCACGTAGGCGTAGTTGAAGCTCAAGCCGTTGTCCTCGGCCGCCTTCCGGCCGGCCTGCTCCGCGGCCTCGACGTCGCCCTTCGCGGCACAGGCCCGGGCCAGGGCGAGCTGCACCCGGGGGTCGAGGGGGTTGGCTTCCTGGAGGGCGGCCACCGCCGCGTCGGGGTCCTCCACGGCCAGGGCCAGCAGGCCCTGGAGGTGGTGGCTCAGGCGCCTCTCGAAGGGCACGGAATGCTCCGCGACCCGGGCGGCGTACTCCTCGGCCTGGGCCTTCGCCGTCTCGAGATCGCCCCGGGCCAGGGCCACGCGGACGGTGTTGTAGAGGGCGTTGCGGCGGAAGGCCTCGCGGGCGGCGTCCGGAGTGTCGGACGCGTCGCTCACCGCGACTGCCTTCTCGAAGTGGGCCAGGGCCTCGTCGACCCGACCGGCCTCCAGCAGGATGTTGCCCATCAGGTTCAGGTCGCCAGCCATCGCCGCGCGGTCACCCCGCGCCTCCGAGACCGCGGACATCTCCTTCACCGCGGCCACGGCCTTGTCCGTCTCCTCCTCGAAGACCCAGGACTCGGCGGTGCGCAGGAGCGCGGCCCGCTTCTCGGCGGGGGTACGCGCCCTCTCGAGGAGGCGCCCGAGGGTCTCCCGGGCCTTCTCCATCTCGCCCATGTACATCTGGTTCAGCCCAATGCCCACGTAGGACGCCACGAAGTGGGGGTCGTGCTCCAGGGCCTTCTCGTACTGGGCGATGGACTCCTCGAAGCGGCCGGTCTTCATGAGGAGCTCGGCGTAGGAGTCGTACGGGTTCGGGTCGTCGGGGATGAGGGCGACGTACCTCTTGAAGGCCTCCTCCGCGCCGTCGTAGTCGCCCATGAAGCGGCGGGCATAGCCGAGCTGATTGTACGGGACGCTGAACTCGGGGGCGAGGGCGAGGGCCTTCTCGTAGGCGGCGATGGCGTCGTCGTACTCCTGGCGGCCGAAGTGGTTCGCCCCGAGCAGGTTCCAGGCTCGCTCGTCCCCGGGGAAGGCGGCCGTGAGCTGCTCGAGGGAGCGGATCTGGGTCGCCGGGTCGCTGCGGGCGCCGGCGTCGAGGGCGAGGATCATGAGACGCTCCCCCTCGGAGACCTCGCCGGCCAGAGTCTTCGCCCTGTCCAGCGCTTCCCAGAACTCCTTCGGCGACTGCGCGGAGAGGGCCAGGCCGTACCAGGCCAGGGCGAAGCCGTCGTCGAGGGCCGTCGCCTTGCGATACACCTCCCGGGCGTCGGCGGCACGCAGCCTCTCGCCGAGGTCCCGCGCCTCGATGTAGAGGGCGCGGGCCTCTTCCGAGCGGGTCGTGATTGGGATCTTCGTGCCCTCCTGTCCCTGCTCCGTCGGGGCGTTGCAGCCGGCCAGCACGAGCGCGATCACCACCGCGCTCCAAGAGAGATGTGACCTCATCGTCGACCTCCTTTGGCGGGATCTGCCCCGAGCATACCGTGGCGCGCCCCTTCGCGGCACTCCTTTTCTTTACTCCAAGTTGTTGGAGTACAAGGCTTTGGATGTCTTGGGGGCCACTGGAACCCGGGCCTCTGAGCCGCTCCACCAGGACTTCGCGGGCAGGCTCTACCGCTGATCTTCGCGGGCCCGAGCGATGATCTCCTTCGGGTAGCCCAGTCGCTCCAGGAGGCGGATGGCGTTGCGGGTCGTGACCACTCCGGGGCGGAGGCGGTAGTCGAAGCGCAGGTCGTCACGGGAGAAGTCGTCGGCGAAGAAGTAGCTCTCGTAGCGGTCGCGGAGGGACTGGGTCAGCTCCCGGTCGTGGGTCGCGGCCACCACCAGGAGACCCCGGTCGGCCAGGTAGTCGAGGATCGCCCGCGACGCGGCGAGGCGTTCGACGGCATTCGTGCCCGAGAGCAACTCGTCGATGAGGCAAAGGGTGGGCTCGCCGGAGTCGGCCTTCTGGACCAGAGCCAGCAGGCGCTCGGCCTCGGCCAGGTAGCGACTCCGACCGGCGAGGATGTCGTCACCGACCCGCATGGAGGAGATGATCCCCAGGGGCGAGGCGCGGTACTGGCGGGCCGTGCACGTGAAGACGGTTTGCGCGAACAGGGTGTTGATGCCGAGCGTGCGCAGGAGCGTCGACTTGCCCGACATGTTGGCCCCAGTGACGAGGCATCCGCGTCCGTCCAGCGACAGGGAGCTGGGCACCGGGTCCACGAGGAGGGGGTGGACGCCGTCCGTGATCTGGAGGTGGACGGGTCCCGGCTCGAGGTCCGGTCGGCACCACGTGGGCGAGTCCGCGCGCCACTGTCCCACCGAAGCCAGCGCGTCCAGCTCCCCGATGGTCAGGAAGATCTCTCGGAGGCCGGGGGCGGCTCCCGACCAGTGCCGGACGAGCCACTGATAGGCCTGCAGCTCGAGCAGGAAGAAGATGTTGACGTACTCGTAGAGGATGCCCCTGATGTCCCCCGTGGACAGAAGGGTCACGCGCCGCGCGACGGAGGCGGTGTCGTGGAGGGCTGTCGAGAGGCGGCGCTGGTGCTGGTCCAGTAGCGGCTCCAGGATCGAGACCACCCGGTGTGCGCAGAAACGCAGGCGACCCACGAAACGCAGAGCCTGGATTTCCATCTGCCACCGGACTCGGATGCGGAAGTGGACCGCGGTGTTGAGCGCAAAGACGAGCATTGGGACGAAGACAGCCTTGCCACCGACCGAGAGCGCGAGGACCACGGAGACGATGGCCAGGAGGGCCAGGAGCCGATAGGTCCAGCCGTGGGGGAGTCCCTCGGGCGGGTGCTCCCAGAGGAGGGACGCCAGGTCCTCGGCGCCGGCGGTGCGGTCGAGCCGCGTCAGCTCACTCCGCAGGGCCCGCGCCGTCTCTCGCGCTGGTGCCAGGGCCCCGATCAACGCATCCCGCTCGGTGAGCGCCCCCGTCGAGGGGACGGCTGACCGCAGCATGCGCCGGAGGGCCATGCGGCCCGGGATCGAGACGGTGCGGTCGATGCGGGCACAGACGGCGTCCATGTCCAGATCGTTCCAGGTGTGATCGTCGACCAGCGGCACAGCGCCGTCGCTCAGGAACGAGGCGTGGTGGGGCATTCGAAAGGATTCGGTCGGAGCGTCCTCCCTCGGCACGTGCCTTCATTCTATCGCCGCGCGATCTCCCGACCGCTCCAGGAGGCCCTCTCTCGCGAGTCCTCTGGGGTCACCGCCGTGGCCGGTTCGCCATGTCCCGGCCACCCGGGCTCCGACAGCGTCCAGCCCCTGGGCGCACTGGCGGAGGGGGGGCTGGCGACTCTAGCCCTCGAGCCTGGGGTCTGGCGGCTGACCGCTCGCCGGGACGGCCGGTGGTGCTGGCCTCGGGAGGTGACGATCCCCGCTGGCACGGTCAGGCCCGGTCGGGAGACCCTTGTGCTCTGGCCCCTAGCCTGCGGCCACGCCTCCAACGAGTGGGTGTGAGCGGCGCCCTCCCCGATATACTGCGAACCTCATGATCGCGGTCTACGTCTCCGGCCACGGGTTCGGCCACTCGACGCGCACCGCCGAGGTCCTGCGGAAGGTGCGTGAGCGGGCCCCGGGTCTGCCGATCACCGTCATCACGTCGGCGCCATCGTTCCTGTTCGAGGGGGTGGTGACGCCGCCCCTGGAGACGCGTCGGGTGGAGTGCGACGTGGGCCTTGTGCAGAAGGACGCGCTGGTCATCGACGAGCGGGGGACGTCGGCGCGTTGGCGGGAGTTCGCGGCGGGGTGGGACGATCTGGTGGCGGCGGAGGCGGAGTGGCTGAGGTCGAGGGCAGCCCGCCTCGTCCTCGGGGACATCCCGCCGCTGGCCTTTGCGGCGGCGGACGCCGCCGGCGTGCCCTCGGTGGGCCTGGGGAACTTCTCCTGGGACTGGGTCTACGGGCATCTGGCCCCGCGGGAGCCGGCCCTCGGGGAGGCCGCGGCCCTCGCGAGGGACGCCTACGGGCGGGCCGGGCTTCTCCTGCGGCTGCCTTTCGCCGGGGATCTGGGGGCGTTTCCGCGAGTCGAGGACGTGCCGCTCGTGGCCCGGCGGCCGGAGCTGTCGAAGGAGGAGGCCCGGCGCCGTCTCGACCTCGGGACCCGGCCCGTGGTCCTGCTGTCCTTCGGGGGGCCCGGGCTGCCGGGCATCGACCTCGGGGCCTACGGAGGGTTGAACGGGTACCGCTTCCTGCTGACGGGAAGCTCCGGTGACGGGGGGGCTCCCTCGAACCTCCGAAGGCTGGACGGTGGGGAGCTGGAGGCGGCGGGGCTGGAATACCCCGACCTGGTGGGGGCGGCGGACGTGGTGGTCACCAAGCCGGGCTACGGGATCGTCACCGACTGCATCGGGGCGGGGACCCGGATGGTCTACACCGACCGGGGGGACTTCCCGGAGTACCCGATCCTCAGCCGGGAGATGAAGCGGTACATCCCGGCCGTCCACGCCACGAACGACGACGTCCGGCGGGGGCGGCTCGGCCCGGCCCTGGAGTCCGTGGCCGCGATGCCGATGCCGGAGCGACCGAGGATCGACGGGGCCGACGTGGCGGCGGACCGGCTGTTGGCAGAATTGGCCTAGGCCCCTCGGCGGGGAGCCGTGGCCAGACGGGGCCTCGACGGCCCGTCCCGTCAGAGCCCGAGAAGCGTCAGCCCGTGCATGGCGTACTTGTCGATCTCGGCCTGGTGCTTGCGGAACAGCTCCAGGTTCTCCGGGGGGACGGTGAGGGCCTCGGCGCCGCGGGCGCCCATCTTCTCCAGGCCCTGCTCGAGCCCCTTCAAGTCCGACTCCGAGACCCGGTCGGCCCCGGGCAGGCTTTGCTTCTGGGCGGTCTCGAGGGCGGCCCGCATGACCTCCTGGATCTGCTCGGCGGCCTTGGACATGGCGTCGGCCGGTGCGGTGCCGGTCTCCGCCTCGGTCCTCGAGACTCCGGCCGCCACGTAGACGGCGGTCTGAATGGCGTAGTACTCCTGCTCGGACATGCCACTCTCGGCCAGGGCCTTCACCTGGGCGAGGCGAAGGTCTCCGAACATCTGAACGGCCCGACCGCCCAGGCCGAGGACCTCGGTGGGGGTCAGGGCCCCGGCGTCGCCTTCGGCGCGCTCCCGCAGCTGCTCGAGCTCGGCCTTGTAGGTCGAGTAGACCTCGTGGACATGGCGGCGGACGTCGAGGAAGGTGGTGAGCCGCTCCTCCGGGATCACGCCGTCCGCGGGACGGTCGTAGGGGTGGGCGTTGGCCTTCTCCTCCCACTCTTCGATCTCGTTAGTCCGGGCGGTGACCTCCTCGAGGTGGCTCGCCATGTCGCTGGCCTCGTCCTTGAGCCAGAAGAGGCCCAGGCTCAGCGCGACGGCGGCGGCGATGCCCGCCAGGATGGCCAGGCACCCGCAGCCCGCGAGGATCTTGGTTCCCGTACCCATGGCACCTCCTCGGATGTGGTGGGCGCGGAGAGTATAGCCTTCGGCCGGGGGGCGACCGGAGTCGGGTTATGATGAACATTCCGTTCCCCGGAGCCGGTGGCCGGAAAGGACGAGGAGGATCGATGGAACCGACGTGGCACGACGGTCTGAGCCGCAAAGCCCTGGTGGAGCTGGTGGAAGCCCTGCTCCTGGCCATGGACAAGTCCGTGCCTCGTCTGGACGCCATCGCTCACCACCTCGCCCTCATGTCGCAGCAGGGCGAGGAGTTCGAGGTTCTGGGAGGCATCGGGGACCAGATCGCCGACATGGGCGACGAGCTCTACTCGGCCAGCGACCGCGACAAGCTGCGGGAGTGGGGCAACGAGATCGACGCCCCCGGCAAGGCCCACTGACGACGCCGGGACCCGCCCCGGCGTGAGGGAGCGGGTCGCGGCCCGACGAGGACAGCTGTGAAGACCCGCGAGATCGCTTCCGGGGCGTCCTCACGCCCGACGACCGTCGGGATGGTGAGCCTGGGCTGCCCCAAGAACCTCGTCGACGGGGAGGTCATGCTGGGGCAGCTGGAGCAGGCGGGCCACCGCCTGGTGACCGACCCCGGTGAGGCCGACGTCATCGTGGTCAACACCTGCGCGTTCATCGACCAGGCCAAGCAGGAGTCGGTGGACACCATTCTCGAGATGGCCCGGGAGAAGGAGGCCGGCCGGGCCGGCCGGCTCGTGGTCACCGGCTGCCTGGCCCAGCGCTACGACGAGGAGCTGCGGAAGGAGATCCCGGAGATCGACGCGACCCTCGGGACCGGGCAGGTGCGGGACGTGGTCCGAGCGGTGGAGGGCGAGGCGACGTCCCTGGGCGAGGCGGGAGGGGCGCCGCCGACCTGGGTCTACGATCACCACGCGGCCCGCGTCCTGTCGACGCCGCCTTGGCTGGCCTACGTGAAGATCTCTGAGGGTTGCGACTACACGTGCTCGTTCTGCATCATCCCCACTCTTCGCGGCCGCCACCGCAGCCGGCACGTCGAGGACATCCTGGCCGAGGCCCGGGGCCTGGCCGAGCGCGGGGCCCGGGAGATCGTCCTGGTGGCCCAGGACTCGACGCGGTTCGGCCTCGACCACGGGATCCGCGACGGGCTCGCCTACCTCCTGCGCCGCCTCGGCCGCATCGAGGGGATCCGCTGGATCCGCGTCATGTACGCCTACCCCCAGACTCTGACCGACCCGATCCTCGAGGTCATGGCCTCGGAGGAGAAGGTGGTGAAGTACGTCGACATCCCGCTGCAGCACGCCAGCGAGCCCGTCCTGAGGCGGATGAGGCGCCCGACGGGGCGGGGGAACCTCCTCGGGATGCTGGAGCGGATCCGTGAGCGGGTGCCCGGGGTGGTCATCCGGACCACCTTCATCGTGGGCTTCCCCGGGGAGACGGAGAAAGACTTCGCACGCCTCCTGGAGTTCGTCGGGGCCGCGCAGTTCGACAACGTCGGGGTCTTCACGTACTCGGAAGAGGAGGGGACCAGCGCCCACCGCCTGGCGGACGACGTCCCGGCGGAGGTGAAGGAGGCTCGTCGAGACGAGCTCATGGCCCTTCAGAAGGAGATCTCGCTCCGCCGCAACCGGCTGCGGGTGGGGCAGCGGGTCGAGGTCCTGGTCGAGGGGACCCACCCGGACACCGATCTGCTCCTGCGGGGGAGGTCCGCGGGGCAGGCGCCGGAGATCGACGGCCAGGTCATCATCAACGACGGGACCGCCGAGGCGGGCCAGTTCGTCACCGTGGAGGTCACCGACGCCCATCCCTACGACCTGGTCGGCCGCCTGGTCTGAGGCAGGGGCGGAATCGTTCGTACGTTTCGGTATTCTAGGGACTTGTGGGGACCGGACGAGGCACTGCGCTCGGCCCGAAGGCTTGCCTGCGCCGCTGCCGGCTGATACGATATGCGTTCGGATTCTGGGAGTATCACCAGAGTGGGGTCGCCCACTCTTTTTTTTGGAGGGTATGGGACTGACGAAGCAGCAGGGCACGCTCGAACGCGTTCGGTCCGCGGCTGAGCGCGTCACCGCCGATCGAGGCTTCGAGCTCGTCGACGTCGAGATCCACAAGCCCGGCAAGGGACAGATCGTGCGCCTGCTCGTGGACAAGCCCGGTGGAATCGGCCTCGACGACCTGCAGTCGGTCTCGGAGGAGGTCTCGGCCATTCTCGACGCCGAGGACCCCATCGCAAGCTCCTACACCCTCGAGGTTTCATCCCCCGGGCTGGACCGGCCTCTGAAGTCCGAGGCCGACTACCGGCGCTTCGTGGGTCGCCTGGCGAAGCTGTCGAGCTACGAGCGGGTCGACGGCCGGCGTCACTGGACGGGGCGAATCGCCTCCTGCGAGGACGGGGTGCTGACCCTGACCCTCGAGAAGGAGGGCGAGGACGTCCGCATCCCGTGCGCCAAGATCGCTCACGGTCACCTCGAAGTGGAGTTCCCGCGGGCGGGATAGCGGGCGAGCGAGCAGGAATTCATGGCCAGTCAGCTGCGTCAACAGATCGAGCAGATCAGCCGGGAGAAGAACATCAACCCGGACGTGATCATCGCCGCCATCGAGGATGCGATCCTGACCGCCTCGAAGAAGTACTACCAGGAGGAGGAAGACCTCCGGAGCCGCTTCAACGAGGAGTCGGGCCAGATCGAGGTCTTCGCGGTCAAGCAAGTGGTCGAGGAGGTCGAGATTCCCGAAACCCAGCTCAGCCTCGAGCAGGCGCAGGAGCTGTTCCCGGGTGCCGAGGTCGAGCTCGGGCAGGAGATCGAGTTTCCCAAGCCCACTGACATCCTCGGGCGGATCGCCGCCCAGACCGCCAAGCAGGTCATCTTCCAGAAGGTCCGGGAGGCCGAGCGGGACAACGTCTACGCCGAGTACTCGGATCGCGTGGGCGAGGTCGTGAACGGAATCATCAAGCGCCAGGAGATGGGCGACTTCATCGTCGACCTCGGCCGGGCCGAGGCCCTGCTGCCCCGCAAGGAGCAGAGCCGGGCCGAGGCGTACCAGACCGGCGACCGCGTGCGGGTGGCCATTGTGCGGGTGGCCAAGGCGGCCAAGGGGCCGCAGATCATCGTCAGCCGTACCGATCCGGCTCTCCTGGTGAAGCTGTTCGAGATGGAGGTCCCGGAGATCTACGACGGGACGGTGGTGATCAAGGGAGCGGTGCGGGAGGCGGGGGAGAGGGCGAAGGTGGCGGTGATCTCCCGCGAGCGGGACGTGGACCCCGTGGGCGCCTGCGTCGGGATGAAGGGCACCCGCGTCCAGTCCATCATCCGGGAGCTGCGCGGCGAGAAGATCGACATCGTCGAGTGGAACGACGACGCCACCTCGTTCGTGATCAACGCGCTGTCCCCGGCGAACGTGAGCCGGGTCTCCATCGTCGACGAGGAGCAGCGGATCATGGAGGTGGTGGTCGAGGACAAGCAGCTGAGCCTCGCCATCGGCAAGAAGGGCCAGAACGTCCGCCTCGCGGCCAAGATCGTGGGCTGGAGAATCGACATCAAGAGCGAGGAGGAGAAGCGCCGCGAGGTCGAGGCCGAGATGAGCCGGATGGCCCGGATCGTGGACGAGGTGAGGAGCCTGGAGCGGTACGGGATCAGCGAGAAGATCGCCCAGAAGCTCGTCGATGCCGGCGTCGCCGGGCTCGCCCACCTGCTGGAGATGACCGACGAGGACATGACCGTGGTCGAGGGAGTCGGGCCCAAGACCGCGGAGAAGATCCGCGAGGCGGCCATCCAGGCGAAGGTCGAGTGGGACGAGCTCGACGCCGAGGCCGAGCGCCTGGCCGCGGAGCAGGCGGCGGCGGACGAGGCCGCGGCGGCCGAGGAGGCTGCCGCCCTGGAGCAGGGATCGTTCGACGAAGAGGCCCCGGAGGGCGCTGAGGCCGGTGAGGATGTGGCGGTGGCCACGGATTCCGCCGCCGCCGCTGGCGAGGGGGCGGAGGCGGGCGGGGCCGGAGAGGACTCGGGAGAGCCGGCCGCCGACGAGGGAGAGGACGACGATCCCCCGGAGAAGAAGGCCTCGGCCGACGGCGAGGCCACGGTAGCGGACGGTGAGGAGGGTGAGGCGGATGGCGAACGTTAGGGTGTTCAGTCTCGCCCGAGACCTGAACCTCACGAGCCAGGAGGTCATCGCCCGGCTGCACAAGCTCGGTGTGGAGGTGAAGACCGCCTCGAGCTCGGTCGACGAGGACACCGCGGACAAGCTGCAGCGCGCGCTCAAGATCGACGCCCTCACGAAGAAGCGCAAGCGGATCTACGGCAGCGAAGAGGACGAGGACGACCGCGACAAGCGGGTCCGCGAGCAGGCGGAGAAGATCGCCGCCGAGCGTGCCGCTCGAGAGAAGGCGGCGGCGGAGGCGAAGGCGGCGCGGGCCGCCCGCAAGGCGGGCCGGGGCAAGAAGCCCAAGAAGGGCGCCGAGGCCGAGGCCGGCGAGCTGCCGCCGGCGCTGGCCCACGCCCCCGGCGCTCCGCGCCTGGCCCCGAAGTCGGCGAGGCCGCCGCGACCGGCCGTCGAGGAAGAGGAGACGCCGGAGGCGGTCGCGCCGCCGGCGAGCGTCGAGGAGATCGCTCCCCCGGTCGAGGACGCGGTGCCGGCCGCCGAGGCGGCTCCCGCCCCCGCGCCGGAGGCGCCGGCGGCCCCGGCAAGACCGAAGCCGAAGGCGCCGGCCGCACCCGGGATGGTGCGCAAGACCGTGACTGCCCCCCGTCTTGGAGGGCCGGTGAAGCCCATCGCTCCGGCGCCGCACCCGGAGCCCCCCGCCCCGGAAGCGCCGAAGGCGCCCCCGCCCGCGGCCAAGCCGGCCCCGTCGGCTCCGGCCGCCCGCACGCCGGTCCGGCGGCCGCTGCGTCCCATTGCTCCTCCGCGTCCGGTGAGTCCGCACCCGGTGGCCGGGGCTGGAGCGGGACCCACGGCCGGGGCGGGCACGCCGCTGCCCCGCTCGCCGCACCCGGTGTCGCCCCGCCCGGGCCTGCCGCGCCCGGTGTCGCCCTATCCGGGTCGCTATCCCGGCCGTCCGCCGGGGCGTGGGCGTCCGGGGCGTCCGCTGGGGCGTCCGGGAGGGCGCAAGGGAAGGACGCGACCGTCGCCGGCGACGGTGAAGGAGGAGCGTCCGGTCTACACCGGGCCCCTCCGGAAGATCGCGCTGTCGGAGGGTGTGACGGTCAAGGAGCTGGGCGAGAAGATGGCGGACGTCAAGTCCCGCGACATCATCAAGGCCCTGATCGGCCGTGGGGTCATGGCCACGCTCAATCAGAGCGTCGACCCGGAGCTGGCCATCGAGATCAGCAAGGAGTTCGGCTACGAGGCGTCGATCCAGTCCTTCGAGGAGGAGCTGGTCCAGGTCCAGGAGGTGGACTCGAAGCCCGAGGACCTGGCGCCGCGGGCGCCGGTGATCACCGTCATGGGTCACGTCGACCACGGGAAGACCTCGCTGCTCGATGCCATCCGCGAGACCTCGGTGGCCACGGACGAGGCCGGAGGCATCACCCAGCACATCGGGGCGTACCACGTGGACGTGGGCGACCGGCAGGTCGTCTTCCTGGACACCCCGGGTCACGAGGCCTTCACCCTCATGCGCGCCCGGGGCGCGCGGGTGACCGACATCGTCGTCCTCGTCGTCGCCGCCGACGACGGGGTCATGCCCCAGACGCTGGAGGCGGTGGACCACGCCCGGGCCGCCGGAGTCCCGATCGTGGTGGCGGTCAACAAGATCGACAAGCCCGACGCCCAGCCCGACCGGGTCCGCCAGCAGCTCGGTGACCGCGGTCTCCTGCCGGAGGCGTGGGGAGGCGAGACGGTGTTCGTCGACGTGTCGGCCAAGCAGAAGCAGAACCTCGACCAGCTGCTCGAGATGCTGCTCCTGGTGGCGGACATGCAGGAGCTCAAGGCCAACGCGGACAAGCCCGCCGTCGGGACCGTGCTCGAGGCTCGCCTCGACAAGGGACGGGGGCCGGTGGCCACGGTTCTCGTGCAGGACGGCACCCTCAAGGTGGGGGACACCGTCGTCGCCGGGGCGGTGTCCGGGAAGATCCGTGCCCTCGTGGACGATCGCGGGAGCCGGCTCCGGGAGGCGGCCCCGGCCACGCCGGTGGAGATCCTCGGCCTGCCCGCCCTCCCCGAGCCGGGAGACCAGCTCCTGGGCGTGACGGACAGCGTCAAGGCCCAGGAGATCGTCACCTTCCGCCAGCTCAAGCTGCGGGAGAAGGAGCTCGCCGCGTCCTCGAGGATCAGGCTCGAGGACCTGGGCCGCGCCATCGCCGAGGGCGAGCTGAAGGAGCTGCTGATCGTCCTGAAGGCGGACGTGCAGGGGTCGCTCGAGGCGGTCGCCGACCAGCTCAGCAAGCTGCCCCAGGAGAAGATCAAGCTCAACGTCATGCGCCAGGGCGTGGGCGCCATCAACGAGGGCGACGTCCTCCTCGCGGCCGCCTCCAACGCCGTCGTCATCGGGTTCAACGTCCGTCCGGAGCGCAAGGCGGCCGAGATTGCCGAGCGCGACGAGGTGGAGCTCAGGCTCTACACCGTGATCTACGACGTCGGCGAGGACATGAAGAAGGCGATGGAGGGGCTCCTCGAGCCGACGATTCGAGAGGTGCGGCTCGGTGCGGCCGAGGTGCGGGAGATCTTCCGCATCTCCCGTCTCGGCACCGTCGCCGGCTGCTACGTGCAGGACGGCAAGGTCACCCGCTCCGCCCAGGTGCGCCTGCTCCGGGACAACGTGGTCGTCCACACCGGCAAGGTCGACTCCCTCAAGCGCTTCAAGGACGACGCCACCGAGGTCAAGGCCGGCCTCGAGTGCGGGATCATGATCGCGGGCTACAACGACGTGAAGCCCGGTGACGTGATCGAGTTCTTCACGACCGAGAAGGTGAAGGACACGCTGGTGTAGGGTGAGGCGTGGTGGCGGTGAAGGGGCTCGGCGGCGAGAGCGGGCCCGACGTGAAGAACGGCGTCTTCGTCTCAGCGACCAGGGAACGAGCAAGTGAGGTCCCTCGTGACCTCGGCCGCGGGCTCTGGCCGTGTGGTGGTCGCCGGGATGCCGGGTCGGGAAACCTGTTAGGCTCCTGAGATGGTCATCGGGCTCCTGACCCTCGAGCTCCACTTCCCGGGGGCGCGCTCGCTGAAGGACAAGCGGCAGGTGCTGCGGGGGCTCCAGGCCCGCATCCGCAAGCGGTTCAACGTGTCGGTGGCCGAGGTCGAGTTCCAGGACCTCCGGCAGCGCGCCCGGCTGGCGGTGGTCGCGGTCAACACCGACCAGGTGCACCTGGAGTCCACGCTGCAGGCGGTGGCCGGGGAGGCCGCCACGGCGCGGGACGCGGAGCTGGTGGACCAGCAGCTGGAGGTCCTGTGACACGGCGCAATGAGAGGCTGGCCGGGGAGATCCGCGACGAGGTGGCGCGGATGGTGGCGTCGGAGCTGAAGGACCCCCGGCTGGGGTTCATCACGGTGACCCGGGTCGAGCTGACCCACGACCTGCGCTACGCCCGGGTCTACGTCGGCGTCCTCGGCGAGGACGCGGGGGGCGAGAGCCTGGCGATCCTGCGGAAGGCGGCGGGGTTCGTCAAACGGGAGATCGGCCGGCGCCTGCGCGTGCGCTTCGCCCCGGAGATCGACTTCCGCTACGACCGCGGGCTGGAGGCGACCGAACGCGTGGCCCGGGTGCTGGCCGAGGAGCAGGCCCTGGGCCGAGGCCCTGCCGAGAATGAGGAGCCCGAGGAGTAGGGCCTTGGACGGGGTCCTCGTCGTCGACAAGCCCGCGGGACCGACCTCTCACGACATGGTGGACCGGGCCCGACGGGCCTTCGGGCTCCGGCGCGTGGGGCACACCGGGACCCTCGACCCCTTCGCCACCGGGGTCCTGCCCCTGTGCCTGGGCCGGGCGACGCGGCTGGCCCGGTTCCTGGGTGAGGGAGAGAAGGTGTACCGGGCCACGGTCCGCCTCGGCGTCGCCACCTCCACCGACGACCTCACCGGGACCCCTCTCTCCGATCCCCGAGACGTGAGCCTGGAGGAGAGGGCGGTGCGCCAGGCGCTGGGGCAGCTCGTCGGCACCCTCGACCAGCTGCCCCCGGCCTACTCCGCCCGTCGGGTCGAGGGACGGCGTCTGTACGAGCTGGCGCGTCGGGGCGAGGCGGTGCCTCGGTCGGCCCGGGCGGTGACCATCCACGGGATCGAGCTCCTGGGGTTCGAGGGCGACCAGGCGGAGATCGAGGTCCGGTGCTCCCCCGGGACCTACATCCGGGCCCTGGCCCGCGACGTGGGGGAGACCCTGGGGGTGGGCGGGCACCTGACGGCCCTGCGCCGGACCCGCTCGGGGGATTTCGGGCTGGAGGGGGCCGTGCCCGGGGACGACATCGCCGCCGGCCGGGACCAGGTGGTTCCCCTGGGAGAGCTGCTGCCCGGGGTGCCGGTGGTGCGGGTGGGTCCCGCCGGTCGGGACCGGGTCCGCCACGGCCGGGACCTGGGGCGAGACGACGTGGTGGCCGGTTTCCCCGAGGGGGTGGTGGAGCGGGTCAGGATCCTGGACGAGTCGGGGGATCTGCTGGCCCTGGCGGTCCCCCGGCGCTCGGAGGCCTCCGGTGCGCCCGCCGTGGAGCCGGCTCTTCATCCCGACCTGGTCTTCGTGAGCTGACCGGCCCGTTCCCGAGCGGGTCGTACCGGATGCGATACAGACGGGCGCCGGGCTCTTCGTGGAGGGGCAGGAGGATCCCGGAGGTGTCGAAACGCACGCGGTCGTGGTCGTAGAGGGCCACGAAGGACGCTCCCAGCGCGCGCGCGATGTCCAGGGCCTCGTGGCGGTCGTGGGTCCGGAAGAAGCGGTAGACCTCGAGGTGGCGCGCCTCCAGGTCCTCCCGGGACGCGAACTGGGTCAGGTACGGGATGAAGCGCTCGTAGGGCACCCGGCGCCCGGCGAGGATGACCGGGGCCGGGGGATAGCGCGCGCCGGGACGCTGGAGCACGACGTCGCCGGGCTGCGACTCCGGAACGAGCACGTCCATGGCGCGCACCATGGGCGCGGGAAGCCGCGCCGGGGGCCAGCTCGCCTTCTTGACCGCGTACTGGATCGTGGACGGGGTGGCCAGGACGACCAGGGCCACCGCGGCGAGGATCCGCCGCAGCGGGGTCGTGGCGAAGCCCACGAGGGCCACGACCGCGAAGAGCCAGAGGAGGGGACCGGACTGCTCGACCAGGTAGGCGGCGTCGTTGACCGCCTTGTGGCCTTCGAGCACCTCTGGAGCGGAGACCCGGAAGAGGAGACCCAGGGGCCACCCGGTGAGGGCGAGCCCCGCGAGCGTGGAGGCGGCGGCGCGACTCCGGAGGGCGCGGACGGCGCGCCCCACCCCGAGGAGCCGCAGGCCCAGCGAGGCGAGAAGCCAGAAGGCGGACCAGCCGAGGAGCCGCGCCCCCTCCACCGGGGCGAGGCCGAGGGTCTCGCGGGTGATGCGGGTGAGGTCGAGAGGGGCGAGGACCACCGAGACCGTCTCCCCGCCCTGGCCGAGGGCCAGAAGGGCGGTGGCGAGGGCGCAGGGGAGGGCCACCGCGAGGAGCACTCGACGCCGGCCACCGCGGGAGAGGACGAAGGCGAGGCCGAGACCCAGGAGGAGGTGCGCGCCCAGGAAGACCTTGAAGAAGGGGACTGCGGCCGCGAGAAGGGTGGCCAGGGCCAGGTGGCCCCTCTCGCCGGTCTCCTCGTGGCGCGAGAGAGTCACGAGGGAGCCCAGGGCCAGGGCCAGGGCGGGGACGATGGGGTTGGCGTAGACGAGGGAGAGGAGCAGGTTGCCGCGCAGGAGATCGGTCCACCAGTGGGCCCGGGGGTTGGTGGCGAAGACGAACGAGAAGTCGGTGAGAAGCAGGGTCCACGGGGCCAGGGTCACCGCTGCCGCCGGGGCGCCGAGGCGTGCGACCAGGGCCCGGAGGAGGAGGATGAGGGCGAAGGCCCACAGCGTGACGTCGAGGCGGGTGAGGGAGTCCCAGGGGCTCGTCCCGGCCCAGCGCAGGGCGGCGGCGCGGACGAGGTCGGTGCCGAGGTGGTAGCCGAGGGGAAAGCCGGCCACCCCCGGGACCTGGGGAGGGTAGCCGGTGACGAGCTCGTGGGTGACCCCCACGTGGAAGGTGGAGTCGAAGGTGACGAGGGGGTCCAGGAGGAAGTCCCCGGAGGGCCCGACTCTGTTCCAGCCGTAGTGGGTGAGGGTCAGGAGCGCGACCACGGCGGCCAGCGGCAGGAGGGCTCCGCGCAGGGAGGGTCCGCTGGCCCGGCGCCAGGGGGGCCGCGGGAAGACCAGCCCCACGAAGACGCCGGCGAGGGCGGCGGGAAACAGCCAGGAGACGCCGCTGGACAGGCTCACCCAGTAGGCGCCGGCGGCGAAGGCGCCGCCGAGAGGAAGGACGAGGGCCGGGTCCACCGGAGTCCGCGCCAGGCGCTGGAGGGCGACCCCGGGGAGGGCGAGGGCCACGGCGGCAAACACCGCCCAGAAGAGGAGGTCGAGAGGACTCAAGCCAGGAACCGGGGACAGTTTACACGTTCCGCCCCGTATGGTACTGTTTCCCGTTGATTGGAAAAGAGAAAGAGGAGACTAGGGGAGGTCAGTCGGTGAGTTTCAACAAGGATCAAAAGGCATCGGTGATTTCGGGATTCCAGACCCACGAGACGGACACGGGGTCGCCCGAGGTCCAGGTGGCCCTCCTCAGCGAGCGGATCAACTACCTGACCGAGCACTTCAAGAGCCATCCGAAGGATCATCACTCGCGTCGCGGGCTGTTGCAGCTGGTCGGCCAGCGCCGCCGCCTTTTGGACTATCTGAAGGGCAAGGACCTTCAACGGTACCGGGGTCTGATCGACCGGCTCGGCATCCGCAAGTAGACACCCCCCGCAGCAAGGGCCCCAGGCGGCGTCCGACCCGTACCCTTCAGTGCCCGCCCGCGTGCCCACTCCTCCAGTTCCCGGAACGCCGCTGCGGCGGCGCCCGGCAGTGAACGGAGAGACAATGGAAAGAGTGGAGATGCCGCTCGGGCGGCATACCCTGTCCATCGAGACGGGGAGGATGGCCAAGCAGGCCGACGGTGCGGTGGTGGTGCGTCTGGGCGACACCGTGGTTCTGGCGACGGCCTGCGGGCAGCGGGAGCCGCGCCCCGGGTTCGATTTCCTTCCCCTGACCGTGGACTACCGCGAGGCGAACTACGCCGCGGGCAAGATCCCCGGCGGGTTCTTCAAGCGCGAGGGCCGTCCGAACGAGAAGGAGGTCCTGACCTCCCGGATGATCGACCGGCCGCTGCGCCCGCTGTTCCCCAAGGGGTACGCGTGCGAGACGCAGGTCATCGGCCTGGTCCTCTCGGTTGACCTCGAGAACGACTCCGACACGCTGGCGATCACCGGGGCCTCGACCGCCCTCCTGATCTCCGACATCCCGTTCGAGCACGCGGTGGCCGCGGTCCGGGTGGGGTACTGGGACGGGGAGTGCATCGTCAATCCCTCGAGTGCGGATCTCAAGACGAAGAGCCAGCTGAACCTGCTCGTGGCCGGGACCGAGGAGGCCATCGTCATGGTCGAGGCGGGGGCCCAGGAGGTCTCCGAGGCGATCATGGTCGAGGCCCTGAACGTGGGACACGACGCGATCAAGAAGATCACGGCGATCCAGAAGGAGCTGCGGGCCCGGGTCGGGAAGCCCAAGCGGCCGTTCGCGAAGAAGGAGCTCGACGCCGGCATCGCGGCCGAGATCGAGGCCGCCCTCGCCGGTCCCCTCGCCGAGGCCATGCACGTCAAGGGCAAGCTCGAGTCGTACGCCCGCATGAAGCAGGTGCGCGACGAGTACCTGGCCACCATCCCCGAGGAGGAGACCGAGAAGCGTGCGGCGGTTCCCGCCGTCTACGACGGCCTTCGCGAGAAGATCCTGCGACGCGAGATCTTCGAAACCGGCAAGCGCCTCGACGGGCGGAGCTTCGACGAGATCCGGCCGATCACCTGCGAGGTGGGTGTCCTGCCCCGGACCCATGGCTCGGCGCTGTTCACGCGCGGCGAGACCCAGGCCCTGGTGACCGCCACGCTGGGGACCTCCGAGGACTCCCAGATCATCGACACCGTGCAGGAGGAGGAGTACCGCAAGCGGTTCATGCTCCACTACAACTTCCCGCCGTTCTCCGTTGGAGAGGTGAAGTTTCTGCGAGGTCCCGGTCGGCGGGAGATCGGCCACGGCGTTCTCGCCGAGAGGTCCCTCAAGGGGATGCTCCCCGACGAGGAGCACTTCCCCTACACGACCCGCATCGTCTCCGACATCCTGGAGTCGAACGGCTCGTCGTCGATGGCGACGGTCTGCGGGGGCACGCTGGCGATGATGGACGCCGGTGTCCCCATCAAGAGCCCCATCGCCGGCGTAGCCATGGGGCTCGTCATGGAGGGCGACAGCTGGAAGGTCCTCAGCGACATCGCGGGTGAGGAAGACCACTACGGCGACATGGACTTCAAGGTCGCGGGGAGCCGCGACGGGCTCACCGCGCTCCAGATGGACATCAAGATCGGGGGGGTGACCGGGGAGATCCTGGCCGCGGCCCTGGAGCAGGCCCGGCAGGGTCGCCTCCACATCCTCGACCGGATGCTGGCGGCGCTGGCCGAGCCCCGTGCCGACATCAGCGAGTACGCCCCGCGCATCCTGACCGTGCGGGTGCCGGTGGACAAGATCCGCGACATCATCGGCCCGGGTGGGAAGATGATCCGTTCGATCGTCGAGCGCACCGGCTGCAAGATCGACGTCGAGGACGACGGACGCGTGGCCATCGCCTCGACCGACGAGGCCGCGGCCCGCAAGGCCATCGCCATCATCGAGGAGCTGACCGCCACCCCGGAGCTGAACAAGACGTACCTGGGCAAGGTGGTCCGGGTCGTGGACTTCGGCGCCTTCGTGGAGATCCTGCCCGGGACCGACGGGCTGCTCCATGTCTCCGAGATGGCCCACCACCACGTCAGCGACGTGCGGAGCGAGGTCAGCGAGGGCGACGAGGTGCTGGTGAAGGTCGTCAACATCGATCCTTCCGGAAAGATCCGGCTCTCCCGCAAGGCCCTTCTCGACGAGGCCGAGGGGGCCCCGGCCGGCGGCGGTGGGTCGGGGCCGGGCGGTGGTCACGGTCGACGTGAGCACGGCGGTGGCCGCGGACCCGGGGGCCGTGGCCCCGGCGGCGGACGCGGACCCGGTGACCGGGGCCGAGGTCGCTCGGACCGGGACCGTGGTCGCGGAGACCGGGACCGGCGCGACCGGGGGCCCCGGAGCTGAGGCGGTGAGCGGGGCCGGGACCCGGGTGCTGGCCGTTGCCGCGACGCTCCTGGCGGCGGTGGCGGCGGCCCGGTCCGGCCCCGACGTCGAGATCCGCGTCTCCGAGGACGGCTTCGACCCGGCGGTGGTGACCCTGCGGAAGGGGGAGACGACTCGGATCGTGCTCTCCGCCGACGAGGGAGAGCACTGCTTTGCCGTCGACGCCCTGCGGGTCGAGAAGCGGGTGGTGGCCGGGCGGCCGACGACGTTCGACCTCATCGCCGATCGGGCGGGTCGCTTCCCCTTCTACTGCTGCGTGGAAACGGGGAAGGCGGCCGAGGTCGAGCGCGGCGAGGTCGTCGTCACCGAGTAGGGGCGGGCTGGACCTGGCCCTGGGGCGCCACCGGCAGGCGAACCACGAAGGCGGTTCCCCGTCCTTCCTCGGTGGTGAAGTGGATCCGTCCGTGATGCCGCTCGAGGACCATGAGGACCGTCGACAGCCCGAGGCCGGTTCCCTTTCCCTCGGGCTTGGTGGTCACGAAGGGCTCGAACACCTGGCCGCGGATGTTCTCGGGAACGCCGGGTCCCTCGTCGGAGACGGTGATCTCCACGTCGTCTCTGCTCCGGGCCGAGGTCACGGTGAGCACGCCGCCACGCTCGGCCATGGCGTGCACGGCGTTGATCACCAGGTTGATGAGGGCCATCTCGAGTTGATTCGAGACGCCGAGGATGGGGGGAAGGTCCGGGGCCAGGTTCTTCACGAGCCGAAGCCGCCCGCTCGCGATCTGGTACTGGCACAGCTCCAGGCTCCGCTCGATGACGTCGTTGGGAAGGAGGGGGACCATCTCCTCCCGCCCGGGACGGCTGAAGGCGAGGAGCCGCTGGGCCAGGGTGCGGATGCGGTCGGAGCCCCGGGTGACCGCCTCCAGCATCTCGCCCTGGGACGGGGTGAGGTCCTGGAGCGAGAGGAGCTCCAGGTTGCCCATGATGTAGGTGAGGGGCGTGTTGAGCTCGTGGGCGATGCCCGCCGCCATCTGCCCGATTGTGGCCAGCTTCTCGGACTGGAGGAGCCTCTGCTGGGCCTGGCGGAGCTCCTCGATCGTGCCCTGCTCGCGCTCGAAGAGCTGGGCGTTCTCGATGGCCAGAGCGGCGTGCCGGGCCAGGGCCTCGGCGGCGCGGAGGACGTCCTTGCTGAACGGCTCCGCGGTGGGATCGTTGTCCACGTAGAGGGTGCCCAGGCCGCGGGGAAACCCGCCGGCGCCGTCGGCCCCGGCCCGGGGTGAGCGCAGGGGCAGGCACAGGATGGTCCGGGCCACCTCGACGGTCGCCGCCGCCGTCGCGTCCGAGCCCACTCCTTCGGCCGTCCCGCCGAGGAAGGGAGACGAGACGATCTCGCCCGACTCCAGGGCCCGCCGCACCACCGGGACCGAGATCCCGTGGACGTCGCCGGTGTTGGCCGTGCCCCCCCGCCCCCGGGCGACGCGCAGGCGGAGCCCGGCGACCACGGGGTAGCGTCCGGCGTCAGGGGAGGTGTCGGCCAGGAGCAGGAACCCGCGCTGGGCCGCGGTGATGTGCATGATGGCGTCGAGGACCTGCTCGAGCACCTGGTTGAGGACGAGAGTGGAGTTGAGGGTCTGCACCAGGGAGAGCAGCAGCTCCTGCTGCTCGATCCAGGGCAGCTTCCGCATCGCACCGGTCGCGCTGTCGACGCCGAGGAGAGAGAACTTCAGGGTGACGTTGCCGAGCTGGATCTGGGCCCCGGGGCTCAGGGCCGCGCGCCGGACCTTGGCCGCGTTGACGTAGAGGCCGTGCAGGCTGCCGGCGTCCTCGATGAAGAAGCGTCCGTCCCGGTACTCGAGGCGGGCGTGGTGCTTGGAGATCGACGGCTCGTTGAAGGCGATGTCGTTCTGGCGGGCCCGGCCGAGAGTGTAGGACCGCGACCTCAGGAAGCGGATCTTCTCCGGGAGGTTTCCCCGGATGACCTCGAGGACGGCCACGGCGAGGCTCGCCCCGCAGGCGGTGCAGCGGGTCTCGGCCTCGGGGTTCTCAGCGGAGCATTTCGGGCACTGCATGAGCGGGGCAGGATGATGCCCGACGGGGAGAGGGGTCGTCAACGTGCCGGCGCGGGGGCGAGGGCGGATGCGGCGGGCCAGGGGCCACGGAAGCAGGACAGCGCGGCCCCGGGCGTGCCTCGCGGGGCCGCGGGCGGCCAGGGATGTGGCCGCTGGCGGGGATGTGGGAGTGCGGGGGCGAGGCGGAAGAGTGGGGGTGACGCGCCAGGGAACGGAGTGTGAGGAGCCGAGTCTGGGCATGACGGACAGGGGACTCGGCGTATGGGAAGGAAAAGATCCCGAGTCCGGCGATCAGACGACGGAGACTCGGGATCTGATCAGTTGGACAGCCGCAGGTGCCAGCGGTCCTTCTCGCTGGCGGGCTCCAGCTCCCCGGGCATGAGGGCGGTCTCGAGAACCTCCTCCACCGATGACACCAGGTGGATCTTCAGGTCGGCGCGGACGTTCTCCGGGATGTCCTCCTTGACGGCCTTGTCGTTCCGACGGGGCAGGATCACCTCCTTCACCCCGAGCCGGTGGGCGGCCAGGACCTTCTCCTTGATCCCTCCGACGGGAAGGACCCGCCCGGCGAGGGTGACCTCACCGGTCATGGCCACGCGGGGGCGCAGCGGGCGCTGGGTGAGGAGTGAAACGAGAGCGGTGACCAGGGTGATCCCGGCCGAGGGGCCGTCCTTGGGGATGGCTCCCTCGGGGACGTGGAGGTGGAGATCCACGCGCTCGAAGAACGATTCCTCGATGCCGAGCTGACGGGCGTGGGCCCGGACCCAGGACAGGGCGGCCTGGGCGCTCTCCTTCATCACGTCTCCGAGCTGCCCGGTGAGGGTGAGGCCCTTCTTGCCGAACATCTGGGTGGCCTCGATGGAGAGTACGTCTCCGCCGGCCGCGGTCCACGACAGCCCGGTGGCCACACCGGGGACCAGGGACCGCTCGTCCAGCTCCTCGTCACGGAGGAAGTAGGGGGCGCCGAGGAACTCCTCGACCGTCTCCGGGGTGAGGACGACCGTCTCGTGGCTTCCCTCGGCCTTCCGCCGGGCGACCTTGCGGATGATGCTCGCCACCTCCCGCTCGAGGTTGCGCAGACCGGCCTCACGGGTGTACTCGCGGATCAGCTTGACCAGCGCGTCGTCCCCGAAGGCGACCTGCTCGGCGTCGAGGCCGTGGTTCTCCAGCTGGCGCGGGATGATGTGTCGGCGCGCGATGTGGAGCTTGTCCTCCTCGGTGTATCCGGCGAGGCGGATGACCTCCATGCGGTCCCGCAGGGCCGGGGGGATGGTGTCGAGGATGTTGGCGGTGGTGATGAAGAGGGCCTGGGACAGATCGAAGGGCAGGTCGATGTAGTGGTCCTTGAAGGTGTTGTTCTGCTCGGGGTCCAGGACCTCGAGGAGCGCCGCCGAGGGGTCGCCCCGGAAGTCGGTCCCGATCTTGTCCACCTCGTCGAGGATGATCACCGGGTTCTTGCTCTCGGCCCGGCGCAGGCCCTGAATGATCTGCCCGGGGAGGGCGCCGATGTACGTGCGCCGGTGCCCGCGGATCTCGGCCTCGTCGCGCATTCCGCCGAGGCTCAGGCGGTGGAACTTCCTTCCCAGGGCACTGGCGATGGACTTGCCGAGGCTGGTCTTGCCCACCCCGGGCGGGCCCACGAAGCACAGGATGGGCCCCTTGATGTCGGGCTTCATCTTTCGGACCGCCAGGTACTCGAGGATCCGGTCCTTGACCTTCTCGAGGTCGTAGTGGTCGTTGTCGAGGACCTCCTTGGCCTTCGCCAGGTCGATCTCGACCTCGGTGCGCTTGTTCCACGGGAGGGAGACCACCCAGTCCAGGTAGGTCCGGGTGACGGTGTACTCGGCGGCGGCCGGGGACATGCGGGAGAGGCGCTCGAGCTCGCGGAGGACCTCCTTCTCGGACTCCTCGGGGATCCCCGCCGCTTCGATCTTCTCCCGGAGCTCGTCGATCTCCCGCTGCTGGTCGTCGGTGTCCCCGAGCTCCTTCTGGATGGCCTTCATCTGCTCGCGGAGGTAGTACTCGCGCTGGTTCTTCTGGAGCTCGCTCTTGACCTGGCTCTGGATCTTGCTGCCGACCTCGAGGACCTCCAGGTCCTTGACCAGGATGCTGTTGACCCGCTCGAGACGAGTCTTCACGTCGAGGGTCTCGAAGAGCTCCTGCTTCTGGGCGGTGTTCAGGGTCGGGAGGTTCCCGGCGACGAAGTCGGCGAGGCGCGGCGGCTCCTGGATGTTCGAGGCCAGGGCCCCGAGCTCGTCGGAGAGAGTGGGGGAGAGGTCGACCACCCGCTGGAAGAAGCCGAGGGCGCTCTGGGCCAGGGCGCGGATCTCGATCTCCTGCTCGGCGGGGATCTCGTCGGCGATGAGCTCGACCTGGGCCTTGAGGAACGGGCGATACCGGGTGAGCTGGAGAACGCGGAAGCGCTGAACCCCCTGGACCACGAGGCGGAGGGACCCGTCCGGGAACTTGAACATCTTGTGGATGTGGGTGAGCGTCCCGATCGTGTAGAGGTCGCTCTCTACCGGGTCGTCGACCGCAGGATCTCGCTGGGCGACGACGCCGATGACGCGCCGCTGGCGCACCGCGTCGTTGACCAGGGCCACCGAGGTCTCCCGGGCCACCGCCAGGGGCAGGATGGCCTGGGGAAAGAGCAGGGTGTCCCGCAGGGGCAGGATCCCCAGCTCGGTCGGCAGGTTGCTCAGGTCGATTTCGGGCATTCCTTCGCCCTCGAAGTCGGGGGCGTTGTCGTCACGCTCACTCATGGCCAATCTCAGCGTCGTCCTCCGGTGCGGAGGGTCACATGGACCAGCTCCTTCTGGAGCCGGGCGAAGGCCCGGGCCTCGCGCTCGGCGCGAACCGTGGTCTCCGTGTCCTCCTGACAGGTGCGGCACAGGGCCGCGAAGGGCAGGGCCTTGAGCCGGCGTGCGGAGATCTCCTCGTCGCACTCCTGGCAGAGCCCGTAGGTGCCGTTCTCGAGCCGGGCGATGGCCTGGTCGATCCGGGAGAGGGTCTCCGACTTCATCTGCATGAGGGCCATGTCGACCTCGGTGACGAAGTCGTCCACGCTCTGCTCCTCGGCGTCGCGCACGACCCCGGCCTCCACGGGCAGCGTCTCGCGCAGCGAGCGCAGCTTCTCCTGGACCTCGCGGCGCCTGTCCCCGAGCATCTCCTTGAGCACCCGGTAGCGCTCCCTGTCGACCGAACGTTTCTTCTGCGCCATGGGATCCCTCCCTTTCTGGTGAGGTTCCGCCCCCTTCTCGTTTCTCACTTCAGCCTCAGGACGACGATGCGGTAGCCCTGGGCGCTCCGCACCCGGAGCCGGATGCGGTCACCGCCCTCGAAGCCGCCGATCGCCTTTTCGAAGTCGTTCACGGACTCGACCGTCTCCCCGTTCACCGAGACGATGACGTCGCCGGGGACCAGCCCGGCCTCCTCGGCCGGCTCGCCGGTCTCCACGTCGGTGATGAGGACACCCCGCGTGTCCTGGGGCACGCCCACCCGCTGGGCGAGATCCGGGGTCAGGTCACGGACGCTCATGCCCAGGCGGGGCCGGTCGGTGTCTTCGGTGCGGGCACCGGGTGCTCTCGGATCCTCGGGGAACGTCCCGAGGGTGATGGAGATCGTCCGGTGCCGGCCGTCGCGGAACACGTCCAGCTCGACCTCGGTCCCCGGGGCCTTGGACGCGATGTAGCGGGAGAGGTCGCCGTTGTCCCCGATCGCGCGACCGTCGGCGGCGAGGATGACGTCCTCGGGCTCAATCCCCGCGTCCTCGGCTGGAGAGTCCGCGGTGACCGAGCTCACGATGGCCCCCTTGGCCTCGTCGAGGCCGTAGGTCTCGGCCAGCTCGTCGGTGACGGCCTGGATGGTGACACCCATCCAGCCTCGGATCACCTTGCCCCTCTCCCGGAGCTGGGGGAGGATCTCGGTCGCCACGTTGATGGGCACCGAGAAGCCCACGCCGGCGTTCACCCGGGAAGCCCCGTCGGTCATGATCATGGTGTTGATGCCGATCACCTCTCCTCGGGCGTTGAGGAGCGGCCCCCCGGAGTTGCCGGGGTTGATGGCGGCGTCGGTCTGGATCATCTCGATGCTGGTGTAGCGCTGGAGGGGAACGTCCCTCCCGTGGAAGGACACGACGCCCACCGAGACGCTGTTGCCGAGGCCAAAGGGATTGCCGATGGCCATGACCCACTCGCCGGGCCGACAGGAGTCCGAGTCGCCCATGGGAAGGACGGTCAGGGTCTCCTCGGGCTCGATCTTGATGAGGGCCACGTCGGTGCGGGCGTCCTGGCCGATGACCTTCGCTTCGTAGCGTTTCCCGTCGGGGAAGGTGACGCTGATCTCGTCGGCTCCCTCGATGACGTGGCGGTTGGTCAGGATGTAGCCCTCGGCATCGATGACGAAGCCGGAGCCGAGGCTCGTCTGGCGGATCCGATCGTCGTCGTCGGGCTGACCGAAGTTGGGCTGACCGCCGAAGAACTCGTGGAAGGGCGAGCGGGGGCGGCGCACGAGCTTCTCGGTGTTGATGTTGACCACCCCGTCGTTGACCGCCCGCGCGATGTCGCTGAACGTGTTGAGGCCGAGGGAGGCGCCGGAGTCGCCGGCCTGGAGGGCCACGGGGACCGCCGTCGCGGTCGCCGTCCGTCCGCCGGCCCCGAAGGGCCGCGGGGGCGGGGACCCGGCGTGCGTGGTGAAGAGCGCACCGAGCAGAGTGGCTGCCAGGGCGACGGTGAAGAACGTGGCGAATGTTCTGGTCCGACTGGTCATGGTCTCCGGTGCCTCCGGGGCGGTACGCTTCCTGGAACGCTCTCGCCCGTGTCTACGCCGACTCTCGCGAAGTTATTCCGACAACGAGGGGCAGGGTGACGGCCCCTGTCTCTCTGGCAAGTTGCACGCCACACCCGGCGTCCCCCCGTGCTGCCGCAGGCTGCCCCCCGGCTCTGGTGGCGGCGGGGCTATTATGCCTGCAAGTCACGCTTTCAAAAGGCCTTTACGGTCACGGTAAGTGAAAAGTTGTGTCCACGAAGCTGAATGTCGGGGAGCCGTGTCCGGTGAAGGCTCCGGGTGTCCTCGAAACGCCCCACGGAGGCCGCTTCCGAGGACAGCGGCGGCTTGCGGAAAGGCCGAACGGCCGGGCGGAGACTGCCCCCCGCCCGGCCCGCCGGCCCGGGCCGGCCGGGGCCCGAAAGGCTCCAGCCGGACCCGTCGAGGCGTCACTTCCCGACCGCGATGGAGATCTGCTTGGGCTTGGCCTCCTCCTTCTGGGGGAGGGTCACCTGCAGCACGCCGTCCTTGTAGTCGGCCTTGATCTTCTCGGTGTCGACGACGTTCGGAAGGGTGAACGACCGGCTGAACGTGCCGTACGCGCGCTCGACGCGGTGGCAGCTCTCACGCTTGACGTCCGTCTCGAACTTCCGCTCGCCCCGAAGGGTGAGCACGTTGTTCTCCACCCGGATGTCGACGTCGTCGGCGTTGATCCCCGGCAGCTCCGCCTTGAGAACGATGTTGCCGCCCTGCTCGAAGATGTCCACCGCCGGCGCCCAGTTGCCCCCGAGGGCCCAGTCGTCCTCGGTTCCGCCGCGCTGCCCGCGGAAGGCGTCGTCGAAGATCCGGTTCATCCGATCCTGGATCGAGACCAGGTTGTGGAACGGCTCCCAGCGAACCATTGGCATGTCTACTCCTCCTGAAAACTCAGTTTCTGTTACCGAGAGGCACTCACCCGTGCCTCAGTTCTTGACCGTGTACTCGGCGTCCACCACGTCGCCGGCGTCCTGGCCGTTCCCGCCCGGGGGCGGGGGAGCGGCGGTTCCGGGGTCGGCGCCGGGCATCGGGCCGCCCGCCTGACCTGCCTCGGAGGCCTGCTGCTTGTACAGCTGCTCCGCGAGCTTGTGGCTCTGCTTCGTCAGCTTCTCCATGGCGGTCTTGATGGCCTCGACGTCCTCGCCTTCGGCCGCCTTGCGCACCTCGGCGATCGCCTCCTCGATGGCCTTCGCCTCGGACTCCCCGACCTTGTCGCGGTTCTCGCCCAGGGTCTTCTCGAGGGAGTAGGCCATGTTGTCGGCCTGGTTCCGCTGGTCGACGAGCTCCCGCTTCTTCTTGTCGTCCTCGGCGTGGGCCGCGGCGTCCTGGACCATCTTCTCGACCTCGTCCTTCTCCAACCCGGAGGAGGCGGTGATGGTGATGGCCTGGGACTTGCCCGTGGCCTTGTCCTTGGCCGAGACGTTGAGGATCCCGTTGGCGTCGATGTCGAACGTGACCTCGATCTGGGGCACCCCCCGGGGGGCGGGCGGGATGCCGTTGAGGTGGAAGTTGCCCAGGGTGCGGCTGTCCTTCGCCATCTCACGCTCGCCCTGGAGCACGTGGATCTCCACCGACGGCTGGCTGTCGGCGGCGGTGGAGAACACCTCGGTCTTCTTGGTGGGAATCGTGGTGTTGCGCTCGATGAGCTTGGTCATGACGCCGCCGAGAGTCTCGACGCCGAGGGACAGGGGGGTGACGTCGAGGAGGAGGACATCCTTCACCTCTCCCGCGAGGATCCCGGCCTGGATGGCGGCACCCATGGCCACCACCTCGTCCGGGTTCACTCCCTTGTGGGGCTCCTTCCCGAAGAACTCCTTCACCAGCTCCTGGACCTTCGGGATCCGGGTGGAGCCGCCCACGAGGACGATCTCGTCCACG
>JAJDNS010000042.1 GCA_022340585.1 Acidobacteriota bacterium
AGGCCGAAGTACGCCACCTCCACCGCCCCGTCGGGGTGGCGCTCCAGCTCGAAGTAGCCGGCCGGCGCCCCGGCCACGCTCAGGAGGTGCAGTGACACGTCGGGGTCGGCCAGGCGCGCCCGGTGCTCCTCGTCGCTCCAGAGGAGACGGTCCACCCAGTGGTACCGGCGTCCCACCTCGGCATAGAGGTAGCGGAAGAAGGAGGGGGGGCAGCCCTCGACACGCTCGACACGGGCCCGGGGGTCGGGACAGGGGGCGGACCGGAGCTGCTCTTGGCGGCTCAGCTCCAGATAGGTGCGCAGGACCTCGACTCGGGGCACGCTGGGGAGTGTCCCGGCCGCCCCCCGGCGTGTCAACTCCGGCGCAGTAGAATGGCGCCCACGATGGACCCGGTCGACGTGGACGGAACCCAGGGGGACACGGAGTGGACCACCGAGCAACGGCGGGAGTTTCGCCAGGCCCTTGAGGTGCGTCGCCGCCGTCAGGTCCGGGGTGGACAGGTCATCGCCGGAGCCCTCATCCTGATCGTGGCGACCGGGGTCCTGCTGCGCCTGGCGCCGGACTGGTGGATCCCCGCGGTGGGGGTCGTGGCCCTGGCCGGGCTCGCCTTCCGCCTCACCAACTGGAGGTGCCCGGCCTGCGGAGACAGACTGCCCACCCGGGGGTCGGGGAAGACGTGCCCGGGCTGCGGTCTGCCCCTGGATTGAACGAGCGCGGGCGATTCGTGTGGGGCGAGGGCTCCGCAGGATCGCCCGATTCGCGAGGAGACACGACATGAGAGAGATGCTGAGCCGGATCACGCTGGGGATGCTGCTGGCCCTGCTGGCCGTTCCCGCGGTGCAGGCGAGCGAGGACGCCGAGGCCGTCCTGAAGGCCCAGGACCAGCGCTGGGCCCTCACCGCCGGCGGCGACCTCGACGAGCTGGAGGCCATGCTCACCGACGACATGACCTACACCCACTCCAGCGCGGCGGTGGACACCAAGGCCAGCTTCCTTGACAGCCTGCGCTCGGGCCGGGTGCGCTACCTGTCGATCGAGCCCGAAGGGGAGCGGTCGGTGCGCGTCTACGGTGACGCGGCGGTGGTGCAGGGCGTTGCCCACGTCCTGGTCAAGGTCCCCGACCGCGATATCGACGTGCGGCTGCGCTTCACCGAGCTCTTCGTCAAGCAGGACGGCGCCTGGAAGATGGCCCTCTGGCACTCCACCACGGTCCCCTGAGAAACGCCCGCGGCCGATCGGCCGCCTGTCGTTCGCCATCCAATCCGTTGAATCCACATGACTTGACCCAGGGCGCGGGCTCGGGCATCGTGGTGATCTGAGACTCGTCCGGCCTTCCGAGCGTCTCAAGCCCGGGAGCACGCCGCTCCCCCCAAGGAGGTCCCATTCCATGTCTGACGATCGCGGAATGAGCCGCCGCCACGCCCTCGGTGTCACCGCCGGGACGCTGGCCACGGCCGCCCTTCACGACATCCTCGCCGGCCCGGCCACCGCCCTCGCTGCCACCGGCCCGGGACAGACCCCTGGCCTCGGCTACTTCACCCGTTTCGGCGTCACCGAGAAGCTGATCCAGGACGCCCTGGACACGGCCCTCGGGAGCGGCGGCGACCACGCCGACGTCTTCTTCCAGCACCAGGTCCAGAACGTCTACGGGCTCGAGGACGGCCAGGTGAATCGCGCGTACGCCGACGTCCAGCTGGGCGTGGGAGTCCGAGTCGTCACCGGCGACCAGACGGGCTACGGCTTCACCGAGGAGCTGACCCCTGAGGGTCTGAAGCTGGCGGCCCAGACCGCGGCGGCGATCGCCACCGGCCCGGCCCGGCCCGGACCCCAGAGCTTCCGGGTGATCACCGACCTGCCGTCGCGCTACGCGGTCCAGACACCATGGGAGGACGTCCGCCCCGAGGGCAAGCTGCCCATCCTCGCCGGCCTCAACGAGAAGGTCTTCGCCGCCGACCCGCGGGTCAAGAAGGCCCGCATCTTCTTCGTCGACCAGTCCAGCGCCATCCTCATGGCCACCTCCGACGGGCGCATCGTCGAGGACCTCCAACCCATGACCCTGTGCTACGTGACCTGCGTCGCAGAGCAGGGAGGCCAGCGGGAGGAGGCGGGGAGCAGCGTCGCCGGGCGCGATGGGATCGCCTACTACACGCCGGAGCGCCTGGACCGCCTGGTGAAGAAGGCCGTCGATCGGACGGTCGTGCTCTTCGACGCCGTCCAGGCCCCGGCCGGCGAGATGCCGGTGGTCCTCGCCGCCGGCTCCTCCGGGATCCTCCTCCACGAGGCCATCGGCCACGGGATGGAGGCCGACTTCAACCGCAAGGGCGTCTCGATCTACTCCGACAAGATTGGCAAGCCGGTGGCCAGGCCCTTCGTCTCCATCGTCGACGAGGGGACCCAGGAGCACGCCCGCGGCGCCATCAACGTGGACGACGAGGGCCACGCCGTCGGCAAGACCATGCTGGTGGAGGGCGGGACCCTCACCACCTACCTCCACGACTCGATCTCCGCAAAGCACTACGGGGTGAAGCCCACCGGCAACGGGCGCCGCGAGAGCTACCAGCACCCGCCCATGCCGCGGATGCGCTCGACCTACATGCTCCCGGGTCCCCACGGGAAGGACGAGATCGTCCAGTCGGTGAAGAAGGGCATCTACTGCACCAACTTCACCAACGGCGAGGTCCAGATCGGGGCCGGCGACTTCACCTTCTACGTGAAGAACGGCTACATGATCGAGGACGGGAAGATCACCCGGCCCATCAAGGACGTGAACATCATCGGCAACGGGCCCAAGGTCCTCGAGCTGGTGGACATGGTCTCCGACGACCTCGCGATCGACGAGGGAGGGTGGACCTGCGGCAAGAACGGCCAGCGAGTGCCGGTCTCCCAGGGCCTCCCCACCGTCAGGGTCTCCTCGATCACCGTAGGCGGGCGGAAGGGCTAGGGGGACGCCATGGGAGAGCAGAGCATGAAGGACATCGCCGAGAGCTGCACGAAGATCGCCCTCGCCAAGGGGGCGAAGGAGGCGGGGGCGGCGGTGAGCCGCGTCCGCGACGTCACCCTGGACTGGCGTGACGGCAAGGTGGACCGCATCAACGAGGCGACTCGCCGGGGTGTCCAGCTCCAGCTGTACGTCGACGGCCGTTACTCCGTCGCCTCCTCCAGCGACCTCCGCCCCGAGGGCCTGGAGCAGTTCATCGCCGACTCGGTCTCCAACACCCGGGTCCTGGCCGAGGACCCCTTCCGGTCGTTGCCGGACCCCGCGCTGTACGAGGGGCAGGCGGAGAAGGACCTCGAGCTCGAGGACCCGAAGTACGCCTCGGTGACCCCGGAGATGCGCCGTGAGGCGGCCAAGGCCATGGAGGACGCCGCCCGCAGCGTCAAGGGAGCGGACCGGATCCTTTCGGTGACCTCCACCTTCAACGACACCCGCTCCGAGACGGTCCGCGTCCACTCGAACGGCTTCGAGGGCCAGGCGGAGAGGACGTCCTTCGTGACCTATGCCGAGGTGAGCGTGAAGGACCCCGACGGGCGCCGCCCCGAGGACTACGCCTACGCCTCGGTGCATCACCTCGACGCCCTCCCGGCCGCGGGGACCGTGGGCCGGGAGGCCACCGAGCGCGCCCTCTCCCGCCTGGGGTCGCAGAAAGCCGACTCTGCCCTGTACACGATGGTCCTGGACCCCCGGGCCGGGAGCCGGCTGGTAGGGGCCTTCGGCGCGGCCCTGTCCGGCTCGGCGCTCCAGCAGAAGCGGTCCTTCCTCGAGGGCAAGGCGGGAGTGGCCATCGGCAGCCCCGCCCTCGACGTGGCCGACGACCCCCTGGTGCCCCGGGGCCTGGCCTCGCGTCTCTTCGACGGCGAGGGCATCGCGGCGAGGCGCCTCCCGCTCGTCGAGAGGGGCGTCCTGAAGAACTACTACGTCGACACCTACTACGGGAAGAAGCTGAAGATGGCCCCCACCACCGGGGGACGCTCGAACCTCCAGTGGAAGCTCGGGCCGAAGTCCCAGGAGCAGCTCCTCGCCGATGTCGGGGACGCCATCCTCGTCACCGGCTTCATCGGCGGCAACTCCAACAGCACCACCGGCGACTTCTCCTTCGGGGTCCAGGGCTTCCGGGTGCGGGGTGGGAAGATCGCCGAGGCGGTGAGCGAGATGAACATCTCCGGCAACCACCTGGAGCTGTGGAAGCAGCTGGTGGCGGTGGGGAACGATCCCTATCCCTACTCCTCGGTCTACACCCCGACCCTGGTCTTCGAGAGCGTCCAGTTCGCGGGAGTCTAGCCGCTCGCGGGCCGGGGCCGCGCGCCCCGACCCCGTCGTCCCCTGGCGGCGCGGTTGACGTTCGACTTCCGCGCCGGGGATAATCGCCATCACTCAGTACCCATACAGCGGAAGGAGCCGCCATGATCAAGGCGCTGATACTCGTTGCGGGCCTGTGCCTCCTGCTGGCCCCGGCCATGGCCGTCGCCGCCGAGCTGAAGCCGGGTGACGATGCCCCGGCCTTCTCCCTGCCCGGGTCTGACGGCAAGACGCACCAGCTCTCCGACTACGCCGGACAGGTGGTCGTGTTGGCCTGGTTCCCCAAGGCGTTCACGGGCGGTTGAACGCTCGAGTGCAAGTCGCTCCGTGAGAGCGGCGACGAGATCCGCAAGTACGACGTGGCCTACTTCGCCGCCAGCGTCGACGACATCGAGACGAACACGAAGTTCGCCGAGTCGCTGGACGCCGACTATCCGATCCTGAGCGACGCCGACAAGAAGGTGGCGGGGGCCTACGGCTCATTGAGGCCCGACGGCGGTGCCTCCAATCGCTGGACCTTCTACATCGGCACGGACGGGAAGATCCTGGCTGTCGACAAGCAGGTCGACGTCAAGACCGCCGGCGCGGACATCGCGGCGAAGCTCGGCGAGCTCGGGGTCGCGAAGAGGTAGCTACTCCCGCACCTCGGAGACCACGCCGTCCTCGAAGAAGACCGTTCGGTCCGGATAGGCCCAGCGGAGGCGCCCCCCGAAGACGAGGGCGCTGTCGGGGTCTCCGAGGACACGCCTCACCTCGTCGGGGCTCATCCCGAGACCGACCTCGGTGGGCGCGGCGTCGCCGGCGGAAGGGGCCTCGGCCGGAGCCCGTGTCGCCCCCGACGCCGGCGCGGGCGGAGGCTCCGTGGCCGCCTCCCGAAGGGCGGGGCCGTCCGGCTTCGGGCCGTCCCGGTAGTTGCGGGCGATCTCGATCTCGAGGTTGGCCGCCCGCTCCCCGGCCTGGGAGTGGTCGCTGAAGAAGAAGTTGAGCGCGGAGCTGCCCTCCCCGTACTTGTCCGCGAACTTCTTCCACAGCAGCGGTCCCTTGGTGATGTCGTACCCCGCCTCGTAGGTGTAGCGGAGCCCGACGCGGTCGGCCTGGTCCTCCATGTCCCGGCCATACCCGTTGCTCCAGGCCGAGGCAGCGAGTCCGGCCGCGGTCTCGGCGAGGGCCCGGGTGCTCCGGCTGTCGATCGTGGACGTGGCCCCGAGGGCCCCGATTGCCGCCAGCTGGACCCACATCCCCTTCTTCGCCTGCCGGCGCGAGTGCTCGTGGGTGGCGTGAACCAGCTCGTGCCCGAGCACGATCGCCACCTCGTCGTCGTCCAGGTCATCCAGGAGCCCGGAGAAGACGTAGACGGAGTAGTTCCCCATGGCAAAGGCGTTCCACTCCTCGTTCTCGATCACGTAGACACGCACGTCCCCGGGTTCGAGGTAGGGCGGCAGGAGGTGGTCGACGATCCACCGCACGCGGTCCACCCGGGGTCCGCTCTCCAGGAGCTTTCCCACGCTGCGGGCCCGACGGCCCTCACCCTCGGTGAAGTGGCCGGCCCGGCGGATCTGGGCCTCCATCTGATCGGTGGCGGCGCGCACCTGGGACTCGAACATCGCCTCCCCGTTGGGCTTCGCCTTCACCTTGCCGGCGAGGACGATCCCATCGGCGAGGCGGCGGCCTTCTTTCACCTCGACCTCGTACCCGAGGGGGATCGTGGGGAAGCTCCAGGCCGCGCCCTCCCCCTCGAACTCCAGGTCGGGGGCCGGGCAGACCTTCTGGCCGTCCACGACGAGACACCCGTCGATCACCCATTCCGCGTAGCCCTCGACCTTCTCGTCGGCCGCCGCCGTCGCGGCCGTGAGGGCCAGGGCCAGGGCGGCCGCCGCCGGCCGGGTCCACTCTTTCACGACCACCTCCCCGCCCCGCCGCCGCGAGACGCGTGCGTCTCCAGTTCGCCCCATCAATGAAAGAATGCCGTGTTTGTGCGAGGCCGCGCAACTGTGGTAACCGTGTGCGGTCCGGGGCCCTGACGGCCTCGGAACTCATCAGAGGCGCGACCATGGCCAAGATCCTGCTCGTCGAAGACAACGAGATGAACCGCGACATGCTCTCGCGCCGCCTCCAACGCAAGGGCCACGAGGTCCTGATGGCGGCGGACGGGATGCAGGGCATCCTCATGGCCGAGAGCCATGCGCCCGATCTGATCCTGCTCGACATGAGCCTGCCGGTGATCGACGGCTGGGAAGCCGCGCGCCGCCTCAAGGCCTCGCCGGCGACGAGCCAGGTGCCGGTCATCGCCCTCACCGCCCACGCCATGTCCGGAGACCGGGAGAAGGCCCTGGCCGCAGGCTGCGACGACTACGACACCAAGCCCGTCGACTTCGCCCAGCTCCTGGTCAAGATCCAGGCCATGCTGGACCGCTCGTAGAGGACTTCCCGTCGGGCGCGAGCCTGCCGGCGACACCCGCAGGAAGGCCGCCCTGACGACCCCCTCAGCCGCCGCCCGGGCCGTCCCGGGACTCGAGCGACCGCCGCAGCTCGGCGGCCAGCTCCTCCCGGGTGAACGAGCCCTTGTGGAGGATGCGGGAGACCTGTCCGCTGAGGCGGGCCCGGTCCTCGAGAGTCACCTCCTTGGCGGTGACCACGACCACCGGGAGATGCCGCCCCTTCTCCGACTTGCGGAGCTCGGACACGAACTCGAAACCGTCCACCTCCGGCATCATGAGATCGAGCACCACGAGATCGGGGACCGCGCGTTCCAGGGCCTCCAGGGCGACGCGGCCGTTCGGGGCCTCCCGGACCACCCAGCCGTTCTGCTCGAGAGACCGGCGGATCACCTCACGGGTGGCCGCGTCGTCCTCGATCACCAGGACCAGTCCGGGCCCTGGCCCCTGGCCGCCGTCGCGGAAACGTCTGAGGGTGCTGACGAGACGGTCCCGGTCGACCGGCTTGGTCAGGTATTCGGCCGCTCCGAGGGCGAAGCCCACCTCGCGATCCTCCAGCATCGAGACCACGACCACGGGTATGGCGGCGGTGAGCGGGTCGGCCTTGAGCGAGCGGAGCACGGTCCAGCCGTCCATCCCCGGCATCAGCACGTCGAGGGTGATCGCGTCCGGACGCTGGGATCGGGCCAGCCGCACCGCCTCCTCGCCGGTCCCGGCGGCGATGACCTTGAAGCCCTCCCTGATCAGTCCGCCGGTGATGGCCTCGCGGGCGGCCTGGTCGTCGTCCACCACCAGCACGGTGGGGGTCACGGAAACGGGGGCGGGGGGAGGGACGCTCGGTCGAGGGGAGGACGCGGCCGCCGCCGCCCGAGTCGTGGCCCCGGCAACCCGGGGGAGGCGCACGGTGAAGACCGACCCCTCTCCCAGCGCACTCTGCACCGTGATGTCGCCGCCCAGCATCTGCGCGAAGCGCCGACTGATGACGAGCCCCAGGCCGGTGCCCCCGTACTTGCGGGAGGTGGACGGATCCGCCTGGGAGAAGGACTGGAAGAGCCGCTCTTGCTGCTCCGGCTCCAGTCCGATCCCGGTGTCGGCCACCGCGAACTCCAGCCAGTCCTCGCCCCTCAGGCGGCGGGGTGACACCTCGAGCCGGACCTGCCCGCGCTGGGTGAACTTGGCGGCGTTGCTGAGCAGGTTGAAGAGGATCTGCCGCACCCGGGTCAGGTCCCCGTGCATGATGCCGATGTCGGGCGGGCACCTCACCTCGAAGGTGTTCTGGCCCTTCTCGACCAGGGAGCGGAGGGTGGACTCCACGTCCTGCACCAGGGCGCTGAGATCGAAGTCCTCGAGGTAGAGCTCCATCTTCCCGGCCTCGATCTTGGACAGGTCGAGCACGTCGTTGATGAGCGTCAGCAGGTGCCGGCCCGCTCCGTGGATCTTCGCGAGGTCCGGGGCCAGGTCCTCCAGGCCACGCTCCTCGGCCTCCTCCTCCAGCATCTCGCTGTAGCCGATGATGGCGTTGAGAGGGGTCCGCAGCTCGTGGCTCATGTTGGCGAGGAAGGAGCTCTTCGTGCGGTTGGCCTGCTCCGCCGCCTCCTTGGCCACGGTCAGCTCCGCGTCGCGGGACTGGATCTGGCCGAGCATGTCGTTGAAGCCGTCGATGAGGAAGCCCAGCTCGTCGTCCGCCTCCTTCACCGCCCGCAGCGAGTAGTCCTTCTCCTTCGAGACGCGGGTCTCGATCTCCGCGAGGTGGAGGATCGGCCTCGAGACGAGCTTCTGGAGCTGGGACGCGAGGAGGAGGGCGACCACCAGGGACCCGAGGGTCACGAGGGCCAGGATCACGACGTAGCGCTGCTGGCGGACGGTCAGCTCCCGGGTGTTGGACTCGAGGTAGACGGTCCCCAGGCGCGTGCCGCTGTCGTTGTAGACACCCTGGAACACCACCAGGCTGGATCCCCGGAAGGAGACCCCGTCCGCCTCCGGGGCGGTCGGGAACACCTTTCCGGTGCCCCGGGCGACACGGGTGAACTCGTGCCCCTGCCCGTCGAAGACCAGCGCGACCTCGATCGACGCGCGGCTCTGGAGGGAGTCGGCGGTCACCCGAAGCATCCGGCGGCTCAGCTCCTCTCCCCCCCCCGGACCGACGCTGTCCGGCTCGAGGGCCGGGACCAGCAGCCGCGCCAGGTTGCGGGCGTAGACCCCCAGCTCCTCAGCCATCTGGCTGCGGTAGCTGACGTAGTCGTTGACGAGGAATGCCGCCGAGGCGATGAGCACCGCCACTCCACTCGTCACCAGGACGATGAGCGTGAGCTTCTGCCGGATCGGCAGGTTGCGCAGGGAGCGCGTGAGAGCGGACGGGATCACCGGATCCCACCCCCATGCCGCTCGTCGAGGCGCCACAGGCCACCGCGGCGAGCGGCCTCTCGGGCAGTCTCGAGCTCCCGGGAGCGGGGCCGCCGGTCGATCGCGGAGAAGCGGCGGAGACCCCGACCGTCGGGCTCGCCCACCTGCCACGACGGGTGGTACTGCCCCATGACGTTGACCCAGGTGTCGGGAGAGATCTCGCGGGCGAGCCACCCCAGGATCGCCGCCGACTCCTCGCCCAGGGAAGGCATCACCAGGTGCCGCACGAGGACGCCCCGGCGGGCCAGTCCGTCCGCGCCGAAGCGCAGTGGCCCGACCTGACGGTGCATCTCGCCAATGGCGTCGCGAGCGCGCTCCGGGTAGTCGGGAGCCGCGGCGTAGCGCTCGGCGGTCTCCGCGGTCCAGAACTTGAAGTCGGGCATGTAGATGTCGACGATCCCGTCGAGGAGGCGGAGCGTCTCGACGAGGTCGTAGGCCCCCGTGTTGTAGACGATCGGCAGGCGCAGCCCGCTGGCGGCGGCGAGGGCCACCGCCTCGATCAGCTGCGGCACCACGTGCGTGGGGGTCACGAGGTTGATGTTGTGGCAGCCCCGCTCCTGCAGGCCCAGCATGATCGCGGACAGGTCCGCCGCCGAGCACTCCTCGCCGGAGACCAGCCACGAGATATCCGCGTTCTGGCAGAAGGAGCAGCGCAGCGAGCAGCCGGAGAAGAACACGGTGCCCGACCCGTGGTCCCCGCGCAGACAGTCCTCCTCGCCGAGGTGGGGAAAGGCGCTGGCGACGACGACGTGTCGGGCGATCTGGCAGGTGCCCCTTTCGCCGTCCTGGCGCCGCGCGCCGCACGACCGCGGGCACAGCCGGCACTCCTCGAGGGCCCGCCGCGCCTCCGCGACCCGGACCTCGAGGCGCCCGTCCCTCGAGAGGGCTCGATAGGCCGGCTCGAACGAGTCGAGCCGAAAGGAGTCCGCGCGTGCCCCCGCCCCTGCCGACGCCATCTGCTGGAATCCTACCGCCTGGCGTCGTGCCACGCGAGGGGCATGGCCCGTCGCGGCCCGCTCAGCGGATCTCCGGCAGGCCCTCTGGATCTCCCAGGAGCAGAGCGGGATCGATCCGCGCCCGATGCCAGCGCAGGCCGAAGTGGAGATGAGGGCCGGTGACCCGGCCGGTGGCCCCGACCTCACCAATGACCTGGCCCCGCCGCACGCTCTCGCCCTCCTGGACGTTCATCCGGCGCATGTGAAAGTACATCGAGATGAGCCCGTCGCCGTGGTCGAGAAAGACGCTGTTTCCGGCGAAGAAGTGCTCGGCGGCGAGGGCCACCACTCCATCCGCGACCGCGAGAATGGGCTCGCCGGCCGCAGCGGAGTAGTCGGCCCCCGAGTGGGGGCTCTTGGGCTGGCCGTTGATGATGCGCCGACTCCCGAAGCGGCCTCCCTCCGGGAGAGGATCCAGGGGCGGATGGAGGGGGAGGGTGAACTGCCGCTCCCCCGCCCGTCCCCACAACCGGCCGATGTCGCGGCTCTCGCGCTGGACCCGGGCGAGGCTCTCCGGGGAGAGGTCGACCTTCTCCCTGGGCAGGGTCAGCTTCTGCACCGGGTAGGTGTAGGCCCCCACGCGGATGGACACCGACTCACGTCGTCCCTCGCGGGTCCGCACCAGATCGACCGGGCCCTCGCCCCGGAGCAGATCCACGGCATAGAAGCAGCTCCCGTCCAGAGGGGTCCAGCTCCTCTTTCCCATGGCGCACGAGTCGATGCCCTCGCCGGGCCAGCGCACGACGGACCCCGGAGGCACCTGGGCCACCGGTCCTGCGTCCGCACCAGGGGCGGCGAGCGCCATCGCCAGGAGCGACACGGCGAGGATCCTGCCCCGGCCAGGGACCCGATCGCCATGGCGGACTCGTGTCCCTGGCCAGGGCATCCGGCCGCAGGCCGGTTTCCCCGTGAGCGCGGAACCCGTCACGGCGTCGAGGGCGGCTGGGCGAGACGCTTCACGTCCAGCAGTAGCGCGACGATGACGATCACCAGGAGGAAGAGTGGAGTCGCGGTCCCGGCCTGGATCCCGAGGACCGGGACGCGGAGCACCACCACCACGCCGAGGACGAGGGCGGACGCCAGGATGCCCCACCAGGTCGTCACGTCACCCCGCCGGTAGGGCCCGAGAACCACGAAGAGAAACAGCGTCGCCCAGGCCGCGGCCCACCCCGCGGCGGTGCCACGCGCCCCGCGCAGGCCGAGGAGCACTTCGGTCTGGCCCCCGGCGATCTTCTCGATCGACACCCCCCCCACCGGGAACATGCCCCAGTAGGCCAACTGCATGGAAACGAGCGCCCCCAGCAGGATCAGTCCTCCCACGACCACCAGCAACGCCCAGCTCATCGTGCGTAGTGCCGACGACATGTGCACCTCCCGGAAATCACTTCCTGTCCGTCCGTCCGGAGACCCCGATCCTACCCCGAGCCGACCCCACGCCGGCGCCTTTCGCTCAGTCCTGCTTCAGCCGGATCAGGCGGTCCCGGACCTGCCCGTCCTCGATCTCCAGGAAGCCGAGGGACACCGGCAGCCGGAACCGGCCCGGACCCGCGGCCCCGGGATTGAACCAGAGCACGCCACCCTCCCGGTCCGCCAGGGGCTGGTGCGAGTGACCGAACACCACCACCTGGAAGCCTCTCGCCGCGGGATCGGGGCCCACCGCTGCGCGGTCGTGAAGGAGGAGGACCCGGGCCCCGCCGAGCTCCAGCCGGCGCCGGTCCGGAAGCCCCCTCGCCCACGGCTCCAGGTCCACGTTTCCCTTCACCGCGATCACCGGGGCGATCTCCCCCAGCTCCTGGAGCACGTGGCTCCCCCCCACGTCCCCGGCATGGAGAATGACGTTGGCGTCCCGCAGCGCCTCCACCACCTCCGGCCGCACCACGCCGTGGGTGTCGGAGATCACGCCGACCCTCAGCGACGCCACAGCGCCTCCCCCATCCGGACCAGGGCTCCGGGCGACGTGCCGACGGGGACGAGCGCGGGATCGGCGCCGAGGAGCACCACCGTCGATCCGAGGTTGAAGGTTCCGATCTCCTCCCCCCGACGCACTGCGAGGGGCTCGGGGAGCTCGCCCTGCGCCGCGGGGGCACCGGCATTCGTCACGAGGTCGCCGAAGCGGAAGGTGATCCGGCCCACGTTGGCCGCCCCCACCAGCACGAGAGCGATCCGCCCCACTCCTTCTCCCTCGAGGAAGAGCGCGACCCGCTCGTTGCGCGCGACGAGCCCGGGGATCGAGCGCACCGCCGCGGCGTTGACCGGGAAGAGCCGCCCGGGCCGGTACCGCCAGCCCAGGATTCGCCCGTCTACCGGAGAGTGCACGCGGTGATACATGCCGGGGCTGAGGTAGAGCGTCGCACACAGGCCGTCGTGGAAGGCGGCCGCATCCTCGGCCGACCCGAGAAGGGCCTCGAGGGCAAAGGTCTGCCCCTTGACCTGCTCCAGGCGGCCGTCTGCGGGCACCCTCTCCATGCGGCTCAGACGGGAGTCGCACGGTGAGACCACCGTGTTGTCCTGCCGGTCCACCGGCCGCACGCCCTGGCGGAGGCGACGCGTGAAGAAGGCGTTGAACGTCGGGTACGCCTCGGGGGGCTCCGCCGCCTCCGACAGGTCGACCCCGTAGGCACGCGAGTAGGCGCGAATGACGGGCACGAGGAGCCCGGAGGGCAGCCGACGGTCGGCCAGCCAGCCCGCGAGTCGGCTGAGGAGAGGCGGAGACACGGCGGTCGCCACCACCCGGTCCACACCGCGCCGCCAGTCGCTCATACCGCATTGTAACCACCGGGCGGAAGCGGTGAGACGCACACGGACCCGTCCTGTCCCCCATGTGTGGGATGCTAGACTGCGTCGTTTTGCGGAAGAGAGGGACTCGCTTGGTGAAGCCGTCCGGCGTCAAGAAGACCTCCTCGAGAAGGACCGCGAAGAAGGTCTCGAAGAAGAGCGTGAAAAAGAAGGCCGCGAAGGCCGGGGGCCGGGTGAAGGCCAGGGCCGGGGGCCGCGTCGGACGCCCGCAGATGGAGCTGTTCGACGAGGCCCCCGCCGTCGCCCGGGAAACTCGCCAGCCGCCGGAGGCGAAGACCGCCCCCGGGCCGGCCGCGTCCGCGGGCCCCCCGCCGGTCACCCGTCGCGCGCCCTCTGCTCGCGCTACCGCCCAGTCGATGGCGGCCAAGCAGCGCGAGATCTCGGTCTCGGAGTTCTTCGTCAAGAACCGGCACCTGCTCGGCTTCGACAACCCCTCGAAGGCGCTCCTCACCACCATCAAGGAGGCCGTCGACAACTCTCTCGACGCCTGCGAAGAGGGAGGCATTCTTCCCGAGCTGCACGTCGAGGTCAACGATATCGCCCTCGAAGCCGCCCCCGAGGCCCGCCCGCGCGGCGGAGAAGACGAGGAGGACAAGCCCCGGGGCGGGACGCTCACGAAGGGCGAGGGACGCTTTCGCGTCGTGGTCCAGGACAACGGTCCCGGCATCGTCAAGGCCCAGGTGCCGAAGATCTTCGGAAAGCTCCTGTACGGCTCGAAGTTCCATCACTACAAGCAGGCGCGGGGGCAGCAGGGCATCGGGATCTCGGCGGCGGCGATGTACGGGCAGCTCACCACCGGCAAGCCCATCCGGGTCACGAGCCGCGTCAGCCGACGGAAGGCGGCCCAGGTCTTCGACATCCGGCTCGACACGCGGAAGAACGAGCCCGTCGTCACCCACGAAACGGCCCTGGCCGAGTGGGACCTCGAGCACGGCACCCGGGTCGAGCTCGAGATCGTCGCCAACTGGCAGCAGGGGCAACGCTTCGTCAACCGCTACATCGAGCACACCGCACTCGCCAACCCCCACGCCATCATCCACTACACCCGGCCCGTCGGCGCCGCCCAGCGCGTGGGCACCGGTAAGGCCGGCAACGAGACGCTGACGTTTCCCCGCGCGACGAGCGAGCTGCCCAGGGAGGCGGTGGAGATCAAGCCGCACCCCCACGGTGTCGAGCTCGGGGCGCTGATGCTCCTCGCCCAGGAGTCGAAGAGCCGCGACGTCCGCGGCTTCCTGCAGTCGACCTTCAGCCGCGTGTCGACCCAGGCCGCGAACGAGATCCTTCGCGGCGTGCCCTGGGGCAACAAGGTGGTGAGGCCACGCATGCTGGGCGCGAAGCGGGCCATGGCCGAGGAGCTGCACCGGGCCATCGGCGCCACTCGTCTCATGAACCCGCCCACGAACTGCCTCAGCCCCATCGGTGACGAGCTGATGCGAAAGGGCCTCGTGAGCTTCCTCAACGTGATCGAGAGCGAGGGCGAGGCCGGGGACGAGAACGCCCAGCTCGACCTCGACTCGGCCAGCATGAAGCCAGTGAGGAAGGGCCGCAAGGCCGCGGCCCGGAAGGCGAAGGGCGGCACCGAGACGGACCCGGCCTCCGGCCCCCCCGAGCCGCCGGCCGAGGAGGGAGTGGAGAAGATCAAGGGCCACGACTACTTCATCGCGACCGTGACTCGCCCGCCGAAGGTGTACCGCGGGAACCCCTTCCAGGTGGAGGTCGGCCTGGCCTACGGGGGGAGCTGGCCCTCGGACAAGACGATCGAGCTGTTCCGCTTCGCGAACCGCGTCCCGCTGCTCTTCCAACGCGGGGCGTGCGGCATCACCGACGCCATCGTGCGCACGGACTGGCGCAACTACCTGCTGAGCCAGTCCCGCGGATCCCTCCCCACGGGTCCGATGGCCCTCCTCGTGCACATCGCCTCGGTGTGGGTGCCGTTCACCAGCGAGTCCAAGGAGGCGGTGGCTCACTACCCCGAGATCATGAAGGAGGTCCAGCTCGCGGCGCAGGAGTGCGGGCGAAAGCTGGCCACCTACATTCGCAAGCGCAAGGCCGCCGACTACCAGGCCCAGCGACGCAACATCTTCGAGCTCTACATCGAGGAGGTGGCGAATGCCATTGGCCGGATCAAGAAGCGCCAGCCGGGACCGATCCGGAGGGAGTTCCTGAAGGTGGCGCACTGGGTGACGGCGGCAGAGATGATGGAAGAGGCAAAGGCAACGGAAGGGCTCGACACGAGCGAGGGGAAGCCGAAGCCGAGAGCCCGCACCCGGGCCCGGAGGAAGTAGCGCCATGCCCAGGACCTCCTCCCCGAAGCGGACCCCGGGCAAGGCGACGGCCGGGGCCTCGTCCCGCCGGACGAAGCGAGCGATCTCGAAGGAGACCGCGACCAAGATCGAGAAGCTGGCCGAGAGCGTGCTGCGGTCGGTCCAGGGCGGCCGCAACCCGTTCCTCGACATCCCCGTCCGCTCCCTGGCCAACGTCAGCTGGAGCGAGAGGCGGCGGCTCATCGAGCTGGGCAGCCAGAAGCAGAAGCGCTACTTCTTCAACGTCTCGATGGCGAAGAAGTTCATGCAGAGCTTCCTGGTGAGCGACGCCTGCAAGGAGCTCATCGACTCCGGCAAGACCACCAGCATCCGCGACCTCTACTACATCACCAAGCACACGATCGGCGACACGCGCCAGAACACCTTCGAGGACCAGTCCGAGTCGGACCCCATCATCGAGGATCTCGAGGTCACCCTGGACGCGTTGCGCGAGGAGCTGCACCTCTTCGCAGCCCGCAAGGGATCCATGGTCGGCCCCGTCACCATCACCGACACCGGCGACACCATCGACCTGCGGCGGATGGGGTCCGGCGGCTGGGCGGTGCCCTCCATCGTCGAGGAGAACGTCATCACGTTTCGCCGACACGAGGCGAAGTACGTCCTGCTCATCGAGAAGGACGCGGTGTGGACGCGCTTCAACGAGGACAAGTTCTGGAAGCGCAACAAGTGCATCATCATCCAGGGCGGGGGTCAGCCCCCCCGGGGCGTGCGGCGGCTGGTTCAGCGGATGCACCGGGAGCTCAAGCTGCCGGTCTATGTCCTCGTCGACAACGACCCCTGGGGGTTCTACATCTACAGCGTCATGAAGCAGGGGTCGATCAACCTCGCCTACGAGTCGATGCGCATGGCGGTGCCCGACGCGCGCTTCGTGGGCCTCTCGTCCTTCGACAAGACCGCCTATCAGCTCCCCACGAACGTCGCCATCAAGATGGAGGACCGGGACAACGCCCGGGCCCGGCAGATGCTCGCCTACCCGTGGTTCAAGAAGGCCCACTGGCAGCGGGAGATCCAGGAGATGGTGCGGAGCGGGCTCAAGTTCGAGCTCGAGGCGCTCTCGCGGCGGGGGATCAGCTTCATCACCGAGGAGTACCTGCCGCGCAAGCTGAGGGACCGGGATTGGCTGGAGTAGCTCTGCCCGGGGCCGTCTCCGCGGGTTCGGGGGAGGGGTGAGCCTCGCGCGGCTCGGGCGCAGGGCCCTCCTGCCGGCAACCCTGGGCGCCGTCGTCACCGCCGTGGCGCTCGTGCCGTCGGCGCTCCCGGCCCCCCGATCCCCCGCCTCGCCACCGCGGGCGGGCGCGGCCGCCGAGGTGGGCCCCGCCACCGGCCCCGTATCCACGCTGCCGGTGGCCCGGGTCGAGGCCATCGAGGTGGTGGTGGCCAACGAGATCGCCCGGCTGGGGATCCCGGGGCTGTCTCTGGCCATCGGCCACGAGGGCAATCTCGTCTTCGCGAACGGGTACGGCTTCGCGGATATCGAGAACTTCGTGTCGGCCCGGGCCGACACCGTCTACCGCCTGGCGTCGCTCTCGAAAACGATCACCGCGGTCGTCACCCTCCAGCTGGCCGAGAAGGGTCAGCTCGACCTGGACGTCTCGGTCCGGCGGCACTGCCCCGCGTTCCCGGAGAAGCGATGGCCGGTGACCCCGCGCCAGCTCCTGGGCCACCAGGCGGGGATCCGGCACTACCGGGAAGGGGAGCGGCCCATGACCCGTCGCTTCGAGACCCTGGAGGAGGCCCTGGACCTCTTCAAGAACGATCCCCTCGAGTTCGAGCCCGACTCCGGGATCCTGTACTCGACCTACGGGTATACCCTCCTGGGCTGCGTCATCGAGGGGGCCACGGGACGGCCGTTCGCCGAAGTGGTGCGGGAGGCCGTCTTCCTGCCCGCCGGGATGACCCGCTCGCAGCCCGACGATGTGCGGCGCCTGATCCCCAACCGGGCCCGGGGGTACACCCGCGACGGGCGGGGTGTCCTGGTCAACTCGGACCTCGCGGACACGAGCTACAAGGTGCCCGGGGGCGGCCTCTCGGGCACCGCGCCCGACCTGGCCCGCTTCGGCCTCGCCCTCGTCTCCGGGGCCCTTCTGGAGCCGGAGTCCTGGGAGGTCATGCGCACCCTCCAGCGGACCCGGGGCGGGCAAGCCCGGGGCCACGGCCTGGGTCTCGTCGTCGAGGAGCACGATGGGACGCTCGAGGTGTGGAAGGACGGGGCCCAGGCCGGGGTGAGCACGTTGCTGTACCTGGGCGCCGGAGAGGGGCCGGTCGTGGCCGTGCTCGCCAATCACGAAGGAGTGGCCGTGCCGTTGCTCTCGCTGGCCCGCCGGGTCGCCCAGCTCGTGGTCGCCGATCCGGGCATCCCGAGATGACATTCAGGTGACGGGCACGTCTGGATTGTCGCCAGCCGGCGACACGACTCCGGCAACATGGAGACAATTCTTCATCTCCTTGGATAGTGAGCGCACGGACTTCGCGAACAATCAGGGATTTTTCTTGTGATCTGGCGCACAACGGATGCGGCACACATTTTGCAAAACTAGAGAGCCGGAGGTTGAGAGGTCATGAGCGCGCGCTTCGCGAGCAAGTACATCGGACTCGCCCTGCTGGGGGGACTGATCGGAGCGGCTGTCGGCCTGCTGGTGGCCCCGGCTCCGGGGACCGCAACCAGGCGGAAGGTGGTGGGCCGCTCGTCGGTGGAAGATCGGGAACAGGTTCTCCGACGAGCGGAGATGGCAGCGGAGCTGCCCCTGGACGACTTCGACCTGCCCGCGATCGCCTGAGCGGCGTGGCCGCGGCCCTCCCGGGCCGCGCGTGGTAGACTCCCCGCGGTTCCCGCCGCGCGGAGGTTCCGTCCCGTTGCCAAGAGCGAAAAGCTTCCTTCCCTGACAATCGAGCGAGGCCCCCAATGTCTCCAAAGAAGAGCAAGGCAAAGCCCAAGAAGGCCACGCCAAAGAAGAAGGCAGCAAAGGCCAGAGCCGTGAAGAAGAAGGCGGTGAAGGCCAGGGCCGCGAGGAAGAAGGCAGCGAAGAAGGCGGTGAAGGCCAGGGCCGGGAAGAAGGCAGCGAAGAAGGCGGTGAAGGCCAGGGCCGGGAAGAAGGCAGCGAAGAAGGCGGCCAGGCCGAAGTCCACGACCACGAGGACGGCAGCGAAGAAGTCCACCGCGAAGTCGAAGGCCGCGGCCAGGGCCGCCGCGGCGAAGCCGGTGGTGGTGAAGCCGGCACCGGCACCGCCGGACGCCCCGAAGCGGAAGAAGGCCCGGAGCCGGCGCCGCTCCTCCCGACGCGCCATCATCCGGCGCGGGCCCGACGGCGAGATCCTCGCGCCCGGCGACCTCCTCCTCCCCGGCGGACCCAAGGGCGAGGAAGAGATCCAGTACATGTTCCGGGGCTGCATGGCCGCCGAGCACCCGGTGGCGGAGGACGCCGTCAACGAGGTCCTCACGAAGCGAGGCGTCCCGGAGGGACCCGGCGAGCGGGAGGAGCTCCAGAACACGATCGAGTGGGCGCAGGAACGCTTCGGGGGGGGGGACGTCGAGCCGATCATCCCGATCCGCAGCAATCTGCGCAAGACCTTCCAGGGCGTCGTGGATCGCGCTCGCCAGCGACGACGCGAGATCGGGGCGTTCCTGAGAGGGCTGGACATGGGCCAGACCGAGACGTCCCACATGGACGCCCACGGGGAGGCCAGCCTGCAGAGCCTCATGGAGTGGGCGGCCCGGCTGGAGAGCCTGGTCGAGAACCTCGCCGAGACCCCTGAGATGAACCAGGCGCACTACACGCAGTTCCACCGCGTTCTCGACCAGCTCGAGGCCACGACCGAGGCCCTGGTCATCGACGTCGAGCAGACGCTTCGTCGCCTGCGCGACCGGCTCGAGCACTGAGAGCCGGGCACGTCTCCAGGTCGGGACGGTAGCGGCGGTGAGCGAGGGGACCGGGACCGGCTATCAGTACACCCTCGTCGTGGGCCCCGACGGGCCCGACCGCGCGTGGCTCGAGGCGATCCTGATGCGGGGCGGGCTCGAGGTGGCGGCCTGCACCGAGGCCGAGCTCCTGGCCATGCTCGATGTCGTTCCTCCGCGGCTCGTCATCCTCGATGACACCTCCAGCCGTCCGGAGCGGATGGCCTCCTTCGAGAACCTCCGGGCCCATCTCCCTCTCGTGGGTGTCCCCATCGTGGTCCTCGCCTACGACGCCGACATCGACAGCTTCTCCACCGCCATCACCCGAGGGGCCGCCGCATACCTCGTGAAGCCAGCGCCGGCGGAGGAGGTGGTGGCGGTGGCCCACAAGATCTCGGGCTGGCTCCGCTCGACCGACCTCACCGAGAAGCGCCGGCGGCTGCGTCGGCCGCTGCTCCTGCGCGTCGACGTCCTCGCCCGTGATCGCGGTGTGACCGTGCCCGGCCAGATCGTGGACGTCAGCGGCAGCGGCTGCCGCATCGAGCTCGGCGAGTCGTTCACGAAGGGCGAGCCGGTGCGGATCACCCTCTACGGCCTCGAGGGGTCGACGGACCTCACCCTCGCGGGAGAGGTGCGCTGGCACCGAGCCGCCCCAGACGGCGGCCACACCATCGGGATGAAGTTCACCGGCACCGCCGCAGTCCTGGCCGGTCGGATGCTGGGAACCGGAAGCGGCCGCACCTAGCCGGAATCGTTCGTCAGGCCCTGCCCGGAGCGCGTCGCAGAGCGCCCCTGCCAAGGACACGATCGCCATGGCGGAATCGTGTCCTTGGCCAAGGCGTCCGGCCGCCGGCCGGTTCGGTCCTCAAGAGCGACGCAGAGCGACTTGATTCGCGGCTTGCCGCGCCTGGCGGTGATCGCTGCCCTGTATCTGCACGACGAGGCACATCTCCATGAGCCGCGAGCGCAGCCGCTGCCCGATCCGCTCCACGAGAAACTCCTTCCGGCGGAGGTGGTCGGCGGCGAGAGCCTTCTCCCGGGTCACGTCCTGGTAGTTCGTGGTGATGATGGTCGGTCGCTTGGCCATGTAGCGGCTGTTCAGGATGTAGAAGAGCGTGTCGTTCATCCAGTCGGTCATCTTCCACGCCCCGAGGTCGTCGAGCACCAGCACGTCGTTGTCCACCACCGGCTGGAGGACCTGCAGCTCGGTGGTCCTCGTCTCGCGGTCGTACGACGACTTGATCTCCCGGATCAGACCGTGGAAGTCCCAGTACTGCCCCCGGGCGCCCCGGGCGGTGACCAGCTCCCGCAGGATCGCCACCGCGAGATGCGTCTTCCCCACTCCGTTGTCACCGGTGAAGAGAAGCCCCAGCCCCTCGTCGGCGCCGAGGTGGGGATACCCGGCGCAGAAATCCACCGCCCTCTCGAGAGCGGCGCGCAGCGACGGGCTACCCGGCTCGAAGGTCTCGAGAGAGCAGTGCTCGTAGCGGGGGGGAATGCGGCAGGCGGACAGGGCGTCGTCCGTCCCGCCGCCGGCGGACCCGGCTCGGCAATCGCACCGCTGCGCGAACTCCCGTCCGTCCCGCTCGACGATCCGGAAGCCCGTACCCTGACACTGCTCGCAGCTGGCGCTCACTTCTCCTCCCATCCCCTCGCCCTAGTCTCCTACGCCAGCGCGTCTCTGGCCACTAGTTGAGATACCCCCGGAGCCCCTGGGCCTCGCGGCTGCGCCGGAGTTTCTCCTTGGCCCGACTCTCGATCTGGCGGATCCGCTCGCGGCTGAGCTCCATCACCTCACCGATCTCCTGGAGGGTGCGGGGCTCCTCGCCGTCCAGGCCGAATCGCATGCGGATGACCTCCCGCTCCTTGGTGTCGAGGTCGCTCACCATCGACTGGATCAGCCGCTCGAACGACGAGCGCATCATCTCCGCCTCGACCGAGGGAATGGTGTCCTGCTCCAGCGTGTCGCCCAGCTCGAGCCCCCCCTCGTCGCCCACCGCCGCCGAGAGCGACACGTCGTCCCCGCTCGCCATCAGGAGTGTCGCCACTTCTTCCGGGGTGTGGGACGTGCGATCGGCCAGCTCCTCGAGGGTCGGCATGCGCTCGAGCTCAACCTTGAGCTTCTCCCGCGCCTGCTGCACCTTCGAGACCTGCCCGGAGAGCTTCTGGGGCAGACGAAAGACCCGCGCGTGCTCGGAGAGCGCGTGGAGGATCGCCTGGCGGACCCACCAGACCGCGTAGGAGATGAACTTGACGTTGCGGTCCGGGTCGAACCGTTTGGCCGCTTCCATGAGCCCGAGGTTGCCCTCGTGAATGAGGTCCATGTAGGCGAGCCCCAGGCCCCGGTAGCGCTTGGCGTAGTGGACGACGAAGCGGAGATTCGCCTCCACCATGGCCTGCAGCGCCTCCTGGTCGCCGGCCTGGATGCGGTGGCCGAGGGCCTTCTCCTCCTCCGGTGGCAACGGGCTGAACTTCGCGATCTCGCGGATATAGCTGTTGAGGCTGTCGCCCGAGCCGGTGCGCTCGCGGGGGCGTCTCTCCGGCTCCCCTTCGGGAGGGGCGGGTCGGTTCTTCGGGCGCGACACCATCGAGCCTCGGGGTATTGAGGGACTTGATTATAGTCTGCCCTCAGCTCTCGCGCCGGGGCTTCTCCTCCGGGGGCGGGGCGAGGGCGGTCGGGGGGAGGTGGACCAGGGCCTCCTGAAGACGCTCCTCCCACCCTTCCTGTGCCGCTCGGGCAAGCTCCTGGTTCACCCAGGACACGAACTCGCCGACCTCCTGCTGCATCTGCTCCATCTTCCGGCGCATGTTCAAGATGATCTCGACCCCGGCGAGGTTGACCCCGAGCTCTCGGGTCAGATTGAGGATGATCTCCAGCTGACGCAGGTCCTCCTCGGAGTAGAGTCGGGTATTGCCCTCGGTTCTCGAGGGCTTCAGCAGACCCTCACGCTCGTAGAGACGCAACGTCTGGGGGTGGATGCCGTACGACTTGGCGACGACGCTGATCATGTACTGACGGCCGGAGCCCGACGAGGGACCCTCGCGGGCCTCGGCTCCGTTGCTTCTTCGTCCACGGGCCATTCCTCAGCTCCTCGAGCTCGCTTCGGGCTCGCTCTTGTCCTCTCCCTGTCCCGAGGGAGGGATCTCCCCCGCGAGCTCACGCAGGAGCTGGCGGGCGCGATCCCCGGTGACGGCGGGGATCACGATCTGCACCTCGACCCAGAGGTCTCCGCGCTCGTCCACTCCGAGCCGGGGCACCCCGCGCTTGCGGAGGCGGAACCGCTGCCCGTTCTGGGTCCCGGCCGGGACCTCGATGGTCACCGGCCCGTCTGGTGTCGTCACCTCCACGTGACCACCCATCGCCGCTTCGATCATCCCGATGGGAACCAGGCAGTGCAGGTCGTCGCCCTCGCGCCGGAAGACCGGGTGCGGCTCCAGCTCGACGGTGAGCACGAAGTCGCCGGGCGGGCCTCCACGGCGGCCGACGTTGCCGGCCCCCGGCAGGCGCACGTGGCTGCCCTCGCCCACCCCGGGAGGGATCCGAACGTCGAGCCACTCGCTGCTGAAGGTCCGCCCCTCGCCGTGACAGCTCGGGCACGGCTGGTGGCGCAGCGCCCCGCTCCCCTCGCAGTCAGAGCACGGGCGGGCGAAGATCATGTGCCCTCGGCTCCCCCGCACCTGCCCCTGCCCCGCGCATCGCGGGCACGGCACCGGGCCGTAGGCGACGTCGCCGATTCCCTGGCAGGCGGGGCAGCGCTCGTGCCGGACCAGGTGGACGCGACGCTCGGCCCCCGACATCGACTCCTCGAAGCTCACCCGCGTCGCCTGCTCCAGGTCCTCTCCGCGTTGGGCCTCCGGCCGGGGTCTCGGCGACGACGAGGCATCGAAGATCTCACGGAACGACACCTTCTCGAGACGGACCCGCGCCGAGAAGTCGAAGCCCTCGAACCCTCCTTCGGGTACCGGCGCCACCGGGGCCGGCTCACGCTCTCCCCGGTCGTAGGCCGCGCGCCGCTTCGGGTCCGAGAGCACCTCCCAGGCTTCCGCCGCCTCGCGGTAGTGCTGGGCGGCCACCGGGTCGCCGGGGTTGAGGGCCGGATGCAGGGCGCGGGCCTTCCGCTGCCAGGCGCGGCGGATCTCGGCCGGCTTGGCGTCCCTGCCGACCCCGAGCGCCTCGTACAGGTCCATGGCCCTAGTCGGTGTCCTCCGTCTTCTCGTCCCCGCCCCTGGTGTCCTCGTTCACGACCTCGGCGTCGACGACGTCGCCCTGGTCGCCGCCAGGAGTGGACACACCCTCGGGCTCCGCGCCCCCTTCGGGGGCAGACTGCTTGTAGAGGATCTCGGCGAGAGCGTGGGATGCCTTGGTCAGATCCTCCATCGTCCGCTCGATCTCGGCGACGTTGCCCTCCTCGGCCGCCTTGCGCGCCGCCGCGAGGGCCTTCTCGACCGACTCCACCTCCGCCTCCGGCAGCTTCTCGCGGTTCTCCTGGAGTGTCTTCTCGGTGGTGTAGATCAGGCTGTCGGCACGGTTGCGGGCCTCGATCTCCTCGCGCCTCTTCTTGTCGTCGCCAGCGTGGGCCTCGGCGTCTTCCACCATCCTCTCGACCTCCTCCTTGGCGAGGCCGGAGGAGGCGGTGATGGTGATCTCCTGCGACTTCCCGGTGGCCCGGTCCTTCGCCGAGACGTTGACGATGCCGTTGGCGTCGATGTCGAACGTGACCTCGATCTGGGGCACCCCCCGGGGGGCGGGCGGGATGCCCACGAGGTGGAACTTGCCGAGGGTCCGGTTGTCCGCGGCCATGGGACGCTCGCCCTGGAGCACGTGGATCTCGACCTGGGTCTGGCTGTCGGACGCGGTGGAGAAGACCTCGCTCTTGCGCGTGGGGATCGTGGTGTTGCGCTCGATGAGGGTGGTCATGACGCCGCCGAGGGTCTCGATGCCGAGAGAGAGCGGGGTGACGTCGAGGAGGAGGACGTCCTTCACCTCACCGGAAAGCACTCCGGCCTGGATGGCGGCACCCATGGCCACCACCTCGTCCGGGTTCACTCCCTTGTGGGGCTCCTTCCCGAAGAACTCCTTCACCAGCTCCTGGACCTTCGGGATCCGGGTGGAGCCGCCCACGAGGACGATCTCGTCCACG
>JAJDNS010000044.1 GCA_022340585.1 Acidobacteriota bacterium
GGGCTGCTGATTCTGGGTCTTGGGATGTCCCTCGCGGCGGCTCCTCGCGTGGCGGAGGGCCAGAGCGAGGAAGAGCCGCACGACGGCTCTCCGACACCGAGATGGCTGCACTCGGTCGCCGTGGTGGACGGGAAGGTCTACCTCATGGGCGGCGTGGCGAGGGGCGGACGTTCCCACACCTCGCGGGCTCCTGGCCCTCGCGGTCGTCAAGGGGAAGATCTACGCCATCGGCGGTGGGCTTCGGGGGGCAGGCCAGGACGAGCCGTCTGCCCTCGTGGAGGTGTACGACACCGAGAAGGATCGCTGGGAGCCCGGCGTCCCCATGCCGACTCCACGCTTCGCCGCATCGGCGGAGGTGGTGGACGGACGCGTCTACGTGGCCGGGGGTGTGACGACGAGGGGGAAGGCGTCGACTCAAGTCGAGCGTGAGCTGAGCCGAGTTCCGCTCTCGGTCGTGGAGGTCTTCGACCCGGAGCGGGGCGAGTGGACGAGCGCCCCCGGTCTCAAGGACCCGCGGGGCTGGCACTCGAGCAGCCTCGTGAACGGCGCTCTGCACGTCATCGGGGGGCGATCCGCGCCGCCGGCCGGCGGAGTCCTCGAGGTCGACGGACCGATTCCGGGGGTGGAGGAGTACGCGCCGGTTCCCTAGGGTCGAATCCACGTCGGCCGACGGGATCCTCAGTGCTCGGTCAAGGGGTGCAGCGCCCTCCCCGGTCCCGGGATGGGCGCTCGTCCGATCGCCAAACTGAGATCTGACTCCACCGCTCCTTCCCAAACTGAGATCTGACCCCACCGCTTCTGGAGGTAGCTGGGAGTTCGCTCGGAGGAAAGGGCTATGATCGGCGCATGGCGAAGACAATGCTGGAAGAAGCCCTGGACGGCTGGCGCTACGCGCGCGAGGGCGTCGTTGCCGAGCTCGAGAACATCCCCGCGGAATCGTTCGGCTTCCAACCCGTGCCCACGGTGAGGACGGTCGCCGAGCTGGCCCGCCACATCGTCGAGTCCAGCGCGGTGATGGTGGGCGAGCTGACCCGCCCCGACGGCGACTTCACCCGCCAGTCCTACCCGGAGCACTTGAAGGAGCACGCCGCCGGTCTCGATCCCCGCCAGGACAAGGACGCCCTGGTCGCGCTGCTGCGCGGCACCCTCGAGGAGGGGGTCACGAGGTTCGGCGAGGCGGGCGAGCTGCGGATGCTCCAGCTGATCACGCAGTTCAACGGCGAGCCCGCCACGCGCCTGTCGTGGATGGCCCACGGGGTGGCTCACGAGGAGTATCACCGCGGCCAGCTCTGCGTCTACGCGCGCCAGCTCGGGCTGGTGCCCGCGCTGACGAAGCTGATCCACGGCAGCTGACGGCGTCGGCAGCGTCCCCCGAGCCAACGCGGGAGGTCTGGACGCCTGCGTGGCCGGGAGTCGCTACGCGGTCGCCGACATCTCGGAGATGGCCGTGACCAACGCGTCCAGCTCCCTGGGGAGGACGAAGACGTGCGGAGTGATGCGGCAGCCCTGCACGCCGTTGTTGTCGATGGCCACGGTCCAGATTCCGTACCTGTCGAGCAGCGTCTTCGCCATCTGGGACGGCGGCACGCCTCGGACGCCGGCGTTGGCGATGCCACACAGGCGCGCGGGGTCGGAGGGCGAGTTCAGCACCACGTTCTCCATGCCGCGCACCCTGCTCGTCCAGTACTCCGTCAGGTAGCGCAGGCGGGCCTCCTTGCGCTCGGCGCCGAGCATGTTGTGGAAGTCGATGGCGTCGGCGATGGCGAGGTCGGTGTGTACCGGGTGGGTGCCGGTGTGGTTCAGCTTCATGACGTCGTCGTCGGCCGGGTTGCTGCCGTCCCCGTAGATCGGCCACAGCGCGGGGATGCGATCCTTCCGCACGTACAGCAGGCCGGCGCCGAGCGGGACACCCAGCCACTTGTGGAGCGACGTGCCGAAGTAGTCGCAGCCGAGGTCGGGGATCCTGAAGTCGAGATGGGCGAAGGTGTGGGCGCCGTCCACCATGACCTGGACGCCACGGGCGTGAGCCATGTCGGCGATCTTGCGCACCGGGAGGATGTGTCCGGTGATGTTGATCATGTGGCACACCATCAGGAGCCGCGTGCGCGGCGTGATGGCCTCGGCGTAGACCTCGACGACCTCCTCGTCGGACTTCGGGTCCAGCGGCACGGTGACGAGCTTGTTGACCATGCCGTGGCGCCTCGCCATGAGGCGGAACTGCGCCAGCATGTGGGGGTAGTCGTGGACGGCCATGACGGCTTCGTCTCCCGGCTCCCAGTCGAATCCGGAGATGACGGTGTCGAGGGACTCGGTGGTGTTGCGGGTGATGATGAGCTCGCCGGGCTCGCAGCCGGCCATGGCGGCGAGCTTCTCGCACGCGGCGGCCTTGTCGGGCACCTGGCTGGTGCGGAGGTAGTAGGAGCCCTGGTAGTTCTGCTCGCGAACCCGGGCGATGAAGGCCTCGAGGACGGGCTGTGACTGGATGCAGTAGTAGCCGTTCTCGAGGTTGACGTAGTCCGGCTTGAGGCGGTAGCGGGCGCGGACGGTGCCCCAGAATTCTTCGCTCTCGGCGAGTCGGGAGGCGGGGAGGCGAGCGAGCTCAGCCCAGACCTCGTCACCGAAGAGGAGTCCGAGGCCGGCGGAGGCCGAGGTGCGGAGAAAGCTTCGCTTGTTCATCGAACTGTCTCCAGGGGATGGTTCACCGGAGTATAGGCGATTCAAGAGAGACAGAGAGTCGACCTCGCTCAGTCGGGCAGGTCGGAGTCCGCCGACGAGGGCCGGGAGAGGATCTCCATCTCCTTGCGGATGTGCTCCGCCGTGTCCTTCTTCACCTGCTCGAAGTGCTCCGGGTGCTCGTGACGGTACATCTTCTCCGGCATCAGGCCCGTGAGCCAGCTCGGGTTCATGGGGTAGACATGCGGGCTGAAGACGGTCGAGTACATGTGCCAGACGAGGATCGCCAGGGTGGCGAGCCAGGCCTCGTAGTAGTGGATGACGAGGGCCACGTCGAGGACACCCTTGGGGAGAAACTGGACGACCCAGTTGTCGAACCAGAGCAGCAGCCCGGTGACGACCATGATCGCGCTGCCCCAGATGAGCGCCCAGTACTCGGCCTTCTCCACGTAGCCGAAACGTCCGAAGCGGGGACCCTCCGGCCGGCGGCCGAGGTTGTACAGGATGCGCTGGCCGAACTGGGCGAAGTCCAGTCTCGCGGGCCACATGTCGCGCAGGAACCGACGGCCCCGATCGCTGGTCGCCAGAAAGATCGCGTGCCAGATGACGGTGAGGATGAAGAGAACCGCGGCAACCCGATGCACCACGCCCCGCAGCTCGAAGCCTCCCTCCCAGCCGAAGAACAGCCGGGTGAGCCCGCTTTCGCCGAAGCGGAGGGCGAAGCCCGAGATCACCAGGACGATGAACGAGACCATGAGGAACGCGTGCTGCCAGACCTCGTTCGGCTCCATGCGACGGACCTGGGGCCTTCGGCCGAACAGGTTCTTGAGCTGGCGCATCAGGTCGATCAGCCAGTGCAGCACCATCAAGCCGATGATCACGACGATGGCGACGATGTAGATCTTCTCCACGACGTCGGCGGCGGAGGTCTGGAGGCCCTGGCCGGCGACGCCGTGAATGGGCTGGGCGGCCAGCTGCGGGGAGATCCCGGGGTGGCACTCGCCACAGGTCGACTGGAGGTTGTCCGGGTAGATCGTCGAGGTCGGGTCCGTGCTCGGCAGGATGCGATGGACACCGTGGCAGGAGGCGCAGTTGGCGACGTGGGTGTCGCCAGCGCGGCTCTTGAGGCCGTGGTAGCTGTCGATGAACGAGGTCAGGCGCCCCGCCGGCAGGCCGTACTTCTCGTTGAGGACCGCCGACTCGTGGCATGGCGCGCAGGTCTCCTCGGCCACCCGTGATCGGGAGACCGGCGAGCGGGGATCGGACGGCGAGATGATCCCGTGCTCGCCGTGGCAGTGCGTGCAGACCGGGGCGTCGGTCTCTCCTCGCTTGACCAGCTGGCCGTGGATGCCCTCCCAGAAGTCGGCCTCCACCCCCTTGTGACACCGGCCGCACGTGGCGGGGATGTTGAAGTGGTTGATCGCCGACTCGGGGTGTCCCGGCGCGTAGATCCTGTGGGCGCTCGCCCCCGTCGAGTGGCAGTCGTTGCAGGTGGCGGCGACGTAGACGCCCCCCTTCGTCGCCCGGCCGTGGACGCTGCTCTCGTAGATCTCGATCGGGTGGTCGATCAGGATGTCGTGACGCTTGGTGAGGTTCAGGTCCTCGTGGCAGTGGCCGCAGGTGCGGGGCAGGTTCGTGGGGTGAGTCTTCGACTGCCTGACGCTCGAGGGGAGGACCTCGTGCCCACCGTGACAGTCGTTGCACAGGGGCATGTCCGCATCGGTGCCGATCGCTGCCCGACCGTGGACCTGGTACTGCTCCGCCGCATCCGTGTGGCAGCTGCGACAGCCCTCATCGAGGACGCCGAGCTCCTCCGGGTCGCGGTGGGGAACGGTTCCCAGGGCCGGGTGGCAGTCCAGGCAGTCCAGGCCGTCGTGGACGGAGTGCTCCAGGTCGGCGGTGATCGTGCTGCCCTCGCGACTCTCCTCGTGGCAGCCCACACAGGCGGAGCTGTCGATCTCCTCCAGGTCGTCCGCCGGCGCGGCTTTCGGAGGGTCCTGCCCCCGGGCCACGACGGGCACGGCAAGACCGAGGATGGCGGCGATCGGGAGAATGAGAGCGGGAGCCGGCCAGCTCCCTCGAGAACCCGGCATGGCGGCCTCCACTCGACACACGACCAGCCGCGGTGAGCGTAGGGCCGAGGCGGGCGGAAGGTCAATGGGTCAGTTGACTCAGCCTCGCGACCGGGAGAGACGGGTATCGGCATCGGTGTAAGATGGCCCGTGTCGCACCGGCCGTGGGTGCCTGGCCGTATGGGCCGGGAACCGCGCCCACCGCATCGGAAGGTCACGAAGGTACGAGCCGTGCCAGGGAGTTGACGATGTCACCACTTCGACGACACGACATGCGCCTGAGGCCCGCGACGACGAAAGAGATCGAGGCGGTGTGGAACGACCGCTGGTACGGTCTGGTGGTGGGCCTCAACACCAACTACACACCCTCGGACGTGCACGGTCTCGCGCTCGTTGACCATCTCGACGACATCGTCGGCCTGGTGACCTATCACGTCGACGGACCATCGGGCCAGATCGTCACCCTCGACACCATCCTCCGCGGGCGTGGCTTCGGCCGCCGGCTGCTCGAGGACGTCGAGAGCAAGTTCCACCAGCTCGGCCTCGGTCGTGCCTGGGCGCTCCTGACCAACGACAATCTTCGTGCGGCCGGCCTCTACCTGTCCCGGGGCTATCGCCTGGTCCGCATCCACCTCGACGCGGTCGACCGCGTGCGCGAGCACAAGCCCCGATTGCCGGAGAGGGGCTACGAGGGCATCCCGATCCGCGACCTCTGGGAGTTCGAGAAGATGGGGCCGCTCGGGGTGCCGGTCCCCTGACGCCGCACGGCACGGGCTCTCGAGGGGACCGGGACTCGAACCCGATCGAGGCCCCGGGGAGACCGGGGCCGACCGCGAGACCGAATCCGATTGCCTGAACCGGCGTCTGGCGGGTAGCATGCGTCTGCTATGAGACACATCACTACCGTTCTCTCGATCCTTCTCTTCACCACCTCGGTCGTGGAGGCGCAGGAGCGCCCCCGGCCCCGGGCGCTGGCCGCGGAGTGGCAGTCGCTGTTCAACGGCACGGACCTCTCCGGCTGGAAGAAGGTGGGCCAGGAGAAGTGGGAGGTCGTCGACGGCGCGATCTTCGGTCAGGGAATCACCGAGGAGTACGGCTATCTGGTGACGGAGAAGTCCTACCGCGACTTTCACCTGTCGCTGCAGTTCAAGTGCGAGGCCGACGGCAACAGCGGGGTCTACATCCACACGGAGTTCAAAGGCGATACGCCAGAGATCATCGCCGGGCGTCAGGTCGAGATCGATCGCACGCTGAACCACCACACCGGAGGCATCTACGGCGACGGCAAGGGCTGGGTCGCGTGGCCGTCACCGCAGTTCGAGACGGTCATTCGGCCCTACGAGTGGAACGACATGCTGATCGAGGTCGAGGGCAACCACTACGTCGTCCACCTCAACGGCATTCAGGTCCTGGATTTCACCTATCCGTCGCCTGGTTCCGAGGAAGGACCGATCGCCCTTCAGCTGCACTCCGGCGGCCAGGGCAAGATGCGGTTCAAGAATCTGTTCGTGCGCGACCTTTCGGCACGCTAGCTCCCGGACGCCGCCGCCCGGTCGGGGGGTCGCTCAGCGGAACATGGCGGGGAGGAGCGGCTGGAGGCGCATGGCGCCCCAGTAGGACAGGTGGTTGTCGTCCTGGTACATCGGGATGCCGGCGTCCACGGTGGGGCACTCGCGCCGGTCGCAGAACACGTCGACGGGATCGAGGAAGCGGACTCGCTCGTTGCTGTCGAGCTCGTGAAACACCGCGTTGGCGAAGGCCTGCTGCGCCAGGTAGGTCGTTCGGAGGACGGGGTCGCTCTGCAGACGGGTGGCGTTGGGAGCTCGCGGCAGCTCCGGCGCTTGAGCCACGACGATCACCGGGATGCCCAGGTCCTCGGTGAGCTCACGCGTCGAGCGACGGATGGCGCGTTCGAGCACGATCGCGCTGGACGCCGCGTCTGCTCCTTCCGTCGTCTCGTCCGAGAGGAAGTGCGTGCCCTCCTGCAACCGGCCGTTCTTGACCCAGCCGCGTTCGTACAGGGACCAGCGGGCGACCAGGACCACGGCGTCGACCCGGTGCTCTTCGAGATAGGCCCTGACGTTGTGCCCGAACTGTCCATCGCACATGCCGAGTCGCCGCGCGGGCGCGTCACGGCGAAAGACGTCGAACAAGGGCGGACAGCCCTCGGAGACGGCCTGGATGCCGCGCCACCCGTTCTCCCGGGCGAACGCCTCGAACGCCGGCAGCACCGCGGAGCCGTGTGAGTCTCCCCACAGCAGAAAGGTCCGGGTCGCCTCCAGGCTCCCGAAGCTGCACGCGGCCAGGGACGCCGGGGACGGCGGGGTCCTGAAGCAGCTCTCGATGGTCTCGAGGTGGGCCGTCTGCGTCTCGGCGATCCGGCGCTGCTCGTTGTAGCCGGAGCTGGCGAAGTACCCGTACAGCGCGCCTCCGACCAGCAGCATCCCCAGCGTCGATCCCAGTGCGACGCGCCGGAAGTTCGCCTCCGTGATGAGCACGCCGCGTCGGAAGGGCGTCTCGACGTAGCGATAGGAGAGCGCCGAAAGCAGGAAGGTGGTTGCCAGGACCAGGAGCTTGTGTCCGACCGTCAGCTCCCCCACGACGTTGCTGCGCACCACGACGAGCGCCGGCCAGTGCCACAGGTACAGGGAGTAGGAGATGCGGCCGATGTAGCGCACAGCCGGCACGGACAGCAGCCAGCCCACCGTCGTTCCACCGACGCTGCCCCCGTGGATGATCAGGAGGGTGCCCACGCAGGGGCTGAGGGCGTTCCAGCCCGGAAAGACGCTGCTCCTCGTCAAGAGGAAGGCCGAGGAGAAGACCATCACCAGCCCCAGCGTCGACAACACGGATCCCACCAGGCGACTGGATGGAGCCGGGAAGGTCTGAACGGCGAGCAGGCCGCCCAGGAGCAGCTCCCACGCTCTGGCGTGGGCGAGGTAGAAGGCCGCCACGGGGTGTGACTGCGAGAGGGACACGCAGATGGCGAGGGAGAGCGCCGTCAGCACCCCGAGGGCCGCCACCAGGCGTCTCGTCGAGAGCCGCCGCACCGCGACCATGAAGAGCGGGAACAGCAGGTAGTACTGCTCCTCGACGCTCAACGACCACATGTGCAGCAGGGGCTTCAGGTCGGCAGCGACCGAGAAGTAGTCGGTGTGACGCCAGAAGAAGACGTTGGACACGAACAGCGCGACGGCCACGACGCTCCCGGCCATCTCCTCGAGCTGGGAGACGGGAACCAGAAACGCGGCGGCGGCGGTGGTCGCGGCCACGACGACGCCGAGCACCGGAAGGATCCTGCGCACGCGACGGACGTAGAAGCCCGCGAGGGTGAAGCGTCCCTCCCGGATCTCGGAGTGGATGATCCGCGTGATCAGGAAGCCAGAGATCACGAAGAACACGTCGACGCCCACGTAGCCGCCCGACATCCCCGCGACATCGAGATGGTGGAAGAGGACCAGGAGAACGGCGATGGCCCTCAGGCCATCGACGTCGGGGCGGTACTTCACGCGAGGACCGATCTGGCACCACCGCGGGCGCCTCGCTCTGTCGCTCGCTTCAGGGCTTCCTCTCTCTCCACCACTGTAGCATCGAGTCCGAGCGCCTGGCCGGCATGCCGCCTCGATCGCCACTCTTGTGGCCGTCCGGTGACAACTCGACTAGAATCAGCGACCCAGGAGTGGGGTGGTGCGGGTTCGGGTCCCAGGGCCAGCACCAGGGAACCGCGAAGCAACGGAGGAGCCATGCGAGTGATTGCCGCCGCCGCCGTCGCCCTGCTGCTCACACTGGTCCCGCTCGTCGCGGAGGCCCAGGTACCCAGCCCCTTCATGGACGGCGAAGAGCTGCTGGAAGGTCTCGAGGCCTGGGAGAGCAGCTGGCGCTCGTTGCTCAGCGACCGGACGCTGGACTCGGCCGTCGCGTTCGGCTTCGTGGCGGGCGTGGCTGACGCCCTCGACGAGGAGGCATTCTGCCTTCCCCGGGGTGTGACGCGAACACGGATCAAGGACGTCGTGCTGCAGTACCTGAGGGAGCAGCCGGACGCCGGTGATCGTCGTGCCTCTCGTCTGACCATCGACGCACTCCAGGCGGCGTTTCCCTGCAAGCCCTAGAAGCGATGGATCGCATCCCGGTCGCTCCCATCGCTGGCCCGGCCATCCGCCTTCACTCCTGGTACGGCTCGGCCACCGCGCTGCTGCGTGAGCTCTCGAGGGCCCTGGACCAGGGGCAGACCCTGCTCCGCGCCGACAGCGGCCTGCCGGTGGGCACGCACCTCGTGCTGGTCATGAGCGCGGACTGCCTGTCGAAGCCGCTCGAGGTGCAGGGCACGGTCACCGCCTGGAGCGTGCGCGGGGCTCGCCACGAGATGACACTGCGGTACGACTTCGACCCCGGGCCGCAGCGCCGGCAGCTCGACGAGGCCTTTGCCGAGCTGCGGCGACTGAACTACCGCCCCCGCGTGGCCCCGCGGGTGCCGCTCCGGCTCGCCGCCGACGGCGCGGCCCTCGCCGCGGACCTGGAGGTGGCGGTGGTCGACGCGAGCCGCAGCGGGGCACGCCTGCGTCTCGCGGGGGACTCGCTGCCCCCGGTCGCCGTGGGCTCACGTCTCGTGATGCGGCACCAGGGCGTGTGCCCGGGGACGCGAAGGCCCCTGCGCCTGATCCTCGAGGTGCGTTGGATCGGGCCCACGCGCCGATTCGGAGGGCGTCGCACTCGGGCCGTGGGGGGGCGATTCGTCCACCTGAGCGACGCCATGCGGAAGAGGCTCCAGGCCCTGCTGAGATTCGAGGAGGCGCGGCCACAGCTGAGCCTCCTGGCCATCGACGCCCCCCGTGCAAGCCGAGCCACGGGGAAGACCCGGGCGCGCCGTCGCCGCGGCTTGAAACGTTAGGTTTCAGACCCTCGCCTGGATCTGTCCAAAGGGGGCGAACGATCTATTGCCGATGATCCCGCTGCAGCAGTAGCCTTGGGTCTCTCGAGGCGGCGGCGGTCAAATCCGAACGGCCGCCCGCGTGAAGGCGTAAGGGGGAGCCGATCGATGTCTCGCAATGGAGCGTTCAGGAGGTGCTCGGGCGCCGGGGTGCTCGCGCTTCTGGGGGGCCTGACTCTCCTCGCCGCCCTGCCCGGCGCGCCGGCCCGGACCCAGGAGAACGAGGACTGCCTGGCCTGTCACGGCGACCGCGACCTCACGACCGAGCGCAACGGCCGGGAGGTGTCGCTCTACGTGTCTGAGAGGGGCTTCGGGGAGTCGATCCACGAGCCATTGACCTGCGTCGGCTGCCACATGGACACCGCGGGGATGGAGGGCTTCCACGACACGCCCCTCGAGAAGGTCGACTGCGGCAACTGCCACGACGAGATCCAGGAGCAGCACGCCGCATCCCTGCACGGACGGGCCCTGGCGCGGGGAGACCGCCTCGCCCCGAGCTGCACGGACTGTCACGGCTTTCACACCATCAAGCCGGTGGCGGACCACGACTCGCCGGTCTCTCCGCTGCGGATCCCCTACACCTGCGGGAAGTGCCACCAGGAGGGGAGTCCCGTCACCCAGGCGCGCACGATCCACCAGGACCACATCCTCGAGAACTTCTCGGAGAGCATCCACGGCGAGGGACTGCTGAAGAAGGGCCTCATCGTGGCGCCGAACTGCGCGTCGTGCCACACCGCCCACAACATCCTTCCCCACACCGATCCCGCGTCGTCGATCGCCCGGTCCAACATCGCCAGGACCTGCACGCAGTGCCACGCGGAGATCGAGTCGGTGCACCAGAAGGTGATCCGCGGCGAACTCTGGGAGAAGCAGGCCCACGTGCTCCCGGCCTGCGTCGACTGCCATCCGCCCCACAAGATTCGCAGGGTCTACTACGACCAGGGGATGTCCGATGCCCAGTGCATCGGCTGCCACGGGGAGCCGGGCCTCGAGGCGGCAGACGGCCGGTCCCTCCACGTGGCCGTCGAGGAGGTCCGCCAGTCGCGCCACGCGCAGGTCTCCTGCGCTCAGTGCCACTCGGGGGTCAACGTCTCACGCAAGCGCCCGTGCGAGACCCTCACCCAGAAGGTGGACTGCGAGGCGTGCCACGCCGAGGTCGGACAGCAGTACGAGGCCAGCATTCACGGCCAGCTTCTGTCCCGCAACGACCCCAACGCCCCGAGCTGCAAGGAGTGTCACGGGCGCCACGACGTGCTCGGACGCCTCAATCCCTCCTCGCCCATCTTCGCCCTCAACATCCCGAACCTGTGCGCGCGGTGCCACCGCGAGGGCGAATCGGCGGCCGTGCGTTACACGGGCGCCGAGCACGACATCGTCGCCGACTACACCGAGAGCATTCACGGCAAGGGGCTGCTCAAGAGCGGCCTGACCGTCACCGCGACCTGCACCAACTGCCACACTCCCCACCGGGCCCTGCCGCACGCCGACCCCGCCTCCAGCGTCAACCGCGCGAACGTGCCCCAGACCTGCGGGAACTGCCACCACGGGATCCAGGAGGAGTTCGAGCAGAGCATCCACCACACGCTCGTGGGGGAGACCGACAAGGATCTGCCCGTCTGCAACGACTGCCACAGCGCTCACACCATCCAGAGAGCGGATGTCGACGGCTTCAAGCTCGAGATCATGCAGAAGTGCGGCCGCTGCCACGCCGAGATCGCTTCCACCTACTTCGACACCTATCACGGGAAGGTGTCCCAGCTCGGGTACACGAAGACCGCCAAGTGCTACGACTGCCACGGGGCCCACGACATCCTGAAGGTGTCCGATCCCCGCTCCCACCTCTCGCGCGACAACGTGGTCGAGACGTGCCAGAAGTGCCACCCCGGGGCCACCCGGCGCTTCGCCGGGTACCTGAGCCACGCCACGCACCACGACCCCGACAAGTATCCCTGGCTGTTCTGGACGTTCTGGGGCATGACCGGCCTGCTGGTGGGGACCTTCGTGGTGAGCGGGGTCCACACGCTGCTCTGGCTCCCGCGCGCGCTGCAGATGCGACGAGAGCTCAGGGAAGCCGAGGCGGAGGAGCAGAAGGCCCTCGAGGCGGAGGCGGCCCAGCTGGACGAGTCGAAGATGAACCACGAGGAGGCGGTCGGACGCGGCGAGATCGAGGAGCCCGAGGGCGGGGAGTAGCGTCATGAAGGCCAGCAAGGTCCGGGCCCTGCAGTTCCGGCGGTTCACGAGGTTGAACCGCACCCTCCACATCCTGATGATCATCAGCTTCATCAGCCTCGCGCTCACCGGGATGACGCTGAAGTTCTCGTACACCGGGTGGGCGTCGGCGCTCTCTCGGGCCCTCGGGGGCTTCGAAGGTGCGGGGTTCATCCACCGCGCGGCGGCCACGGTGATGTTCGGTCTGTTCGTCGTGCACCTGTGGGACCTGAACCGGATTCGCCGCAAGGAGTACGGCGGCTCGCTCTGGAAGATGCTCACCGGGCCCGACTCCATGCTGTTCACGAAGAAGGACCTGACAGAGTTCATCGGCAGCCTGAAGTGGTTCGTGGGGGCGGGGCCTCGGCCGCACTACGGGCGGTGGACGTACTGGGAGAAGTTCGACTACTTCGCGGTGTTCTGGGGGATCTTCGTGATCGGGTCCACCGGGTTGATGCTGTGGTTCCCGGTGTTCTTCACCCGGGTCCTGCCGGGCTGGCTCATCAACGTGGCCACCATCATCCACAGCGACGAGGCGCTCCTCGCCACCGGGTTCATCTTCACCGTCCACTTCTTCAACACTCACCTGCGGCCAGAGAAGTTCCCCATGGACCTCGTGGTGTTCACCGGGCGGATGCCGCTGGTCGAGTTCAGGCGCGACAAGCCGGCCGAGTACGAGGGCCTCGTGGTGGCCGGCAAGCTCGAGGAGAACCTCGTCTGGCCCTACCAGCGGGTGGTGATCCGGACCTTCCGCGTCTTCGCGTGGACCGCCCTCGCCCTCGGCACCTTTCTGGTGCTCCTGATCATCTACGCGATGGTGTTCGCGTACCGGTAGCCGCCCGTCGGGCCGGAGCGCTTCCCCGGAGCAGGAACGGGGCCCGCCCGGCGGAAGGCCGAGGGGGCCCGAGATGGGCTGGCCGGGGCCCTACTTGAGGCTGACCAGGTAGGCGGCGAGGGCTTCGAGATCCTCGTCGGAGATCTTCTTCGCGGAGTAGGCCGGCATCATGCCCTTCGTGCCGGTCTTCTCGAGCATCTCCTTCGGCGTACGGATCCAGGCCTTGGCGTCCTCGGCCGTTCCGGTGGCTCCGTACTTGTCCAGCGGGTTCTTCTTCTCGTTGTGGCACGCCGTGCAGGCGGGCTTGGCTGCGTCGAAAACCGCCTTGCCCTTCTCGAGCACCTCGGCGTCTTGAGCAACGGCCACTCCTGCACAGAGCAGGGCGGCCGCCGCGACGGACAGGACGAGCAGACGACGAATCATGGAACCTCCTTAGGGTGGCGTTCCCGGGACTTCACGCAACGCGTGTGTCCCATTCTCATTCCAGGCGCGGCGCGACGCAAGGATCGCCCGACAAGGAGAGATGGAGCGTTCGTATCAGGGCCGCGGTCCCGCGGTCCTCGAGCCCGGCCCGGTCGCGGCGTCAAAGCATTTCCGCTGAGTCGTTTAGTTGATTGGGGGCGGCCCCCAGGCTCGAGGCAGCCGGGCCAGGTTGTGGTCTTTCCCGGGGGCAGCCCCATCGCTGCGGGCCGGCGGCTGGTCGGGAGTGAGCCTGAGAGACTACTTTCTGAAACATCTGATCCATTTATCCAAGCCAAAACGACCAAGTACTCTGCTCCTGTGAAAAACGCTGTAGAAGAACCCGAAGCCGAGGTCGGTGCAACCGAGTTCCTCACCCGATCGGAAGTCTCGAAGCTGCTCGGCGTGTCGCCGAACACGGTGACCCGCTGGGCGCGGGAGGGCCGGCTGGCGTGCCTGGTGACGTTGGGTGGCCACCACCGGTTCGACCGCGAGGTCGTCGAGCAGCTCCGCAAGGAGCAGTATCGGGAGAAGCAGGATCGAGACGACGTCCGGGCCCGCTGATCGCGGACGATCGCCTGCCGTCCAGCTCTAGAGGAGCCGGCTCCTGGCCGGGCTCCAACCCGGTTCGCCGCCCCCACCGCCGAGACCGGTGCGTCGGGGGCGTTTCGGCTTTCTTCCTCCGTCACCCCGCGGTGCGTGAGGCGCGTGGCGGGCCCGCGTGCCCCATGCCGGTCCGACGTCTCGGGCGGTGCGAATCCTCTTGACCCGCAGGGGCGTTGAGAGTCAAGGTGGGGGCCAGCAGAGGACGGAAGAGTGGCCCGGGCAAAGCGCTCAATCAGGGGAACGACGGTGCGAGGTGGGGACGTCTTCGTGCGCCACGCCCCGGTCGAGGACACTCCGAGGTCCCCGTCGGTCACGGGGGTGGCCGTCGAGGCGCTGCGCAGCGGCTTCATCCCCACGGCCCGTCGTCGCCCGGAGCCCATTCCCCACGAGGTCGAGACGATCTGCGCGGGCGATCCCGACGACGACGCTCTGGCCAACGAGTACGTGGGGGAGAACACCCCCGGGGGCTCCACGTCCACGCCCGACCAGGGCAACGTGGACGACATCGGCCGGGCCTACGGTCTGCAGGAGGAGGACACGGGTGCGCTCCGCAGCGGCGCCGAGGTCCTCGCGCGCCGCGATCGGCGTCGGTCGGAGCTCCGGGCTCCCCGCGGTCCACGTCGCTGATCTTCCGACCGGACGCCCTGGCGCGGCCTGATCGCGTCCGAAGGGTAGCCTAGACCTTGGGCGCCGGCATCCCGTGCGTCGCCCACTCCTCGCGCGCGGGGCCGTAGACCCCGGGGACCGCGAGCCCGGCCTGGCGCATGAGGACCGTCATCTGTCCCCGATGGTGCGCCTGATGGACGACGAGGGCCTGAAGAGTCTGGCCCCGGGGCCACCTCTCCCCGTACATGTCGTCCTCGACCTCGAGGGTGGCGTCCGTCCACGTCGATGCGATCTCCTCGGCAACGGCCTTCGAGGCCGCCTCGTAGGTCGCGACGATGGTCGTCGCCTCGGTGGGAACGGGGGCGTCCGCAGCGGGGTCGGCCACCGAGAGCCCGGTTCGCGGCATCATCTCGCTGATGGTCTGAGCGAGATGCCACGCCATGCGCCCGAGCGTACGGTCGTCGTCGGTCACCGCCTGGGAGAGCGAAGAATCGGTGAGCCCTCGCAGGATCTTGAGAGTCCCCTCCCGCTCCCGCTCCCAGGCCTCCTGGAAATCGGCCACCCGGCGAAACATGCCGCACCTCCTCAAAAGAGACTCCGGGAGGTTACCACGCGAGGGGACCCCGACGAACGAGCGGCCGTGACCCCGCGCCACGGCCGCTCGCGCGGAGCAGGACCGAGGGTCACCACTTCGGCGGCTGGGCGAAGCCGGGCTCCCCCAGGTCGCGCTGATGCAGGCGGTCGTGACGGGCGTGGGGCGACGGGAGGACGCCGAGATCGACGAGGGCTCGCCGGTACTCGTAGCGCAACGTCGTGCGCTCCGCCGGCGAACGCTCGGGCTCGAAGTCGACGACGACCACCGGATCGTGAGCCCGCGACCCCCAGCCGGTGCCGGGGTAGGAGCGCTTCCGGGCGCCGGCCTGGCTCTTGCCGAGGGGACCGGCCTCGGACCCGGCGGCGTCCGCGGTCGGCGCGGGAGCGGGCTCGGCCCGGCCGGATTCCTCGAACGGCTCGCCCGCGCGGCCGGCGTCGTCGTCGCGCTCCCCGATCCGGGTGCGGGGGCGCCGCTCCCGGAAGACGCTCACCTCGATCCACCCCATGCGGGAGTTGGCCTTGCCGGAGCGGGCGGCGTACGAGGACCTCTCGTCGACGAAGGTGAAGCGACGCACCTCCTGGAGGGAGGTGCGCCACCCCCGGACCGTCGCCTCCCGCCACGGGTCGAGGATGTACATGCGTCCCCGCCCGCGGTCGCGCTCGCCGCTGATGGCATTGAGGCCGTCCACGGCGAGGACGACGCCCAGGCGCTCCGAGGTGCGGTTCGAGAGGTGGATCAGGTAGGACGCGCCCTCGCGTGCCTCCAGGTAGTAGCGGCCGGACCCGTCCGGCGCCGGGTGCAGAGGGGCGTGACGGCCACCCACCTCGACCGACACCCCGACGAGCGACCCCGGTTCCCGGTGGAGGTGTCCGGTGTGCGCGGAGGCCGCGCCCGCCACCATCAGGACGGCCAAGGCCCATCCCGCGATTCGATTCCTGCCCATCTGTGTCCCTCCCTTTCTGGAAGCCGGCACCACCCTCGCCCCGGCCCTCGCCGGTGGTACGGGGCGCGCCCCCGGGCTATTCCCAACGGTCGCGGGAGGGGAGCGTCGCTTGAAGGGTCGGCAGCACCGGTCTACGCTGGGCGGCGCACATGGCGATCGTCCACGAGCCCCGCCCCTTCCTCGTTGCTCTCCTGCTCGCGGCGACGCTGGGAGGTACCGCCCAGGCCTTCGAGGCGATCGTCCAGCTCCCGGACGGACGCCCGGCCGCGGACGCCCAGATCCTCCTCCTGGGCCACACCGGCGCGGCCCGCACCGGGCCGGACGGACGCTTCTCGTGGGTTCCCGAGCCCCGGCCTCCCTTCCAGGTCCTGATCGTGCTGCCCGGCGACGTCTACACCTTCCCGTTGCTCGTGGAGAGCCTGCCCGGGGACGGCTCCCCGCTGGTCCTCACCGTCGTCCTCGCGGCCGCCGAGTCGGTGACGGTCGAGGCGGGGGCCACGCCGCACACCGAGGCCCCGCCGGCCAACGCGTCGACGCTCCTTCTCCGCGAGAGCATGGAGCAGCACCGGCCGCCGAACCTCACCGGCGCGATCGCCGGCGTTCCGGGGGCGGGACGAGTGGGCGAGGGGGTGGCGGCGGTTCCGTCTCTTCGCGGTCTGGCCCGCGGCCGGACCCTGGTCCTCATCGACGGGGCCCGGGTGACCTCGGAGCGTCGGGCGGGGCCGAGCGCGACCTTCCTGGATCCCGCGACGCTGGAGGCGGTGGAGATTGCCCGGGGCCCCGGATCGGTGGCCTGGGGAGCGGACGCGTTCGGCGGGGTGATCCACGCGCGGACGCGCAAGGCCCCCCTGGGCGGTCCCTGGTCGGGTCGCCTCGACGCCTCCCTGGGGGCCGGCGAGCCCCAGCGAGCCGTCCTGGCGGAAGTGGGGCGGGGCTTCGGAGACGGCGGGGTCCTCGCCCAGGGCCGGTATCGGGATTTCGACGACTACCACAGCCCGGCGGGAGAGGTGCCGGGCTCGGGCTTCCGCGACGGCGGCTTCCGGGTGCAGGGCCACCACGAGGCGGGGCCCGGCCGCCTCCGGGCCGGCTGGCAGAGCGACTTCGGCCGGGACATCGGCAAGCCCTCGTCCGAGTGGGACCTGGAGCGCACGGTCTACCCCGTCGAGGATTCCCACCGTCTCACCGTCGGGTACGACGGGGACCCCGCGGGGCCGCTGCGGCGCTGGTGGGTCGACGCCTTCGCCGGGTCCTCTCGCCTCGTCACCGTCCGCGACAAAGGGGGCGAGACGGTGGACGAGCGCCGGCAGTCCGATATCCGTGCCCGCGACTACGGGCTCCGGGCCACCGGAGCGGGGTCGGCGGGAAGCGTCGCCTTGCGGGGCGGAGTCGACCTCAACGGACGGGTCGGGCTCGAGGCGCGGGAGGCCGTCGATCGCCGCGCCGCCGAGGGCGGCGGGATGACTCACGGGGAGAGCGTGGCCATCGAAGACGCCTCGCGTCACGACCTCGGGACGTGGCTCACCGTCGAGGGGCGAGCGCTCCGATGGCTGCTGGTGTCCGGAGGCCTCCGCTACGACCACGTCGCGACCCGGAACGCGGGGGGCTACTTCGGAGACCGGAAGACGCGGAACGACTCGGCCTCGGGTGCGCTGGCCGTCACCGTCGGGCCGACCCTGGGCGTCACCCTGACCGGGCAGGTGAGCCGCGGGTTCCGTGACCCCACTCTCTCGGAGCGGTACTACCGGGGCGTGACCGGTCGCGGCTTCGTCACCGGCAACCCGGACCTCGAGCCCGAGCGGAGCCGGCAGTACGACCTGGCCTTCCGGCGTCCCGGGCGGGTGCGCCTCGGCCTCTTCCTCTACCGCTACGAGATCCGCCAGCTCGTCGAGCGCTACCGCGAGGGCCCCGACTTCTTCTTCCGCAACCGGGGGCGCGCCCTCCTGCGCGGGATCGAGCTCGAGGTCCAGGCCGACCTCGGGGGCCAGCTCACCGCGGGGCTCGGACTCCAGGCGGCCGAGGGGCGGGCCCTCGACGACGGGACGCCGCTCGGGGACGTGCCGGCGGAGGGCCTCACGCTCACCGTGCGCCGCGGATTCGGGGGCGGGGGGGCGGTGTGGGCGCGCGCCCTTCTCCGGGCTCGCCGCGACGACCCCGGTCCGGTGGAGCAGGTGGTTCCCGGCCACGCCGTCCTCGATGTGGGAGGCGTCTGGCGGGTGAGCGGGGGGCTCGAGGCCCGTCTCCTCGCCGGCAACCTCCTGAACGAGGAGTACCTCGACAGCCCCGACGAGCTGTCGGTGCCGGGCCCCGGTCGACACGTCGTTCTCACCGTTTCCGCGAGTTTCTGAGGACCGAGCCGGATACCCTGGCCAAAGACACGATCCTGCCGTGGCGACCGTGTCCCTGGCAGAGTGCGCTCGTCGGGGCTCAGAGGGGCGTGCGCCTCAGGACGACGAAGGTGTGGTCGTCGTCGCCGGGCTTGCCGAGCGCGGCGTCCGCCGCCGACTGCAGGGCCGCCAGCAGCTCGGGGACGTCCCCGGCCCGCTGGACCTCGGTCGTGATCGCTTCCGGAGTCAGCGCCGGCCCCATGGCCTCGAGCACGCCGTCGGAGGCGACGACGAGGACGTCGCCGGGGGCAAGCTGGGTTCGTCCCTCTTCCCAGGTGGCGGAGGGGAAGGTCCCCAGGATCGACCCTCCGGTCTCCAGGCGCTCGGAGGTCCCGTCGACCCGAACCACGATGGGAGGGGCGTGGCCGGCGTTCACGTAGCGGAGGTCGCCCGAGGCCGGATCGAGCCTCGCGAGAAAGAGCGTCGCGTAGCGGTTGGAGGGCAGGGTCTGGCACAGGTTCTCGTTGATCCGGACGGCGAACCCGGGCAGCGAGCCCGGCTCCGCCCACACCGCTCGGACCGCCGCCCGGAGCGCCGCCATGAGCAGCGCCGCGGCCAGCCCCTTGCCGGCCACGTCGCCGAGGGCGACGAGGAGCCCGTCCCCCTCGTGGGCGAAGTCGTAGTAGTCGGCTCCCACCGCGCTGCAGAGTCGGCTCGAGCCCCCGACCTCCCAGCCGTCGAGGACCGGCTCCTCCTCCGGGAGCAGGCTGGCCTGGATGCGGGCGGCTCCGCGAAGGTCCTCCTCCAGCCGATGCTTGTCGGCGGTCTCGGCGCGCAGATGCACGCTCTCCAGACGGCTCGCCGCGAGGTTGACGATGGCGCTCAGGATGCCGAGGTGCTCGCTCTCGAAGGGGCTCGGCTCTGCGGAGGCCTCGATGGCCGCGAGGCCGACCACGCGGTCGCTGCCCGCCTCCGGACCGGTGAACCAGAGGGGGGCGCAGAGCACCGAGCACACGGTTCCGTCGTCGGCGGGAACACGGGGGGCCAGGAGCGCGGTGCGTCCCCCGAGGACCCGCTGGGCCACCGCCGGGTCGATCCTCATCGGCCGCTCGCCCGGCGCGGGCCGCGTGGCCGCGATCACCGGGGTCGGGGGGGTGCCCTCCAGCAGTGCCACCGCGCCGCGGCGGGCGGGGAGGGCGGCGAGCAGGTCCCTGAGGAGCGTGTCGAAGAGCTCCTCCGCCGTGCTCGCCGTCACCAGCGCACCGGCGGCGCGGGTGAGAACCCCGAGAAGGTGGCTCTGCCGGGTGAGGTCGCCGAGATCGATGCCGGACCTCGTGGCCAGCGACGTGATGTCGTGGACCCGGACCTCGTGGCTGGGCGTGAGCTCGGCCTCCGTCGGTGCCTCGGCGTCGACGAAGGTGAGTCTCCAGCCGGCCACGGTGACGACGTCGCCGTCGGCGAGGGCACGCTCCCCCTCGAAGCGCTCGTCGTTCAGCCGCGTTCCGTTCATGCTCCCGAGGTCCCTGACCTTCCAGCCGTCGGGCGTCTTCACGATCTCCGCGTGGCGGCGGGAGAGGAGCACGTCGGGAAGGACGAGGTCGCAGTCGCGGGAGCGCCCGACGAGCACCCGGGCGGCGTGCAGGGGAACGACCTCTCCCGGTCCCTCGATCGAGCTGAGCCGCAAGTGGGGCACTCGTCTGCCTACCAGGCGATCCCGTAGTCCTCGCCGTGAATGGCTGACCCGCCCCGCAGGGTGCCGTGCTCACGGTCGAAGAGGATGGCGTTGATCGGCCCGGAGTTGATCGTCTCGAGCTCGAGATCGTAGCCCCGGGCGCGCAGCTCGCGGCGCACCCAGGGTGGGGTCGAGCGCGTGAGCGTCAGGTGCCCCGGGCGCGACTCGTGGCTCCCGAACGAGGACCGCATCTGGTGGCTCGTGATGTTCGCGGCCTCCGCCGCCTCCTGGACGTTCATGCCGAACTCCACCACGTTCAGGAAGAACTGGAGCAGGTTCTGGTCCTGGGTGTCGCCGCCCTGGACCGCGAAGGCCAGGTGGGGCCGCCCGTCCTTCAGGGCGAGGCTCGGGGTCAGGGTCACCCGCGGCCTCTTCCCGGGGACCAACACGTTGTAGGGGTTCTCGGCCTCGTCGAGGACGAAGCTCTGCATGCGCTGGCTGAGCCCCACGCCGGTGGGCCCCGCCACCACCGCCGGCACCCACGCCCCGCTGGGCGTCATGGACACCACCCAGCCCTCGGCGTCGGCGGCCACCACCGAGGTGGTCCCGGCCCGAAAGGCCTCCGCGTAGGGCATGACCTCGGCGGCGCGGTCGTGGGCGGGCAGGCCCGTCTCGGGACCGGGCACGGTGTGCCACCGCTCCAGGAAGGAGCGGAACGGGTTCTCTCCCCCCTGGAAGGGATAGGGGTCACCGGGCTGGACGTCGGGGTCGTTGCGGTCCCAGCGGATCTGGTCGAAGCGCTGGCGCGCGTAGTCCCTGGAGAGGAGGCCCTCCACCGGCTCCTCGGGGGGGAAGGCCGGGTCGCCGTAGTAGAAGTCGCGGTCGGCGAAGGCGAGGTTCATGACCTGGTAGAGGGTGTGGATGTAGCGGGCGGAGTTGTAGCCCATCGCCTGCAGGTCGAGGTTCTCCAGGATGTTCAGGGCCTGCAGGAGCGCCGGGCCCTGGGTCCAGACCGTGAGCTTGTAGACGTCGAGGTCCTTGTACCGGGTGTGGACGGGCTCTTCGAGCTTCACGGTCCAGCGGGCCAGGTCCTCCCGGGTGAGGAGTCCCCCCTGCTCGCGGGTGCCGCGGACGAGCTCCTCCGCGATGTCGCCCCGGTAGAAGCGGTCGTAGGCAGCCTGGAGGGCCTCCCGCCGGCCCTTTCCGGACTGGAGCGTCTCCTGCTCGGCCTCGACGAGCTTGCGCAGGGTCGCGGCGAGATCCGCCTGCACGAAGACCTCGCCCGTGGCCGGCGCCTCACGCGCCTCGCCCGGGTGGACCAGGAAGACGCTCTTCGAGTAGGGCCACTGCGCGAGGCGGTGCTTCTCGGCCTCGATCGATCGCGCCCGCTGGGCCTCGATCGGGTAGCCGTCGGCCATCTGGATCGCCGGCTCCAGCACCTCCTTCAGGCTCAGCCGGCCGTACTCGGCGAGCATGGTGATCAGGCCGCCCGGTGTCCCCGGCGTGACTGCCGCCAGCGGTCCATACGCGGGCGGGTACCGGAGGCCCTTTCCCTGGAACAGCTCCGGGGTCGCCCCGGACGGGGCCACGCCGAGGGCGTTGATCCCGATCACCCTGCTCGTGCGCGGGTCGTAGACCAGGGCCTGGGTCTCTCCGCCCCAGCCGAGCGTGTCCCACATCGTGCAGGTCGCGGCCAACATGGCGCAGGCGGCGTCGACCGCGTTCCCGCCGCGGGCGAAGGTCAGGGCGCCGGCGGTGGCGGCGAGGGGCTTTCCGGTGATGGCGACCCAGTGCCGGCCGAGGAGCTCGGGCTTGGCGGTGCGCTGGGCCCGGACCGGCCGACCGGACACCAGGGAGACCAGCGCGAGACTCGTCGCCACGAGGAACAGTCGCCGCTTGTGCATCATCCCCCTGCCCGTCGCCAGTCGTGGACAGGCCGAGGCTACCATGGCCGACCCCGAGTTGCTCACTTCGGTCGGGCCTCGGGTCGGGGCGCTATGATGACGGCCCATGGCGCGGCGCTGGCTGTCGGTCTTCGAGTCGGATCTGCCCCGCCTCTGTGCCGACCTCGAGAACCTGGTCCGTCTCGAGAGCCCCAGCGGCGAGGCGCTGCTCGTCTCGGGGCTGGCCCAGTGGGTGTGCGACCGGCTCCAGGAGCGGGGCGTCGCCGCCGAGCTGCGGCACTGCTCGCCGGCCGGAGACGCGCTCCTGGCCGCGGTGGCTCCCCGGGAGGGGGGCACGCTGCTCCTCGGCCACCTCGACACCGTGTGGCCCCGAGGCACGCTGGCGTCCATGCCCTGGAGCCTGGACGGAGGACGGGCCACCGGTCCCGGGGTCTTCGACATGAAGGCCGGCGTGGCCATGGGAATGGCGGTGCTCGCGGCCATGGCGCGGGAGACGCGGCCCTCGCCGGTGTCGCTCCTGCTCGTTCCCGACGAGGAGACGGGCTCCGATCACTCCCGCGGGCTCCTGCTCAGCGTGGCCCGAGGCCACCGCCAGGTCCTCGTGCTCGAGCCGTCCCAGGACGGTGCCGCGAAGGTCGCGCGAAAGGGCGCTGGCGTCTTCACCGTCCGCTTTCACGGCCGCGCCGCCCACGCGGGGCTCGAACCGGAGAAGGGTGCCTCGGCCCTGGCGGAGATGGCCCGATTCGTCGTCTTCGTCGAGGGTCGGTGCGAGCCGGGGACGGGCACGACTCTCGTCCCGACCCTGGCCCGGGCCGGGAGTGCGGACAACGTCGTGCCGGAGCGGTCCGAGGTCACCGTCGATGCCCGGGCCTGGACCCGGGACGAGGCGGAGCGGGCCACGGAGGCCATCCGGGGCTACCGGTGCGTCGACCCCGGGGTCACGGTGCAGGTGGAGGGGGGATTCGACCGCCCGCCGCTCCAGCCCACACCGGCGGCGGAGCGTCTCTACGAGCGGGCGCGGCGGCTGAGCGCCGAGCTCGGCTTCGAGCTCGGCGCGGCGCGGGTGGGGGGCGGCTCCGACGGGAACTTCACTGCCGCCGCGGGGATCCCGACTCTGGACGGTCTCGGGGCGGTCGGGGGCGGGGCCCACGCCCGGGGCGAGCACGTTCTGATCAGCGAGCTGCCCCGGCGCACCGCTCTCGTCGCCGCCCTGTGTACCCGGGAGTGAGGCTCAGGAAGGGCGACCCTCGAGGGCCGCGATGCGGGCTTCCAGCGGCGGGTGGGTGGCCAGGAGCTGCATCAGGCTCCGCCCCCCGGCGATCTTGAGGGTGGCCAGCTCGCGGTGGTGCGTGTCGACGGGAGCGGTGGAGGCCTGGAGACGCCTGAGGGCGGCGATCATGTTGCCCGAGCCGGTCAAGCCGGCGGCGCCGGCGTCGGCGCGAAACTCGCGGCCCCGGGAGAACCAGGCGGTGATCATCGACCCCACCAGGCCAAACAGGATCTGAGCGGCGAAGTAGACGCCGTAGTAGACGAATCCGCCCCCGAAGCCCCCGCTCCGGTCCCGGTCCCCGGACAGGACGTTGCGAACGATGCCGGCGACGACGTGCGAGAGGTAGATCACGAACGCGTTCACCACGCCCTGGATGAGAGTCATGGTGACCATGTCGCCGTTGGCGATGTGGGAGATCTCGTGGGCGAGGACGCCCTCGACCTCGCTCCGGTCCATGGATCGCAGCAGGCCCGTGGAGACCGCGACCAGGCTCCGCTTCTTGCTCGGGCCGGTGGCGAACGCGTTGACCTCCGGCGCGTCGTAGATGCCGACCTCCGGCATCGGGAGGTTGGCCTGCCGCGCGAGGTTGCCGACGGTGTTGTGGAGCCAGTCCGCGTCGGCGTTGCCGGTCCGGCCGTCCACGAGGCGCACTCCCGTCGCTCGCTTGGCAATCCAGCGGGACATCAGCAGCGAGGCGAAGGAGGCCCCGAAGCCCCAGACCGCGCAGTAGACCAGGAGCACTCCCTGACCGCCGGTGGCGGGGAGGATCCCGAGGGCGCCGAGAACCGCCAACACGACCGACACCATCAGCAGGATGGCGAGGTTCGTCGCCAGAAACAGAAGGACACGCTTGGTCACGAGAGTTCTCCTTGAGAATGGGGCGGCGGCCTGTGGCACCGCCGTCAATCCAGAATAGCCGGGCCGAGCCGCCGCTGACAAGGACCGGCGGGGCGTCTCAGTCGGGGTCGGCGGAGCGTGGAGCGGCGTGGGCGAAGCCCCTCTTCGAGCCCCGCACGAAGGCCACCATCTCGTCCACCATGGGGTCGGCCAGGGCGCGCATGCGTCCGAGAGCGGTCTCCAGGGGCAGCCCCGCCCGGAGCAACAGCCGGTAGGCCTCCTTGAGAGTGCGGAGCTGGGCCGCCTTGATCCCGGCGCGCCGGAGGCCCACCACGTTCAACCCGCGGGCCCGGGCGGGGTTGCCGTCGGTGATGACGAAGGGGAGGCAGTCCTGGACCACCTTGGAGACGCCGCCGATCATGGCCAGGCGGCCCACCCGACAGAACTGGTGCACGCCCACGCCCCCGGAGAGAAAGCACTGGTCGTCGAGGTCCACGTGGCCGGCCAGCACCACGTTGTTGGCGATGGTCACGGCGTCGCCGAGGTGGTCGTCGTGGGCGATGTGCACATAGGCCATCAGAAAGCAGTCCGATCCCACCGTCGTGGCCCCTCCGGGGGTCGTGGAGCGGTGAATCGTGACCCCCTCGCGGATGTGGTTGCGCCGGCCGATGACCAGCCGGCTCTCGGCGCCGGCGAAGGCCACGTCCTGGGGCTCGCCGCCCAGGACCGCCCCCTCGTGGACGGTGTTGTCCGAGCCGAGGGTGGTGAAGCGCTTGATCGTCGCGTGGGCGCGGATCTCGCACCGATCGCCGATCACGGTGCCCTCCTCGACGACCGCGCCGGGGCCGACCTCGACGTCGTTGCCCAGGCGTGCGCCCGGGGCGACGATCGCGGCGGGATGGACAGCCATGGCCGCATCTTAACGTCGCTGGCCTTGACCGGGGAAGGCGGCCCGCGTAGCCTCGGCCGGCATGCCTGGCACCGAGTCCGTCGCCGTCCCCTCCGGGGAACGGCGCGCCACGAGCGAGACTCCACGGGTGATCTTTGCCGGGCTCCTGTTTCTGGTGAGTGGGGTGGCCGCGCTCGTCTACCAGGTCACCTGGCAGCGGCTGCTGGCCCTGCACAGCGGCGTGGGCCTCTACTCGGTGGCGATGATCGTCGCCGCGTTCATGGCTGGCCTCGGCATCGGAAGCCTCGTCGGAGGCTGCCTCAGCGCCCGGGTGGGCCCGGCGGCCGCGCTGCGAGCCTTCGCGCTCCTCGAGCTGCTCATCGGCGCCTTCGGGGCCGCGAGCTCCTGGATCTACTACGACTGGCTCTACCCCTGGGCCGTTCACCTGCCGAGCCCCTCGTGGTCGGCGGGGCTGCTGCACTTCGCCGCCCTCCTCCCTCCCACGGTCCTGATGGGGATGTCGCTGCCGTTCCTGGTCCGGGCCGTGGTGACCGATGTGGAGGGAGCCGGGCGCCGCATCGGCTGGCTCTACGGCGTCAACGTCCTCGGTGCGGCGGCCGGGGCCCTCGCCACGCCCTGGGTCCTCCTGCCCCGGGGGGGGATCCTCGGTGGCGTCCTCGTCGCGGCCGCCGCCAACGGGCTCGTCGGGCTCGGCGCCCTGGTCCTGGGATCGCTGCCGGCGGTGCCGTCGCGGGGGGACGCCGCGCCCGCTGCGGCGCCCGCGGCGACGGGAAGGGAGCCTCCGGGGGCCCGGCCCTTCGCCCTGTGGGTCGGCCTCTACGCCCTGTCCGGCTTCGTGGCCCTCTCTCTCGAGGTCGTGTGGTTTCGGCTGCTGGACGTGGCGGTGAAGTCGACTGCCTTCACCTTCGGGACGGTCCTCTCCGTCTACCTCCTCGGCTCCGCGCTGGGCAGCCTCGCCGGCGCCCCCCTCGTGGCGCGCCTCCGGCACCCCCTGCGGGTCTTTCTGGTCACCCAGTGCGCTCTCGTGGGCCTGTCCGCGGCGGCGGTGATCGCCCTCGTGGCGCTTCCCGCGCACTGGCCGCTGGTCGACTGGTACCTGGAGTACTGGGCCTCCTACGACTTCTTCAAGTTCGGCCACGTGTCTGACTCGACCCACGTGATCCGTCTGTACGTCGTCCTTCCCTTCGCGCTGCTCTTCCTCCCCACCGTGCTGATGGGGTTCTCGTTCCCGGTGCTGCAGCGCGCGGTCCAGGACAACCCGGCGACGAGCGGCCGCCGGGTGGGGACGCTCCAGGCCGCGAACATCGCCGGCTGCACGGCGGGGAGCCTGCTCGTGGGCCTGGTCACCCTGGCCCTTCTCGGGACCCCCGGCACCCTCCGGCTGCTGCTCGCCTGCGGGGTCGCGTTCGCGCTGGTGGGCCTGCGCTACTACGGCGTCTCCTTCGTGGTGCCGGCGACGGTGCTCGCCCTGCTGGCGGCGTGCGTCCCCGGCCCGGATCGGCTCTGGATGAGGCTTCACGGGATGACGAGGGAGGTGCCGGTCGCCATCTTCGACGAGGACGGCACAGCAGTGGTGGCGCTCACGCCGGAACAGGGGGACTGGCGGCTCTCGATCAACGGGAGGGGCAACAGCTGGCTGCCCTACGGCAGCGGCCACACCCTTCTGGGAGCGCTCCCGGCCTCGGTCCATCCCGCTCCCCGGCGGGTGGCGGTGGTGGGCCTGGGGTCGGGGGACACCGCGTCGGCGGCGTCGTACCGGTCCGAGACCCTGTCGACCACGGTGTTCGAGATCGCCCGCCCTCAACCGCGAGCCCTCTGGCGACTGGTCGGCTTCGTCGACATCCCCGACCTGAGGCGCCTGCTCGAGGACTCCCGGCTCCGGATCCGCCTCGCGGATGGCCGCAAGGCCCTCGAGGCCGCCACCGACACCTACGACCTCATCGAGACCGACGCGACGTTTCCGGAGACCGCGGGCAGCGGGAACCTCTACTCACTCGAGTTCTTCCGGGCCGCGGGCCGGCGGCTGGAACCGGGAGGGGTCATGTGCACGTGGTCGCCCACGCCGCGAGTGTACCGGACGTTCCGGACCGCCTTCCCCCACGTCCTCGAGGGCGAGGAGCGGGGGGTCCTCATCGGAAGCCTCGATCCCATCTCCTTCGAGCCCGAGGTCTGGCGGGCGCGGGCCCGGGAAGGGGCGTCTCGCCTCGGGGCCGCCCGCTCGCTGGAGGTGGTCGAGGCCCTCGGTCGCCTCCGGCCGGCGTCGGGGTCGATCGAGGGGACCCTCAACCGGGACCTCTTTCCCCGCGACGAGCTCGCGGTCGAGCAGTAGGCGGTCCGCCGGTCTCAGCTCACGAGTCCGCGGGCGGCGACCGGGAGTGAAACGGTCGCGGGCGAAACAATACAGTTCCGGCAGAGCCGGTAGATCGCCCAGGACGACCGAACGAGCCCGTCCTGCCCCAGGATGAATGGATCATCGGGTGCATTTACGGGACTCGGGTGTTGCAGGCATGGTGGGCCACACTGCCCGGACCGCGTGACGCCCGGGCCGGCGCACTGATCGAGCACGAGCGGGGAGGCGACGAGCAATGGACGACCTCCGGTCTTTCGCGAGTCCCGACACGGCTGAGGGCGGTCTGGACCGCCGCAGCTTCGTCAAGGTGATCACCATGGCCGCCGCCGCGGTCGGCCTCAACGCGAGCGCCGCGGCCCGGGTCGCGGAGGCGGCCGCCGCCGGGGTCAAGCCTTCGGTGATCTGGCTGCACTTCCAGGAGTGCACGGGGTGCACGGAGTCGCTCCTCCGCACCTCGCACCCGGACATCGCCAAGCTGATCCTGGACCTCGTCTCCCTGGACTACCACGAGACGCTGATGGCGGCGTCGGGGAACCAGGCCGAGGACGCGCTCCACGCGGCCATGAAGGCCAACGAAGGGAAGTACATCTGCGTGGTCGAGGGCGCGATCCCCACCAGGGACGACGGGATCTACTGCATGATTGGCGGCAAGACCGCGCTCCAGCTGGTCGAGGAGGTCGCGGACAAGGCGGCGGCGGTCATCGCCATCGGCTCGTGCGCGTCCTGGGGCGGCATCCCCTCGGCCGACCCGAACCCCACCGGGGCCACCGGGGCCCCCACGGTCCTCAAGGACAAGGCGGTGGTGACCCTGCCGGGCTGTCCCGCCAACCCGTACATCTTCCTGGGCACCGCGCTGCAGTTCGTGGCCCTGGGTACGCTCCCGGCGCTGGACGACAAGGGGCGCCCGATGTTCGCCTACGGTCGCACCATCCACGAGCACTGCCCGCGGCGGGCGCACTTCGACGCCGGTCGCTTCGTGCAGCAGTTCGGGGACGAGGGACACCGTCAGGGCTGGTGCCTCTACAAGACGGGCTGCAAGGGGCCGGCGACCCACGCGAGCTGCTCGACGCTGCAGTTCGGGGAGACGGTGGACGCCTGGCCCATCGGGCTCGGCCATCCCTGCTTCGGGTGCACCGAGCAGAAGGTGGCCTTCCGGGTGCCGCTCCACGACACCGTGGAGATCGACCGTCCGACTCCGCCCGACACCTACCCGCCCATCGAGGCGTCGCAGGGCAAGGTGGGCGCCGTCGCCACCGGGCTCACCGGCCTCGTGGTGGGCGGGGCGCTGGGCGCCGGGTACAGGTTCGCGAAGAAGCTGAGCGCGGAGAACGAAGGCGATCCGCCGCCCCCCCCCGACGACAAGGAGGTGACGTCGTGAATCCCGGCCGGCGGCGCGCCCTGCGCGTGCTCGCCGGGACGGGGGCGGCCACCGCGGCCGCGGCCTCGCCGGTTGCGGCAAGCCGCGCCTCCGGAGTGGTTCCTCCCGAAGCGGTGGGCATGCTCTACGACACCACGCGATGCATCGGCTGCAAGGCCTGCGTCTCGGCCTGCCTGAGGGCCAACGACCTGGAGCCCGACCGCAGCCCGGACGGCCTGTACCAGGCCCCTCTGGGCCTGAACTCCAGGACCAAGAACGTCATCAAGCTCTACAAGGACGAGCAGCAGACCTCCTACGTGAAGATGCAGTGCATGCACTGCGTGGACCCGGCGTGCGCCAGCGCGTGCATGCTGGGCTCGCTCCACAAGGACGAGACCACCGGCATCGTCAGCTACGACCCCAGCTACTGCGTCGGGTGCCGCTATTGCCAGATGGCCTGCCCGTTCGAGGTGACGAAGTTCGAGTTCGACAAGGCGGTCCCGAAGATCGTGAAGTGCGAGCTGTGCCGGCACCGGGTGCAGGACGCCACCTTCACGCAGACCGACAGCGGCTTCAGCCGCTACCCCCGGGGCCACGGCCCCGCGTGCTGCGAGGTCTGTCCTCGAGAGGCCGTCATCTACGGCAAGCGCAGCGAGCTGTTGGCCGAGGCGAAGAGGCGTCTCGACGCGAATCCCGACGCCTACGTGCCGAAGGTCTACGGCGAGACCGAGGCCGGCGGCACCCAGGTGCTGTACCTGTCCCACGTGGACTTCGAGAAGCTGGGCCTTCCCGACTACGGCGACCAGGGCATTCCCCACGTGGCCTACGCGGTCCAGGAGGGGATCTACAAGGGCTTCATCGCCCCCGTGGCCCTCTACACCGCGCTGGGCCTCGTGATGCTGCGCAACCGGAAGAAGGAGGACGGCCCCGATGCGGCCGATTCAGGGAAGGGGGTGGCGCCGTGAGCCACGACACCGTCCACTCCCCGGTGGGAGGGTCGCTCTGGACCCGTCCCGTCCGCATCCTCCTGGTCTTCGTGGCCCTCGGCGCCATCATGACCGTGTGGCGCTTTGCCGCCGGTCTCGGCGCGGTGAGCAACCTCAACGACGGCTACCCCTGGGGTGTCTGGATCGCCTTCGACGTGGTGACCGGCACCGCCCTGGGCTGCGGGGGCTACGCCGTCGCCCTCCTCGTCTACATCCTGAACAAGGGCGAGTACCACCCCCTGGTGCGACCGGCCATCCTGACCAGCCTCCTCGGCTACGGGCTCGCGGTCCTGGCGGTGACCATCGACCTGGGCCGGCCCTGGTCGCTGTGGAAGGTGCCCGTCTTCTTCTGGCGCTGGACGGGGTCGCCTCAGCTCGAGGTCGCGCTGTGCGTGGCGGCCTACGTCGCGGTGCTCCTGGTGGAGCTGTCGCCAGCCTTCTTCGAGAAGTGGTCTCAGAGCCCGGACACGGGCCTCGGCCGCTTCGCCGAGAAGGGGCTCCGTTTCGTCACGCGCTGGCAGGTCTGGATCATCGCCCTCGGGCTGCTCCTGCCCACGATGCACCAGTCCTCGCTCGGCACGATGATGCTCCTGACCGGGCCCAAGCTCGACCCCCTGTGGTTCACCCCGTGGCTGCCGTTCCTGTTCCTCGTCAACTGCGTCATCATCGGCTACGGGGTCGTGGTCCTCGAAGGCCACCTCGCCTCGAGCGCCTTCGGCCGTCCCCGGGAGACGGAGATGCTCGGGCGCCTGGCGAGGGTCGTCATGTGGGTCGCCTGGTTCTTCTTCGCCTTCCGCCTGATCGACGTCGGCCTGCGCGGGCAGCTCGGGCGCGTCTTTGCCGATCTTCGCGGATTCGCGTTCCTGGTCGAGATGCTGCTGCTGGCCGGCGGGGCGTTGATCTTCACCTCGGAAACCCGCCGCCGCGATCCGGGGCAGCAGTTCCTCGGCGGCATGGTGCTGATCACCGCCGGCGTCGTCTACCGGTTCAATGTCTACCTGGTGGGCTTCGCCCCCGGGGACGAGTGGAGCTACTTCCCGGCCGTCCCGGAGCTGCTCATCACCTTCGGTATCGTGGCCCTCGAGGTCGTCCTCTACGTGGCCGCGGTGACGGTGTTCCCGATCCTGGCCGGCCCCCGGGAGGAGCCGGCCCGCGCCTGACGGCGGCGAGGAGAGGAAGAGAGACATGACCAGAATCGTCATCGACCCGATCACGCGGATCGAAGGTCACCTGCGCATCGACGTGGAGGTGGACGGAGGCTCGGTACGCAACGCCTGGGCATCGGGGCAGATGTGGCGGGGAATCGAGAACATCCTCGTCGGCCGCGACCCGCGAGAGGCCTGGATCTTCACCCAGCGCATCTGCGGGGTCTGCACCACCGTGCACGCCATCACCTCGGTGCGGGCGGTGGAGAACGCCCTGCAGCTCGAGATCCCGAAGAACGCGCAGTACATCCGGAACCTCATCGTGATCGCCCACGCCCTCCACGATCACATCGTGCACTTCTACCACCTCTCGGCCCTCGACTGGGTGGACGTGGTGTCCGCGCTGAAGGCCGACCCAGCCAAGGCCTCGGCCCTCGCCGAGAGCCTGTCGCCGTGGCCGATGAACGGCACGGTGGCGCTCCAGGCCACCCGGGACAAGCTGAAGTCCTTCGTGGACGCCGGTCAGCTGGGAATCTTCGCCAACGGCTACTGGGGCCACCCGGCGATGAAGCTGCCCCCGGAGGTGAACCTGCTGGGCGTGCACCACTACCTGCAGGCCCTCGACTACCAGCGCAAGGCCAACGAGGTGGTGACGACCCTGGGGTCGAAGACGCCGAACATCCAGAACCTCGCGGTGGGCGGGGTGGCCAACGCCATCAACCTCGACAACCAGGCCACCCTCAACATGGAGAAGCTGTACCGGGTGAAGAGCCTCCTCGACGAGGTCGTCGGCTTCGTACAGCAGGTCTACGTCCCGGACGTGTGCGCCATCGGGGCGATGTACCCGGAGTGGCTGGGCCACGGCGCCGGAGTCACCAACTACCTCGCGGTCCCGGATCTCCCGGTGGACACCACCGGGACCGAGTGCGACCTGCCCGGCGGGACGATCATGAACGGTGACTTCTCGACGCACAAGGCGATCACCAGCTTCAACGACGACTACTTCCGGGACGGCGTCGAGGAGTCGATCGCCCACTCGTGGTACGACGGCGACTGGCAGAGGCATCCCTACGAGGAAGAGACCGTCCCGAACCACACCGAGTACGACGAGAAGGGCAAGTACTCCTGGGTGAAGGCCCCCCGCTTCCAGGGCCAGCCCATGCAGGTGGGTCCGCTGGCCCAGGTGCTGGTGGGATACGTCGCGGGGCACGAGCCCACCAAGCGGTGGGCGGACGCGGCCCTGGGGAAGGTCTCGGCGGTGGCCGGGGTGAAGGTGACGCCGGCCATGCTCCACTCCACCCTCGGGCGGCACGCGGCGCGGGCGGTGCGTACCGCGGTCATCTCCGAGCTGGGGCAGAAGCACTGGCAGCTCCTGGTCGAGAACATCGCCAGCGGCGACACCGACATCTTCAACCCCCCGTCGTTCCCCAGCGGGGAGGTGCGGGGCTACGGCTTCCACGAGGCTCCGCGGGGCACCCTCTCGCACTGGGCGGTCATCCAGGGCGGGAAGATCAAGAACTACCAGGCGGTGGTTCCCACCACGTGGAACGCCAGCCCCCGCGATTCGAAGGACCAGAAGGGCCCCTACGAGGCCTCGCTCGTCGGAAACCCCATCGCCGACCCGGAGCGCCCCCTCGAGGTGCTGCGGACCATCCACTCCTTCGACCCCTGCCTGGCCTGCGCCATCCACACCCTGGACCTCGAGGGAAGAGAGGTCGCGCGGGTGAAGGCGCTATAGAGAGGTGCTCGCCGCCTATCTCGCCGAGCACGGCCCCTGTCCGCAATGAACGCCCCCCCGATCGGGGTCGTTGGCCTGGGCAACGTCCTGATGGGAGACGACGCCTTCGGTCCCTGGGTGATCCAGGTGCTGCTGGCGGAGCACGTCTTTGCCGAGGGGGTGGCGGTGAGCGACCTGGGGACCCCGGGGCTCGACCTGGTGCCCTGGGTGACGAACGTCGGGGCCCTGATCCTCGTCGACACCGTGCGTGCGGACGCGCCTCCGGGGACCATCCGGCTCTACCGTCGTGACGAGATCCTGAAGCACCCCCCCCAGGCCCGCCTGACCCCTCACGACCCCGGGCTCAAGGAGGCGCTGCTCACCGCCGAGTTCGCGGGACAGGCGCCCGCAGAGGTCCTGCTCGTGGGGGCGGTGCCGGAGCGCACGGAGATGGGTGTAGGCTTGAGCCCGGCCGTCCGGGGCGCGGTGGGGCCCGCTGTCGTCGAGGTGCTCCGTGAGCTCGAGCGCCTGGGTCGGCCCGCCACGCGGCGGGACACGCCCTTGACGCCGCAGACCTGGTGGGAGGAGCCCGGGGCCGAGGAGCGTCCGGAGAGCTGATGGCCAGCCGAGAGAGCATGGTGGCGTCGGACCCGCCGGGGCCAGGTGTCGCCCGCGCCGAGCGGGCGCTCGTGGTCCTCATCGCCGTGCACAGCATCGCGGTCGGCCTGTTCCTGGTCCTCGCTCCCGAATGGGGGGCCCGTTTCGGCGGCTTCGGCCCGGTTCAGCCCCTCTTCTTCGCCCGCCAGGCCGGGGCCTTTCATTTCGTGGCGGCCACGGCGTACCTGGTCGAGTACTTCCGCTACCGGGGCGTGCTGCTGCTCGTCGTCACGAAGTCGGTGGCCGTCGTGTTCCTCCTGCTCACGTCCGCCGTCGACTCGGTCCCCTGGGTCGTTCCCCTCTCCGGGGTGGCGGACGGCCTCATGGGCCTCGCCGTCGTCCTTGTCCGGAGGGTCGAGGGGAGGGATCTCGCCGGTCCCTGCGGGTGGAGGAGCGCGCCATGAGCGGAGCCCGATCCGGGGGGGGGCCCTCGTCCCGTGTCCGGCGGCGCACGCTGGCCGTCCTCGGGGCCGGGCTCGGCGCCCCTCTGGTGAATGCCTGTGCCCCGGCGCCGCCGCCCGACCGCCGGGTTCGCGTTCCGCTCCGGGAGCTCTCCTCCGGGAAGCGGGTGATCGTGGACTACGACGACACCCCGGTGGAGCTGGTGCGCACTGATGCCGGCATCGTGACCCGGAGCCTGCTGTGCACCCACTTCGGGTGCCGGGTGCGCTGGAGCGAGGAGGACGCTCGCTACGTCTGCGCGTGCCACGGAGGCGCCTTCGACGCCGAGGGGCAGCCCGTGGCCGGGCCTCCGAATCGCCGGCTGGCGCCGGTCCGGTTCGAGCTCGCCGGCGACGAGGTCGTGGTGGGGGAGCCATGAGCCTCCCGCGTCTCGTGGTGACCGGGGCCTCCGGCTTCGTGGGTCGCCACCTCCTCGAGGAGCTCAAGGAGGACCACCGCATCGTCGGCCTCGCCCGTCGCTCGCAGGCGCGGTCCGGGGCCCCGGTGCACCCGAACATCACCTGGCACCAGGCCGACATCGGCGACCGTGCGGCCATCGCCCCGATCTTCGCGGAGATCGAGCGCGCCGGCGGCGCCGACCAGCTCATCCATCTCGCCGCTCACTACGACTTCACCGGCGAGGACCATCCGGAGTACTGGCGGACCAACGTGGACGGGCTGCGCCACGTGCTCGAGCTGTCGAAGGGGCTCGGGCTGAAGCGCTTCGTCTTCTCCAGCTCGACCGCCGCGTGCGCCTTCCCGGCCGAAGGGAGCGCTCTCACCGAGGAGACTCCCCCCGATGGAGACCACCTGTACGCCCGCACCAAGGCCATCGGCGAGCGGATGCTCGTCGAGTACGAGGAGCACTTCCCGTCGACCATCCTCCGCTTCGCCGCGCTCTTCTCGGACTGGTGCGAGTACCCGCCGCTGTTCATGTTCCTCGAGACGTGGCTGTCGAAGGCCTGGAACGCCCGGGTCCTCGGCGGGCGGGGGCACTCGGCGATCCCGTACCTCCACGTCGACGACCTCACCCTCTTCTTCCAGGAGCTTCTCCACCACGGCGGCGAGCTTCCCCCGGGGGTGGTCCTGCAGGCGAGCCCGGACGGCGCCACCTCCCACCAGGAGCTGTTCGACGAGGCGACGAGGATCCACTTCGACGGGCCCCGGAAGGCGATCCACATGCCCCGTCCGCTGTGCGGGCCCGGCATGTGGGCCCTCGACGTGGCGGGCCGGCTGGTCGGTCGACGCCCGTTCGAGCGCCCCTGGATGGCGCGCTACATCGACAAGGCGATGACCATCGACGCGAGGCGGACCCGCGAGCTACTGGGCTGGGAGCCGCGGCCGCGCCTCCACGTCCTCCAGCGGCTGCCGTTTCTCCTGGAGAACCGCCGCACCGACGCCATCGAGTGGATGCGCGCCAACCGGGAGGCGATGAAGGAGGGGCACGTCGAGACCAACCTCCTGATCCACCGGCTCCTGAAGAAGCACGCGTCGGAGATCGCGGCCGAGTTCACCGGGGTCCTGATGGGCCCCGAGGGGCAGGAGCGGTTCCCGAGCTACCAGGACGTCAGCGACGACGACCATCGGTGGAACCACACCCTGATCCTCCGACACCTCATGAACGCGGTGCGGACGCGCGAGCGGGGCATCCTGGTCTCGTACTGCCGAGACCTCGCGGAGCGGCGCTTCGAGCAGGGCTTCGAGGCCCGGGAGGTCTGCGACGCCCTGCGCGAGCTCAACCGGATCGCCTTCAAGCACCTGCGCCGTGACCCGGAGTCCAGGGGTCTCCGCGAGGACATCAAGCAACACGTCACCATGACCCTCACGTGGGGCTGTGACGAGGCGCAGCAGGTGTTCGAGCACCTCGAGGTGCGGTGCCGGAACAGCCACCTCCGACCGAGCTGTCGGAAGCGCCGCGAGGCCACCGCCCAACGGGCCGCCCTGGTCTCCGCGGGCGAGGACGAGTCGGCCCCGTAGCCCTCGGGCTCCTCCATCCCCATGCCAGACGAGGGTCGCCGCATCGAGGTCCGGGGCACGGTACAGGGAGTGGGCTTCCGGCCGTGGGTCTACCGGCTCGCCCGCGACGGGGGCGTCGCCGGGCGCGTGCGCAACGATGCCGCGGGGGTGACCATCGAGGCCTTCGGCCCGACCGAGGTCCTGGACCGGTTCGTGGCGCGGCTCCGAGCCGAGTCCCCTCCCCCCGCGGTTCTCGACGAGGTGCGTGTGGCCACGATCCCGGCGGAGACGGTGGCGGGTTTCGAGATCACGACCAGCGAGAGGGGGGAGCGTCGACGGGTGTCGATCCCTCCGGACCTCGCCACGTGTGGAGCCTGCCTGGCCGAGGTGCTCGACCCCGCCGACCGGAGACACCGCTACCCCTTCACCAACTGCACGGCGTGCGGCCCTCGGTACACGATCGCCCGCGACGTCCCGTACGACCGGGCGCACACGACCATGGCCGGGTTCGCCCTGTGCTCCCGCTGCTTCAATGAGTACGGGGACGCCGGGGACCGACGCTTCCACGCCCAGCCCAACGCCTGTCCGGACTGCGGCCCCCGGCTGCGGCTGGTCGACGGGGAGGGCTGGACGCTCGCCCCCGACTCGGCCGCCGGGGGGGCGGTCGAGGCGGCCGCGGCGCGCCTGCGTGCCGGTGCCATCGTCGCGGTGAAGGGCCTCGGAGGCTTCCACCTTGCCTGCGACGCCACCAGTCCCGGCGCCGTCCGCCTCCTCCGCGAGCGCAAGCGGCGGGACGAGAAGCCCTTCGCGGTGATGGTGCGCGACCTGGCCGAGGCGGAGCGATGGGCGGTGCTGGAGACGGAGGAGCGTCGTCTGCTGGAGGCGGTCGAGCGTCCCATCGTCCTCGTGCGTCGTCGGGAGGGGGAGGGACTCGCCGACGCGGTGGCGCCCGGGAACCCCCTCGTCGGCCTGCTCCTCGCTTACACCCCGCTCCACCACCTGCTCCTGGCGGAGACGGATCGGCCCCTGGTCATGACCTCGGGGAATCTGTCCGAGGAGCCCATGGCGGCCGGAGACGCGGAGGCGCGCGAGCGCCTGGCCGGGATCGCCGACCTGTTCCTCTCCCACGACCGGGAGATCGAGAACCGCTGCGACGACTCGGTGGCCCGGGTGATCGCCACCCGGCCCACGGTGCTGCGGCGGGCCCGCGGCTACGTGCCCCGGGCCGTGCCCCTCGTCCGCCCCGTGCGCCGGCCGGTGCTGGCGTGTGGCGCTCACCTCAAGAACACGTTCTGCTTCGCCGCCGGCGACCAGGCGTGGCTGGGGCCGCACGTGGGGGACCTGGACAACCTCGAGGCGTGCCGGCACTACGAGGAGCAGATCGAGCGGTTCCAGCGCTTCCTGGGGATCCGCCCCGAGGTCGTGGCCCACGACCTGCACCCGGACTACTTCTCCACGATGCACGCCGAGCAGCGCCCCGAGCCGGTCAAGGTCGGGGTGCAGCACCACCATGCCCACGTGGCCAGCGCGATGGCCGAGCACGGTCTCGAAGGGCCGGTCCTGGGCCTGGCCTGGGACGGAACCGGTCTCGGGACCGACGGGACGGCGTGGGGCGGCGAGCTGCTGCTCGCCACCTTCGAGGGCTTCGAGCGCCTGGCGACGCTGCGGCCGTTGCGTCTGGCCGGTGGCGACGAGGCGATCCGGCAGGTCTGGCGGCTGGCCCTGGCCGCCCTCGACGACGCGTTCGACGGGGCCCCTCCCCTCGAGGAGCTCTCGCTGTTCCGCGAGGTCCCGGCGCGCGAGCGGTCCGTGGTCCGTCAGATGATCGCCAAGGGGGTGCAGGCGCCGCTGGCCCACGGGGCCGGGCGCTACTTCGACGCGGTCGGGGCTCTCGGCCTCGGCCGGCGCCGTGCGACCTACGAGGGGCAGGTCGCCCTGGAGTGGAACCTGGTGGCGGACGAGGGCGAGGCGGGGGCCTATCCCTTCTCCCTCCAGCGCGTGGGAGAGATGTCGGAGATCGACCTCCGGCCCACGGTGCGGGGAGTGGTCGATGACCTGCTCGCCGGAGTCCCCGCTCCTGGGGTCTCCGCCCGCTTCCACAATGCCCTCGCCGAGGCCGCGGCGGCGGCGGTTGCCGAGGCCGCCGAGCGTCACGGGCCGCTCCCCGTGGTGCTGACCGGAGGGTGCTTCCAGAACGAGCGGCTCGTCGTCGACGTGCGGCGGCGACTCGAGCCCGCCCACGTGGTGTGGCAGCACGGCGAGGTGCCGCCAGGGGACGGAGGGCTCGCCCTGGGCCAGGCGCTGGTCGCCGATGCCGTGGGCAGGGCATGATGGAGGGGACACACGTCCCGGCCGGGGAGAGGACGGAGGACGGGACAGGAGAGGGGGACGACAGACATGTGCCTTGCGGTGCCGGGGAAGGTGATCCAGATCGACGGGGACGGTGAGCTGCGGATGGGGCGGGTGGACTTCTCCGGGGTGCAGCGTCAGGCCTGTCTCGCCTACGTGCCGGAGGTGCAGGTCGGGGACTACGTCCTGGTGCACGTGGGCTTTGCCATCTCCCGGATCGACGAGGAGGCGGCCCACGAGACCCTGGCCGCCCTGAAGGAGATGGGGGAGCTGGCCGAGCTGGGCCCCCCCCCCGACACCTCGGCGACGCCGGCGGCCGATGGCTCCGAGAGCTCCTGATGCGCCACGTCGACGAGTACCGCGATCCCGAGGCGGTCCGGGCCGTCGCCGATCGGATCCGCGAGACCGTCACGCGGCCGTGGACCCTCATGGAGGTCTGTGGGGGGCAGACTCACTCGATCCTCAAGTTCGGCCTCGACGAGCTCCTGCCCGCCGGGCTGAGCCTGGTGCACGGTCCCGGCTGCCCGGTCTGCGTCACCCCCCTGGAGATGATCGACCGCGCGGTGGCCATCGCCTCGCGGCCGGACGTCATCTTCTGCTCCTTCGGCGACATGCTCCGCGTGCCCGGCTCGCACACCGATCTCCTGAAGGTGAAGGCCGGTGGCGGTGACGTGCGGATCGTCTACTCGCCCCTGGACGCCCTCCGCCTGGCCCGGGAGAACCCCGGGCGGAAGGTCGTCTTCTTCGCGGTGGGCTTCGAGACCACTGCCCCCGCCAACGCCATGGCCGTGAGCCGGGCGGCGAAGGAGGGCCTCGAGAACTTCTCGGTCCTCGTGGCCCACGTTCTCGTGCCGCCGGCCCTCGAGGCCCTGCTGTCGAGCGAGGACGTGAGGATCCAGGGGCTGTTGGCCCCGGGGCACGTCTGCGCGGTCACCGGGTACCGGGACTACGAGCCGGTGGCCGAGAGACACGGGGTGCCCATCGTGGTCACCGGCTTCGAGCCGCTGGACCTGCTCGAGGGCGCCCTCGCCGCCGTGACCCAGCTCGAGAGTGGGCAGGCCCGGGTCGAGAACCGCTACCCCCGGGCGGTGGTCCGCGAGGGCAACCCCGCGGCCCTCAGGATGATCGACGACGTCTTCGTCGTCTCGGACCGGAGCTGGCGGGGAGTGGGAGAGATCCCGAGAAGCGGCTACACCCTCGCCCCGAAGTACTCCCGCCTCGACGCCGCCGAGGTGTTCGACGTGGGTGGGATCGAGGTGAACGAGCCCGAGGAGTGTCAGAGCGGGCTCGTGCTCCAGGGACGGCTCCGGCCCAGCGAGTGCCCCGAGTTCGGCACCCGGTGCACCCCCGAGCACCCCCTGGGGGCCACCATGGTCTCGACCGAGGGGGCCTGCGCCGCGTACTTCCACTACGGGCGGGCCCGCCAGGACGGGTCCAGCGCCCGGGCGGAGGGCACCGGGTGACGAGGAGGGTCGACGGGCTCCTCAGCTGCCCGACGCCGCTGGACCACGGCGACATCGTCCAGCTCGCCCACGGCGGCGGGGGGACCCTCACCTCCCGGCTCATCGACCGGCTGTTCGTCCCCGCGTTCCGCAATCCCCACCTCGACTCACTCGGCGACGGCGCCGTCGTCACCGTGGGGGACACCCGCCTGGCCTTCACCACCGACAGCTTCGTGGTGAAGCCGGTCTTCTTCCCGGGAGGCGACATCGGCTCCCTGTCGGTGCACGGCACCGTGAACGACCTGGCCATGTGCGGAGCGGAGCCGCTCTATCTGAGCGCGGGTCTGGTGATCGAGGAAGGCTTCCTCATGAGCGACCTGGAGCGGGTCGTGGCAGCAATGGCGGAGGCCTGCGGCCACGTGGGGGTGACGCTGGTGACCGGCGACACCAAGGTGGTGGACCGGGGCAAGGGTGACGGGATCTACGTGAACACGTCGGGGGTGGGCCGGGTCCGCGAGGGGGTGAGCGTCGGTCCGGCCCGGGCTGCCGCCGGAGACGCGGTACTGGTGTCGGGGCCGGTCGGGGACCACGGAATCGCGGTGATGGCGGCCCGGGAGGGCATCGACCTGGAGACCGAGCTCGTCTCCGACTCGGCCCCGGTCGTGGCCCCGGTGGGGGCTCTCCTCGAGGCGGTGCCCGAGACCCACGTCCTGCGCGATCCCACCCGGGGGGGGCTGGCCACCGCCCTCAGCGAGGTCGCGGTCGCGTCGAAGGTGGGCATTCGGCTGGAGGAGGCCCACATCCCGGTGCGGGACGAGGTGCGGGGCGCGTGCGAGCTGCTGGGGTTCGATCCTCTCTACGTGGCCTGCGAGGGACGCTTCCTCGCGGTGGTGCCGGGGGAGCAGGCCGAGGAGGCGCTCCTCGCGGTCCGGTCCCAGCCCGGGGGGGAGGGGGCCCGGCTCATCGGCCGGGTCGTTGCCGAGGACCCGGGTCGCCTCGTGCTCCGCACCCGGATCGGCAGCCACCGTCTCCTGGAACGGCTCTCCGGGGAGCAGCTGCCGAGGATCTGCTGATGCACGAGTACTCGCTGGTGCGCGCGCTGGCCGACCGGGTGGAGGAGGAGGCCCGCTCCCGTCAGGCGGTGGCCGTGCACCGGCTCACGGTGGCCATCGGAGCCGTCTCCGGCGTGGAGCCCGCGCTCTTCGAGACCGCGTTCTCGCTGTGTCGCGAGGGGATCCTCGCGGACGCCGAGCTCGAGATCCGGCGCGTCGACGCCGCGTGGTCCTGCCCTTCCTGCGGCCGCGCGGTCCCCTCGGACCCCCCCCTCCGGTGCGCAGTGTGCGGGGAGGCCGCCCGGCTCAGCGGGGGAGACGAGCTCATCCTCGAGCAGATCGAGATGGAGGTGCCTTGATGTGCGACACCTGTGGGTGTGGCGACCCCAACGTGGTTTCGGTCGACGTGCACGAGAACATCCTCGCCGTCAACGACCGCACGGCGGCTCACAACCGGGAGCACCTGGACCGCCAGGGAATCCTCGCGGTCAACCTCATGGGCTCGCCCGGCGCCGGGAAGACCGCGGTCCTCGAGGCCACCGCGCGGGCCCTCTCGGGTCGGCGGCGCCTGGGAGTCATCGCCGGGGACCTGGAGACCGAGCGCGACGCCGACCGCCTGCGGGCAGTGGACGTCCCGGCCGTCGCCATCACCACCGGGACCGCCTGCCACCTGGACGCGGAGATGGTTCACCGTGCGCTCCACGGGTTTCCCACCGGCGGTCTCGACTATCTCTTTGTCGAGAACGTGGGGAACCTCGTGTGCCCCGCCGTCTACGACCTGGGCCAGGCGGTGAGCGTGGTCGCCCTCTCGGTGACCGAGGGAGAGGACAAGCCGCTCAAGTACCCGGTGATGTTCCGCAAGGCCGACCTCGTCCTCCTCACCAAGGTCGACCTGCTGCCCCACCTGGAGCTGGACGTCTCCGCTCTGGAGGCGGGCCTCGCCCGGGTGGCCCCGGCGGCGTCCCTGCTCCCGCTCTCGGCCCGGACCGCCGAGGGCGTGAGCGTGTGGGTGGACTGGCTCGAGGCTCGGGCCGCGTCGCGACCGAAGCCGTCCGGCGAGGGACTGGGCCACCACCACGAAGATGGCCGTGGCATGATAGATGCGGCCGCCGGGAGCGGCGGGAGATCGAGGGATCGATGACGAACGACGCCGTCTTCTGGGCTCTGGCCGGCACCGCCGCGGTGGTGGGGGCGCTGCACTCCATGGCCCCGGATCACTGGGTCCCGTTCATGGCGGTGGGACGAGCCCGCGGGTGGTCGGCGGCGCGGACGGCCCAGGTGACTCTCCTGTGCGGCTTCGTCCACGTCACCGTCTCCGTGGTCCTGGGCCTCCTGGCCCTGCGGCTGGGGCAGGAGATGCTCGAGGCCTTCGGGACCCGCCTGGAGTCGGTGGCCGGGATCCTCCTGATCGGCTTCGGTCTCGCCTATGGCCTGTGGGGGCTGCGCCGGGGCCTGGCCGGCAAGCTGCACGGCCACGCCCACCCTCACTTCGATCACGTCCACGATCCGTCCCGAGCCACGGTGCTCGGCCTGGTCCTGCTCTTCAGCGTCGATCCCTGCGTGCGGCTGATCCCCATCATCCTCGCCGCGGCTCCCCTCGGTCCGGCGCGGCTGGTCGGGCTCATCGCCATCTACGAGGTCGCCACCATCGCGACGATGGTCGCCCTCGTGCTCGTGGCCCGCAGCGGGGCGGTGAAGGTTCTCCAGGCGCCCTGGCTCGACCGCTACGGGGACGCCCTGGCCGGGGCCCTGATCGTCGTTACCGGGGTGGCGGTGGCGGCCCTCGGCTGGTAGGTCCCGGGGAATGACCGACCCGAAGGTCGACCCGCGCGCCCGGCTCCGTCACGATCTCCGGACCCCCCTCTCCCAGATCATCGGGTACGCGGAGCTGCTGCGAGACGAGGCGCGAGACCACGGCGACACGGGGTACGTCGCGGACCTCGAGAAGATTCGAACCGCCGCCCGGCGGGCCCTCGAGGTTGCCGACGAGGCGGTTCCCCCCACTCCGTCGCCGTCCGGGACCGCCAGCCCGTTCCTCGAGTCCCCGTCGCCGGGGACTCCCTTCGTCGCCGCCCCCGGTCCGCGCCCGCCCACGCCCCCTCTCGACGCTTCCGCGGTGCGGCTCCTCGTCGTCGACGACAACGAGCTGAACCGGGACATGCTCACCCGGCGCCTCGGCGCCCGCGGGTTCCAGGCCGAGGGCGCCGCCGACGGCGAGGGGGCCCTGCGGCGACTGGACGAGGAGCGCTTCGACGTGGTCCTCCTCGACGTGATGATGCCGGGGCTCAGCGGCCTCGACGTCCTCCGGGGCGTGCGCCGTCGCTGGCCGGAGTCCGACCTGCCGGTGATCATGGTCACCGCCCGCGACGCCACCGAGGACGTGGTGGAGGCCCTCCAGGCCGGCGCCAACGACTACGTGACCAAGCCGCTGGACTTCCCGGTGGTGCTGGCCCGCGTCGAGACCCAGCTCACCCTGAAGCGCCAGAAGGAGGAGATCCGGCGCCTGGCCGAGGACCTCGAGCTGCGGAACGCCTTCATCCGGAGCCTGTTCGGCCGCTACGTGAGCGAGGAGGTGGTGACCGGCCTCCTCGCGTCGCCGGAGGGGCCGAAGCTGGGGGGAGAGCACCGGCGGGTGACGCTGCTGATGTCGGACCTCCGCGGATTCACCCCTCTCACCGAGGGGCTCTCCCCGGAGCAGGTGCTGAGGCTCCTGAACTCCTACCTGGCGACCATGGCCGACGTGATCCTGGCCCATCAGGGGACGATCGACGAGTTCGTGGGCGACGGGATCCTCGCCATCTTTGGAGCGCCCCTGGCCCGTCCCGACGACGCCCGGCGGGCGGTCTCCTGCGCGGCGGCCATGCAGGCGGCCATCGTGGGACTCAACGAGCGAAACGCCTCCGAGGGCCTGCCCCGCCTCGAGATGGGGGTGGCGGTCCACACCGGTGAGGTCATCGTCGGGAACATCGGATCGGAGCGACGCACGAAGTACGGCGTGGTGGGGAGCGCGGTGAACCGGGCCGGACGCATCGAGTCCTTCACGGTGGGGGGGCAGGTGCTCATCTCGGACGCGACGCGCGAAGAAGCCGGCGAGGGGGTGCGCGTGGGGGCGCGGCTCGCCATCGACGCCAAGGGCACCCGGGAGCCCATCGTGGTGTTCGACCTGCGCGGCCTCGGCGACCAGAGCCTGCCCGACGCCGCCGACGAGGTCGTCCCCCTGCCCGTGCCCATGAGCGCGGTCGGCCACGTCGTGGAGGGAAAGAGGGTCGAGGCCCAGGCCTTCGAGGCCGCGCTCACCGAGCTGTCGGCCCACGGCGCGACCATCGCCTCCCCTCGACGGCTGCGGCCGCTCTCGAACCTGAAGCTGGAGCTGCGGCCGGAGGGACGCGATCCGGTGGAGATCTACGCCAAGGTCCTGGCGCCTGCCCCCGAGGGGGCGGTTTCGGTCCGCTTCACGTCGCTGCCCGCGGAGATCGACCGCTGGGTCCGCGGCCTCGTGGCCGAGGCCCGGCGTCGGCAGCAATGAGGCGGGCTCACCCGCGGGCGGACGAGCGGCGGAGCCGATCCATGATGGCGAGGCCGAGGCCGCGCTCCGGGCAGGGCTCGGCCACGATGGTGTCGAGGCCGGCGGCGTCGAGACGGCGCAGCGCGGCGAAGAGCCCGGCGGCGGCGGTGGTGGGGCGCCCGTCGGGGGCCAGGATCTCCACCGCGGCGTAGCCCCTTCCGCGGGGGGCGGCGCTCCACGCCAGAAGGCCGACGCGGCCCGCCCCCGCGGGGAGGGGAGCGGCGGGACCGGGGAGGATGCGGAGCGGCGTCCGCGTGGCGTAGTGCCGCTCGAGCTGCCCCGGTGCCAGCGGGCGTTCGGCGGGAGCAGCGGCTCGGACCAGCGACGCCCCGAGAGCGTCCTCGAGCTCCTCCCGGGACACACCCCCGGGTCGCAGGAGCGTGGGCTCCGGCGCGGCCAGCGAGACGATCGTGGACTCGAGCCCCACCCCGCACGGTCCCCCGTCGAGGATCAGGTCCACCGCCTGGCCCAGGAGCTCGACGACGTGCTCGGCGGTCGTCGGGCTCACGTAGCCGAAGGGATTCGCCGAGGGCGCCGCCACCGGCGTCCCCGCGGCTCGGATGAGGGCGCGTGCCGCCGGGTGCGCCGGCACCCGCACGCCCACCGTGTCGAGGCCCGCGGTGACGATATCGGGCAGGTCGGGCCGGCGGGGCAGGACGAGGGTGAGGGGGCCTGGCCAGAACCGGGCGCCGAGTCGCTCGACCCGGGCGTCGTCGCCGGCCACCACTCGACCGAGATCCGAGCCCTCGGAGAGGTGGACGATGAGCGGGTCGAAGGACGGGCGGGCCTTGACCTCGAAGACCCGGGCCACGGCCCGGGCGTCGAAGGCGTTTGCCCCCAGGCCGTAGACGGTCTCGGTGGGGAAGGCCACGAGACCGCCGTCGCGCAGCGTCCGCGCGCCCGCCTCGATGGCGGCGGGGTCATCGGCGCGGAGGAGGCGGCTGCTCACGCCGTCCCCGCCGCCGGCGCGTGCGGCTCGCCCCCCCGCGTGCACGATGCCAGCATTCCGCAGGCGGCGTGGATGTCGGCCCCGCCGGAGTAGCGCCGGACGAAGGCGATGCCGTTGTCGGAAAGCGCGGACAGGAAGCCTCGACGCTCGGCGTCGGGCGCTCGGAGGTGGGCTCCCGTCGGGTCGTTGACGTCGATCACCGACACTCGGAGGGGCACGCCCCGGAAGAGGCGGCCCAGCTCCCGGGCCTCGTCGCCGCCGGTGTTGTAGCCCGCGATCAGGACCCAGGCCAGGCTCACCGGCCCCCCGCGGACCTTCGCGTGGTGGCGCATCGCCTCGGCCAGCTCCGGGACCCCGTGGCGGGCGGTGAGGGGCACCAGGCGCTCGCGCTTCTCGGAGAAGGCGGAGGTGAGGGAGAGCATCAAGCGGTAGGGGTGACCCTCGTCGGTGTAGCGCCGGATCTGGGGGACGAGGCCCACGGTGGAGATCGTGATCCGGTCCGAGCCGATCCGGGGCCCGGAAGGCTGCCGCAGCACGTCGGCGGCCCGGATCACGTTGTCGTAGTTCTGAAGGGGCTCGCCCTGCCCCTGGAACACAACCCCGGTGAGCGGCCGCTCCGGCGACTCGCGCCGCACGGTGAGGACCTGCTCGACCATCTCCCAGGCCTCGAGATTCCGGGTGAAGCCCAGGCGTCCGGTCTCGCAGAAGCGGCAGCCCAGGGCGCACCCCACCTGCGACGAGACACACACGCTCCACCGCGGCTTCTCCAGGGGGATGCGCACGGTCTCCACGAGCTGTCCGTCGGGGGTGCGGAGGAGGTACTTCACGAAGGGGTCGACGAGGCTGCGGCGGCGATCGACGATCTCCAGGCGGTCGAGGCTCCCTCCGGCCAGGACCTCGGCGGCACGCGCCCGGCCGAGACCCCGCACCCCCTCCAGGTCTTCGCCATCTTCGCCGATCAGGCGCCGCACGACCTTGCGGGCGAGGGGCAGGCCCAGGCCGGGGAAGGCCTCGGCGAGGCTCTCGGGCGTCTGGCCGCGCAGGTGGAGGGAGGGCATCGGGAGATGGTAGCAGGGGGAGCGAAAGGGGTCAGGTCTTGCTCTTCTGCGTTGGGACTCGGGCCAGCTCAGCGCGGGGCGAATGGGGGAGGGAACAGCGGAATGGGGTCAGGCCCCATTCATTGCACCGCGGGCGTAGCGGGGGCTGCGGCGCAACAAACGGGGCCAGACCCCGAGATCAGGAGATCCTGGGCTCAGAAGCCGACGGTCTGGCGCTTGCCCCTGACTTCGATCTCGACGGAGGTCTCGTTGATCCTGAGGATGGTGACCTCGTCGAAGCGGTCGCCTTCGCGGACCAGGCGGTCGTTGAGGAGGGCGATGGGGTGGCCGTCGCGGGAGCTGATGGCGGTGAGGCGAAACTCCGGTTGGGGCGGCGTGTCCGTTGGGGAGGCGGGATCCCCGGGAGGGGCGTCGGAACGGAACGCTTCGACCAGCGCCGCTTCCGGCGTCAGCGGAGCGGTGGGGTCACCGGGGTGGAGCGCTCGGGGGGGAGGCGGGGTCACGTCGATCGGCGGAGGGGGCATTGTCTGTCCCGGCCCGTCGGGGCGCCGGGCCTCCGGCACCGGTGCCGCGGGCAGCTGAGCTGACCCGGGGAGGGTCGGCGTCTCCGCCTCGTCGGCCGACGACGAGGGCTCGCCGCTCTCGTTGGGCGCAGCGGGGCGATCGCCGCCGGAGCGGAGCCACAGGAAGGACCCGGCGAGGACGAGCACGAGCACCGTCCCGGCCACCGCGAGGCCCGGTCCCCAGCGGCGGCGGTCGCTCTCGCCCCACGGCACCGGTCGGACCATGACCAGTCCCGGCTCGCGCGCCTCCTTCTCACGCTCGAGCTTCTTGAGGGCGTCGAGGATGAAGCTCATTGGGCACTTCTCGCGTGGGTCAGGCGGGGGCCTTCGGCGGAGGAGAGCGCGAAGAGAGCCAGGCGGGTGCGGGGGCCAGCCACGCCGTCGGGGACCAGGCCCGCGTCCTGCTGGAACCGGGCCACCGCCGCGCCCGGGTCTTCGGCCTCGTAGCCCAGTCCGCGGAGAGTGTCCTGGGTCCAGGCCACCTGGGCCGCGGGGTCGGCGGGCAGCGCGCGCGCCCGGGGCCAGGGGATCACCGCCTCCCGCGTCCACAGGGCGTCCACCTGGGAGGCGGGGACCTCCGCGGGACCGTCGGCGCCGATGGTGACGGTGGCCGTCTCGCCCTCGAGACCGAGGAGGGCCAGGAAGCAGGTGTCCCGCCGCGACGGGTGGAACATCTCCAGCACCGCGGGAAGACCGAGGCGCCGGAGCTGGGACAGGTGGGTCCGCAGGGTCGTTATCTCCAGGCCGGATCCGCCCCACGTCGACTCGACGCGACGGACCGCGGCCCGGAAGGACTCGTCACGGGGCACGGTTCTCAGGAGGGCCTCGAGCCGCTCGCTGCGCCGAGGCCCGGGCGCCTCGGCGGCTGGTGCGGGGACTGCCTCGATCCCGTCGGGAGCGGTCGAGTCCCCCCCGGGGGCGCGGGCGAGGCCGGGAGCGAGGCCGAAGGCGACGACGGCCAGCCCCACGGTGAGGGCGGTGGCGATCAGGCCGTGGTGCCAGTCGAGGCTCCATCCCCGCCGCGAGCCCGTCACCTCGGTGGCGGCCTCCTTGACCATGTCCGCGGAGATCGACCGCACGTTCTTCACATACCCCGCCAGGAGTGCCCGGTCGCAGATGAGGTTGATGAGGCGGGGGACACCGCCGGAAAGGCGTTGAACCTCCCGGAGCGCGTCGCCGGTGAAGCCGACCTTGCCCTCCCCTCCGGCGACCGTGATCCGGTGCCGGACGTACTCGTCGGTCTCGGCGCGGTCCAGGGGCGCCAGGTGGTAGCGAGCGGTCACTCGCTGCGCCAGCTGCCGCAGCTCGTGGCGGGCCAGGACGTCGCGGAGCTCTGACTGGCCCATGAGGACGATCTGGATCAGCTTCTCGGTGTCTGTCTCCAGGTTGGAGATGAGGCGGACCTGCTCCAGGACCTCGGCCGAGAGGTCCTGCGACTCGTCGATGAGGAGGACCACGTTTCGACCCGCCGCTCGGGCCTCGAGGAGAAAACGGTGCAGCGCGTCCACCCGGCTCTTCAGGGACTCGCCCTCCGACTCGATGTGGAGGTCGTCGAGGATGCTGCCCAGGAGCTCGGAGGCGGTGAGGGCAGGGTAGAGCACCACCGCGGTGTGGGTGTCGGGCGAGAGCCGGGAGAGGAAGTAGCGGGCGAGCGTCGTCTTGCCCGTCCCCACCTCTCCGGTGATGAGGATGAAGCCGCCTCTCTCGCGGTGGCCAAACTCGAGGTGAGCGAAGGCCTCCGCGTGCCTCTGGGAGAGATAGAGGTACTTGGGGTCCGGCGTCAGGTTGAAGGGCTTCTCGGTGAAGCCGTACCAGGACTCGTACAAGGAGGCGCCCTCGCGGCGAGTGTACCACCCGCCACCGGCCGGCCGGCGGGGGGATCGGTTATGCTTCCGACCGCATGCGTGAGCTGCCGCTGCCCTCCGCCCACACCAGCGCCTCGCTCCACGGCGCCGGCCGTACCGTCGTCGTGCTGGGGCACGGCGCCGGGGGCAACCGGCGCACCCCCATGCTGTTGGAGCTCGCCGAGGCGCTCGCGGCCTCGGGGCGCGCCGCCCTCCTCTACAACTTCCCCTACGCGGAGCGAGGTGCCCGGCGCCCCGATCCCCCGCGGGTGCTCGAGGCCACCGCCCGGGAGGCCGCCGAGCTCGCCGTGGCTCGGACGGGGGCGACCTCCGTCGTCTGGGGCGGCCGGTCCATGGGGGGGCGGATCGCCTCCCAGGTGGTGGCCGGGGGGGCCCCGTGCGCGGCCCTCGCCTTCCTGGCCTACCCCCTCCACCCCCCGGGCCGGCCCGAGAAGCGCCGTGAAGCCCATCTTCCGGACATCGCCGCTCCCATGCTGTTCCTGCAGGGCACCCGCGACGCCTTCGCCCGCGAGGACCTGCTCCACGCCCTCGTCCATCGCCTCGGAGACCGAGCGGTGCTCCACCCCGTGGAGGGCGCCGACCACTCCTTCCGGGTGCTGAAGCGCTCCGGCCGCACGCCGGAAGACGTGCAGGAGGAGGTGCGTGCGGCCCTCCTCGACTTCCTGGAGCAGAACGACCTCTGAACGTCGAGCCCCGCCGGCGCCGGCGCCGCGACATCGCTGAAACCTCGAGGAGAGACCCATGATCACGTCCCTGGCCGTCGCCGCCCTCCTGGCCTCCGTGTCGCCGGTGAGCCCCGGCACGTCCTACGACTCCCGCATTCCCACGCTCGAGCAGGTGGTCGGGCACGCCGCCGGAGCGCAGATCTCGAGCCCCGAGCAGATCACCGAGTACCTGAAGGCCCTCGCCGACGCGGCCCCCGACCGCACGAGGCTCGTCCAATACGCCACCAGCGAGGAGGGGCGACCGCTCCACGTTCTGGCCATCGGGAGCCCGGAGCGGATGGCCCGCCTGGAGGAGGCGAAGGCCGGCCTCGCCCGGCTCGCCGACCCCCGGGTCCTGGACGGAGGCGAGGCCGACGACCTTCTCTCTCGCCTGCCCGTGGTCGTCTGGCTGTACCACGGGGTGCACGGGAACGAGATCTCGTCCCCCGAGGCGGCTCTCGCTCTGGCTCACCACCTCCTGGCCGCGGAGGGTGACGCCGACGTGGACCTCGTCCGGCGGGAGGCCATCGTCCTCGTCGACCCGCTCCAGAACCCCGACGGCCGGGCGCGGTTCGTGGCCTCCAACCGTCTCGCCCAGGGGCCCTGGCCCGACCCCGAGCCGGCGTCGGCCGAGCACGTGGAGCCCTGGCCGCGGGGACGGTCCAACCACTATCTCTTCGACATGAACCGTGACTGGTTTGCCCAGACGCAGCCCGAGACCCGGGGCCGTCTCCGCGTGGCCCTGGAGTGGCACCCCCAGGTGGCCGTCGACCTCCACGAGATGGGCGGCGACGCCACCTACTACTTCGCTCCGCCCGCGGCGCCGGCCAATCCCCATTTCGCGGAGTCGCAGCACGCCTGGCACGACCGCATCGGCCGGGCCATCGCGGCGAAGTTCGACGAGCAGGGCGTCGCCTACTTCGTGCGCGAGGTCTACGACTCCTTCTACCCCGGCTACGGCGAGACGTGGCCCATGCTGCACGGGGCGGTGGGGATGACGTTCGAGCAGGCCTCGGCCCGCGGCCTCGTCTACCGCCGGACCGACGAGACGACGCTGACCTACCTCGACGGGATCCGCCACCATTTCACCGCCGGCCTCGCGACCACCGTGACCGCGGCCCGGGCCCGGGAGACGATGCTCCGCGACTACCTCGAGTTCCGGCGCGCCGCGGTGCGCGCCGGAGAGGTGGGGGTGCGGCACTACGTGCTCCTGCCCGGCCGCGACCCGGCCCGGGCCCGCCGTCTCGCCGAGCTCCTCGCGCGGCAGGACATCGAGGTCCTCGTTGCCGACGAGGAGCTGCATGCGGGGGAGCTTCGATTCCCGGCCGGGAGCTTTGTCGTGCCCCTGGCCCAGCCCGCGGGCCGGCTCGTGCGGAACCTGCTCGACCCGCGGGTCGACATGCCCAGGGAGTTCCTGGAGGAGCAGGAGCGGCGCCTCGAGAAGCGGCTCCGCGGCGAGATCTACGACGTCACCGCCTGGAGCCTTCCTCTCGTCTTCGACGTCGAGTGCGTCGGGATCGAGACCGCGGCCACGGGCCGGACGAGCGCCTGGGCCCCGCTCGCCCCCTCGGCCTCCGCTCTCGACGACGCGAAGGTGGCATGGCTCCTGCCCTGGGGGACAGGCACGGCCGGGGCGGTGGTGGAGGCCCTGGAGGCCGGCCTGAAGGTCCGCGTCGCCGAGGAAGGGACGACGATCGGCGACCAGACGTTCCCGGCCGGGACCGCCATCGTCCGTCGCGCGGAGAACGGGGACGACGCGCGAGCAACGCTGGGTCGCATCGCGGCCCGCCACCACGCCGAGGTGACCGCCCTGGACTCGGGGTATCCCGAGCGAGGCGTCTCCCTCGGCAGCTTCAAGGTCCGCCCGCTCAAGGCTCCCCGGGTCCTGCTGGCCTGGGACACGCCCACCTCCAGCCAGTCCGCGGGGTGGGCGCGCTGGGTGCTGGAGCGGCGCTACGGCCAGAGGGTGAGCGTCGTCCGGGTCTCGTCGCTGTCTCGGGTGGAGCTCGACCGCTTCGACGTCGTCGTCCTCCCCTCCGGCGACTACGGCGAGGCGCTGGGAAAGAGGGCAGTGGGCCGCCTGAGGGCCTGGGTCCAGGAAGGGGGCACCCTCGTCGCGCTGGCCGAGGCCGCCCGCTGGCTGACGACCGCGGACGTGGGGCTCCTGGCCACCACCACCGAGCTGCGCAGCGGCTGTCCCGACCGGGAGCCGGACGATGAGGAGGCCGGCGCGCGCCCGGAGACGTGCGGGGCCCAGAAGGACGAGCCGTACGATCTCGAGGCCGCGGTCCTGCCGGAGAGGGAGCGCCCCGAAGCGATCCCGGGGGCCCTGCTGCGCGTGCAGCTGGACGGGGAGCACTGGCTGGCGGCCGGCACCGACGGGCAGATCCAGGCCATCGTGGATAGCCGCCGGGTCTTCAGCCCCCTCAAGCTGGACGAGGGTCGCAACGTGGGTGTCTACGAGGGGGCGGACGACGTGGTCGCCAGCGGCTTCGTCCCCGACCCCGCCCGCGATCTCCTGGCCCAGAAGGCCTTCCTCATGCACCAGCCCCTGGGCCGCGGCCACGTGGTGGCCTTCGCCGAGGACCCCAACTACCGCGGCTACGCCGAGGCCACGGAGCTGCTCTTCATGAACGCGGTCCTCCTGGGGCCGGCCTACTGATCGATGCGCGAATGATCCCGTTGTGCGTCATTCGCGCATCCTTCCGTTTCCGTGTCCGTTGCCGTTGTCCGCTTGGAGAGGAGGCCGCCGTGCCGAGAGAGACAAGAGGCATCGTGCTGGTCCTGGCCGTGGCCGCGCTGGGTCTTGCCGGCTCGGTCGCGCTGGCCCAGGACGGGTATGCGGAGGACCGGGCGAAGATCGAGGACCTGCAGGCGCGCTACATGTTCGCGCTGGACTTCGGTGACGCCGAGACCTACGCGGCGACCTTCGCCGAGGACGGGGTGCTCGACTTCGGCATGGGAGAGACCCTCGGGCGCCAGGCCATCCGCGACCTCATCGCGAGCATGCCGCGGACCGACGAGGTCACCGAGGCCCCCGACGGTTCGAAGCTGCGGCCCGCCGCCGGACGCCACAACATCACCAACATCGTCCTCAGGATCGAGGGCAACCGCGCGGTCGGAAGGGCCTACTGGTTCCACATGGGGAATGACAACGCGGAGCGGAGCGCGGTCCTCGACTCTTTCGGCCACTACGAGGACGAGCTGGTCAAGGTGAACGGCGAGTGGCTGTTCAGCCGCCGGAAGATCTACAACGAGCAGATGCCCAACTGGGCTGCGAAGGGCGGGAACCCGGCCTGGTAGACGCCGGCCTCACGCGCAGGGGCAGCGCGGAGGCGGCCATGAGCGCGTTGTCGGGGTCGGACAGGTAGAAGATCTCCCGCCCGTCGCCCCGCCACCGCGGAGCCCAGCCGCCGCCCACGGAGATCGGAACCTTCGGTCCGGGTCCCGGGAAGGGGACCACGTACACCTCCCAGCTCCCGCTCTCTCGCTCCGTCTCCCGACCTTCTCGGTCGAGCCACGCGATCCTGGTGTCGGCGGGCCCGGGTCGAACGGCTGGGCCAGCAGGGTGCCCTGCCGCAGGAAGAGGACGTGCCCCTCGCTGTAGAGGACGGGCCCCGTGTCGACCGGGCCCACGACGGACTCCACCTCGCCCGACTCGACCGAGCGAACCACCGCACGGCCGGTGTCGTCATCCGGGTCGAACGCGAAGTCCAGGAAGTGCCGCCCGCCCGGGAGGAATGCCAGCTGGCTGGGCATCCGGGAGGATGCCGTCGGCGCCGCCGACCGAGGCCGTCCGCCGGACTGAGACGGCAATGGGGACTATCCCTCCGTCTCGTTCGTAGCCTCCCGGGGCCAGGGTCCAGCCCTCGGGGGGGGCACCGTGAACAGCGTCGGGAGGGCAGGAGCCGGCGGGGTCCGGAGGAAGGCGAAGGCGCCCCAGGCGAGAGCCGCAAAGGCGACGGCCACAGCTGCGACCACCATCAGGAGGCGCTCGCGATTCCTCGCCGGCGACACGGGGGATGCGCCTCCCGGTGCCCCATCCGGTCGCTCGAGGGCGATCCGGGCCTCCCCGATGTGCTGGAGCCGCTGTCGACGGTCCTTGTCCAGGCAGCGGCGCAGGAGGTGTCGGATCCCAGGCGGGGTCCCGGAAGGGAGCCGGTCGAGTGGGGGAGCCTCCTTAGATGACGCCGGCGAGCGTCTCGGCCACGGAGTCACCCCTGTGCAGCCGCTCGCCCGTCAGCATCTCGTACAGCAGGGCGCCGAAGGAGAAGACGTCGCTACGGGCGTCGACGGCCTTTCCCTTCGCCTGCTCCGGGCTCATGTTGGCGGCGGTGCCCAGGATGACGCCGGCCTGGGTCCCGGACTGGGCGAGGGTGGGGGACTGGGACAGGTCGCTGGCAGAGCCTCCGTCCGGCTCGCCCGCCCACGCCTTGGCGAGGCCGAAGTCCAGGACCTTGACCTTGTCGTCCGGGGCGAGCTTCACGTTCGCGGGCTCGACCGACAGAGCCACGTGCGGCCGTCCTCCTGAGGTGATGCTATTGGGTGGGAGTATGGCCGCTCGGCGAGACCGACGAGACGTCAAACGTGAAACTGGATTCCACGTGACTCGGTCCGGACCGAGTCACATGAACATGAATGCCAATGTCAGGATGGCATGCGGTTCGGAGCGTCGCGAGGTGGCGGGGCAACCGCTGAGGCAAGGGGGTCGAGTCCGACGGCCCGACGCCGAACTGCCAACGAACCCCGCGCTCGGGTCCCAGACATCAGATCCCTCGCGCGACGACCATACGATGGAGAACGAAACGGGGGTCAGAGAACGAAACGGGGGTCAGGTCTCAGAATGGTGATTCGCGCGTGCGAGCGGCGCGGCGAAGCAGCATTCGTGGACCTGACCCCGTGTCCGCGCCTGGAGGCAACGAGCCAAGCGGCAGACATTGTCCTCCCTGATCAGGGAGCGTCCACGAGCGGGAGAGCGCCGAGCGACCCGTCCGACGCCAGCCCGGTGGCGAACACCGTGTAGTTCGTGCCGCCGGCGAGGTCGACACCCGGGAGGGGCAGCGCCACCGTCGACGTGCCGGCCAACCGCACCTCCAGGTCGTAGGTGCCCCCGTCGACCTCGGCGTACTGGGTGGCCGCCCGGAACGCCACCCCTCCGAAGATCACCGGACCGTCGGTCACCGCCACACTCACCTCGGGCGCGTCGGGGCTGGTGTGGACGAACCGCACCTTGGCCTGTCCGTTGGGCGAGCGGTTGTCCAGCAGGACCAGGGGCTGAATGTCGGCGAGCAGGCCGGTGGCGGCGATGGTGTACGAGGCATCCGCTCCGAGAGGGACGGTGGCGTCGATCACCACCGGAGAGCTCTGGCCGGCCGGGGTCACGGTGATCCGGACATCGCCGGCGGGGACCGGCAGGTAGCCGGTGGCGTCCAGGTAGGCCGCGCCCGCGACCGCGACCTCTCCGTTGACCGCCACGTCGACGGCCGGCGCGTCCGGGGAGAGGTGGACCACCCGGACCTGGGCGATCCCGACTTCCCCCGGACCGGTGACGGCGTCGTCGTCGTCGCTGCACGCAGCGGCGAGGAAGGGCACGGCGAGAACGGCGAGGAGTCGTCCGGAACGGCGCAGTCTATTCATCATCTCGAGCCTCCTTTCGGGCTGTGGGTAGAGACGGTGTGGGCCGATGATTTGTTCCAGATTTTGAACAGGTTTTGGATCAGAGAATCCCCGATTGGCCACAAGCTTCGTGGAATGAGTTGTTTCGGGCCGTCGTCAGAGAGACCCGGGGCGTGCTGAGGGCGGCGGACTCCGTCCGGACGGAGGTGGCGTGCGCGTTCCGCGCCCAGGTGGGGTCAGGTCTCAGAATGCCGAGTCGCGCGTGGGAGCGGAGCCCACGGCCACCATCAGCGGAAGGGGTGGCCGCTCGGCGAGAACCGGCGAGACGTCGAACATGAACCTTGATTACCGGGATGACGCCGGGGGCGCTGCTGCCTGCGCCGGTGAGCAGGTCGCCGCCGTCCCCACGACATCGAGTCGGAGCGGCTGGCTCCGGGTGGGGAGCGGGACACCCTGGACTACCTGCCTCGGCTACAGATCTAGCGGGCCCCTCGGGCCGCGGGGGAGGGGGTGATCTCGGCCAGACGCGCCGCCCGCTCGTCGACCTCGGCCTGTAGGGCCTCCCACTGGCCCATGAGGTCGCCGGCCTCCCACATCAGCTTCTGGTGCTTCTCCGCGGCCTCGGCGGCTCGGGCCCGATCGTCGTAGAAGCCGGGGGAGGCCATCTCCGCCTCGGTGTCCTTCACCGCCTGCTCGGCTTCCGAGACCCGCGTCTCGAGCTCGCTGAGGCGCTTCCGCATGCGCTTGAGCTCCCGCTCGAGGACCTGACGCTCGGGTTGTGCCCCCGGCTGGCGCAAGCGGGGGGCCATGGGGTCCACCGGCGCGGAGGTGGCCGGCTGGCCGTTCGAGCGGGAGGTCTTGCGCTTCGCGGCCTTCCCCCTCTTCGAGGTCTTCCCCGAGGCGGCGGTGGACCGGCCTCCGGCCGCGCCGGCGGCCTGCGCTCCCGAGGCGGCGCTGGCCTGGGCCACCGTGGCCGCCAGGGCCCCCGAGGCCACGCCGTCTTCCTCCTGGCTTCGCGCCGCAAGCGGCGTGACGGGGAAGGGCGTGTCCTCTCCCAGCTCTCTCCGCTTCTTCCAGTAGATGAAGTCCTCGTATCCCCCGGGGTACAGAGGCGCCTCGCCCCCGCCCACCTCGATGACCTTCTCGGCGAGGCGGTCCACGAAGTAGCGGTCGTGAGAGACGAAGATGAGGGTGCCCTTGTACTCGGCGAGGGCCTCGAGGAGGACGTCCTTGGAGTCGAGGTCGAGGTGGTTGGTGGGCTCGTCGAGGAGCAGCACGTTGGACGGGCGCAGGAGCATGGACGCCAGCGCCAGGCGGTTGCGCTCGCCGCCGGAGAGGACCGCCACCTTCTTGTAGACGTCGTCCCCCTCGAACAGGAAGCCACCGAGGATGGTGCGGATCATGGGCACCATCGTCGTCGGGCTCGAGGCGGTCATCTCCTCGTAGACGGTCCGGGTCGGGTTCAGCTCCGCGGCCTGGTCCTGGGCGAAGTAGTCGAGGACCACCCGGTGGCCCTCTCTCCGGATGCCTTCGGACGGGCCGTCGACCCCGGCGAGGATGCGCATGAGCGTGGTCTTGCCCGCCCCGTTGGGGCCCACGAGGGCAATGCGGTCGCCTCGCTCGATCAGGAGGTCCACGTGGCGGAGGACGACGTTGTCGTCGTAGGCGCGTCGGACGCCCTTCGCCTCCAGGACCACCCGTCCGGGGCGCGGGGCCTCCGGGAAGCGGAACCGGATCTTCTTGCGCTCCGGGGGGATCTCGATGCGCTCGACCTTGTCGAGCATCTTGATCCGGCTCTGGACCTGCCTGGCCTTGGTGGCGGTGTACCGGAACCGGTTGATGAAGACCTCGGCCTTCTCGATCTCGTCGGTCTGCCGCTTCCAGGCCGCCCTCAGCCGCTCCATCCGGCCCTGGTGCTCGACCACGTACTTCGAGTAGTTGCCGTGATAGTCGGTGAGGGTCTTGAGCCCCACCTCGGTGATGCGCTTGATGGTGGAGTCGAGGAAGAAGCGGTCGTGGGAAACGAGGACGACCGAGCCCGGGTAGTCCCCGAGGTACTCCTCGAGCCAGTTGCGCGCCGGCAGGTCGAGGTGGTTGGTGGGCTCGTCCATGAGCAGCAGGTTGGGGCGGGCCAGCAGCAGCTTGGCCAGGGCGATCCGCATCTGCCAGCCGCCGGAGAACTCCTCGGTGTTCCGCTCCTGGTCGGCGAGGCTGAACCCGAGCCCCTTCAGGACGGCGGCCACCCGGGCGTCGATCTCGTAGCCGCCCCGCTCCTTGAACCGGTCGGTGACGTCGGCGTAGCGCTCGAGGAGCCGGGCGAGGTCGGCGTCCTCCTCCGAGGCGCCGGCCAGGGACTCCTCGAGACGGTGCTGCTCCTCCTTGAGGGCCAGGAGCTCCTCGAAGGCCAGGAGGACCTCATCGCGCACCGTGCGCCCGTGGTGGACGATCCCGTCCTGGGGCAGGTAGCCGATGGTGGTGCCAGTGGCCATCCGGATCGAGCCGTGGTCGGGCTCTTCCAGCCCGGCGAGCATCTTCAGGAGGGTGGTCTTCCCGGCGCCGTTGGGGCCGGTGAGCCCGATGCGGTCGCGCTTCTTGACGTGCCAGGAGACGTCCTCGAAGAGGATCCGCTCCCCGTAGCGCTTGGAGAGGTTTTCGACGTGGATCATGCGTCGAGCTGCAGGAACTCCAGGCAGCTGCGCTGCAGCATGTCCCGATGCTGGGGGTCCATGAAGTTGAGGCGGTACTCGTTGATGACCTTGACCTCCATCTGCTCCCATTCCTTCCAGCAGCTGGCGCAGATGGAGCCGAGCACCTTCGCCTTCGCCTCGGGGGTGAAGGGAACACGGTGGGCGGGGGGAGCCTCGCCCGGCTGGGAGCAGCGGCTGCACTTCAGGGCCATGGTCTCTCCGTCGAAACCCTCATTATAGCGGCCGGGCCCGGGAGTTGCGAGGACGGCAGAAGTGCCGTGATAATGAGGGGTTATGGAAATCACCACCCCGAGCCGCAGCTTCGGTGCCTTTCATCTTTCGGTCGACACTCTCCGGAGCCTCGAGGCGAAGGGCTATCGCACCCCCACCGACGTCCAGCACGAATCCATCCCCCTCGCCCTCGAGGGCAAGGACCTGGTCGTCCAGTCGCGCACGGGGACCGGGAAGACCGCGGCCTTCGGCGTCCCCATCGTGGAGAAGGTCGACCTGGAGCAGGAGGGCGTCCAGGCGGTGGTCCTCACCCCCACCCGCGAGCTGGCCATCCAGGTCGCCCAGGAGATCACCGAGCTCGGGCAGGGCCGCGGCGTCAAGGTCGAGACCATCTACGGCGGCGATTCCATGGAGCGCCAGCTCGAGGGCATCCGGGCCGGGGCCCACGTGATCGTCGGGACCCCGGGCCGTGTCCTCGATCACCTCCGCCGGGGCACCCTGGACTTCAGCGGGGTGAAGACCCTGGTCCTCGACGAGGCGGACCGGATGCTCGACATGGGCTTCGCCGTCGAGATGGGGCAGATCATGGCCTACGTGCCGGAGGAGCGGCAGACGTTCCTCTTCTCGGCGACCGTGCCGGTGGGGATCCGCGGCCTCATCTACCACTACCTGACCGAGCCGGAGTGGGTGCTTCTCTCCGAGGACGAGATCTACGTCAAGGAGGTCGAGCACGTCTACTGCCTGACCACCCGCCTGCAGAAGGACGCCACCCTCTACAAGCTCATCGAGTACGAGCACCCGACGTCCTCGATGATCTTCTGCAACACCCGGGAGGAGACGCGCAAGGTCAGCACCTTCCTGGGGAACAAGGGGCTGGCGGTGGCCATGCTGTCCTCGGACCTGCCCCAGAAGAAGCGGGAGAAGGTCATGGGCCGCTTCCGGAACGGGGAGATCCGGCACCTGGTGACCACCGACGTGGCCTCCCGGGGCATCGACATCGAGGACCTGTCCCACGTGTTCATCTTCTCCACCCCCGACTCACCCGAGCAGTACATCCACCGGGCGGGGCGCACCGGGCGGGTGGGGAAGACGGGACGCGCCATCAGCCTCCTGTCGGCCATGGACCTGATGAACTTCAACCGTCTCGTGAAGCGCTACCACGTGGACGTGAAGGAGATCCCGGTTCCCACCGACGAGGACGTCCAGGCCCGAAAGGCCGAGCGGGTGGTGGAATCGCTGGTCGAGGCGGGCCGGGCCCTGTCGCTCGAGGACTTCGCCGACCTGGGCCCGGTGGCTCGGGTGGTGGTGGAGCACGAGAGCCGCGAGCGGATCGTGGCCGCGCTGCTGAAGGGGCGCCTGGCCAAGGCCCCGGTGGTGGTCGACGAGGACGACGAGGAGGAGGGCTCGCTGCCGCCGCGGCGACGCTACGACAGTGGGGGGGGGCCAGGGCGGGGCGGCGGCGGTCGGAGAGACGGAGGACGGCGGGACGGCGGGCGTCGCGACGGAGGACGGCGGAACGGACGGGGCGGCCGGCGGGGGCCGCGGGGGTAGAGAGGCGAGGCTGCGGGGCGGAGAAGCGGGGAAGGCGCGGGCGGGAGAGAGCAGGAGGCCGCGGGGGCAGGCGGCGGGACGGAGAACCGGGGTCGGAGGTCGGAGGGGGAGAGGTTCAGAGTTCGCTGCGCGAACTCTGAACTACAGGCGCCGGCGGAGCCAGCGCTCGAAGAGCCAGCTGGTCAGCCGGTAGCTGTCGCCGTCGCGGGTGAGGTAGCCCAGCATGGTCAGGCCGTAGAGGGGCACCTCGAGGGCCTCCTCACCCTGACCCGTGCCCGAGGCCAGCTCCCGCCGGGACCGGGTCCCCTCTCGCGCCACCTCGGTGAGGAGGGCACGCTCCTCCTCGGCGAGCGTCTGGAAGTCCACCGAGAAGAAGTTGGCCACCATCTCGTCGGCGGCGAGCTGCTCGAGCGTGGCCGCGAGGTCCCGGTTCTCGAAGAGTCGGCTGGCGAGGAGCTGGACGAGAAAGGGGTGGCAGGCGGTGCGCTCGATGATCGTCTCCACCTCGTCGGGGGCGAAGGAGCCGCGGGCGAGGAGCGCGCGGCACTCGTCGGCGGCCAGGGGAGTCAGGTAGACGGGCGGGATGAACCCGTGCAGGAAGGGCGACGTTGCCAGGGGCACCTCGTCGTCGAGGCGGGCGAGGAGGCGCGTGGCGGTCACCACCGAGCGGACGTCCCCCCCCCGGGAGAGGACCCGCCGCATCCGGGCCAGGGTCGCGGGGTCGGAGCGGCCGACGACGAGAAGCTCTTCCGCCTCGTCCACGAGGAGCAGGAGACGCCACCCGCTGCGCACGGTCCGCCGGACGAGGTTCGCGAGCATCTCCGCGATCGGCAGGCTCTCCAGCTCGTCCACGGTCACGTCGGTCGACCGGCGGAACGTCTCCGAGTCCTCGATGCTCGAGAGAAGGGTCTCGCCGAGCCCCCGGGCGTCGCCACTCCCCTGGAGATCCCAGTAGAGCGCGACGAAGGGGGTCTCCCGGCTTCGCTGGACCCGGTGCTCGATCTCCTTGAGCAGGCTGGTCTTGCCGAGTCGGCGGGCGCCGAGCACCCAGATGGAGTGGCGCTCTCCCTCCAGAACGTCCCGCATGATGGTGGACCGTCCGAAGAAGTCCTCGCCTCGGACCCAGCTTCCGACGATGAAGGGGTTGCGCTGCGCCGGCGTCGAAGTGGCCATGGGCTCCCTAGTCTGCCACAGCCACGCCGCTGTCGGGGGGGGCCTCCGGCTCGCTCTCCTCCGTCTCCGCCTCGACCACCACTCTCGCGGCCTCCACGTCCTCGAGGCGGACGGTGAAGCGGCCCTGTTCGAGCATGTGGTTGAGGGAGTGGACGCAGTACTTCTGGACCAGGTAGGGCCGGAGCCGTGAGAGGTCGAGAATGCGTTCCACCGCCTCCGCCTTCCAGCGGAAGATGCCGGCCACCGGCTCGCGGATCAGGGCCTCGGCCTCCTCGCGGCTGAACGGCGAGAGCTGGATCTCGTCGAAGAAGTTGTACCAGGGGCTGACCTCGCTCTTCCAGCGTCTTCGTATCCCGACCCCGCTCATCACCGCCACGAGGTTCTCGGAGAAGCTCTTCATGAAGATGCCGCGCAGCCGCTGGTTCACGCTCTCCGAGTACTCGTTGAGGACGTCGACCTCGTCGAGCAGCAGGGCAAGCTTCACCCGGCGGCTCGTCCGCGTCTTCAGCTCCTCGATGACCTGCTTGAGGTCGTGGCTGAAGTCGCGCGCCTCGTAGCCGTCGGGCTCGGGTCGGAGCCGGAGCGACGCCCGCGTTTCGGCGGAGAGGTCGATGGTATCCGCGACCTCGGCCATCAGGGCGTGGAAGAACGTCTCCTCGGGAACTCCCTGGAGGTCGACGAACACCGGGAAGAACTGCCACTCGCCGGCCTCGTCCGAGGCGAGCACCTTGGACAGGTGGTGCAGGAAGGTGGTCTTCCCGATGCGCCGCTCGCCGGTGATCATCAGGCTGTTGCGGTGGAGCGTGCTCAGCATGCGGGCGGTGAGCTTCTCCCGTCCGTAGAACATGTGCTCGTCGAGGACGGGGGCTCCGGCAATGTAGGGATTGAACCGGCGACGCATGGCGCGACGCCGACGAAGACGGTGAGCCACCCAGCCCATGCCGACCAGGCCCAGGGCGACCGCTCCCGCCGAGGGGAGGAACAACGGGGTCTCGTAGAAGAGCAGGCGCCGCTCGACGTTGATGGCCAGCGTGTGGGAGAGGCCGCCGGAGTCGGTCACGGTGACGGCGATCTCGTTCGGGCCCGGGTTGAGGGGCAGCTCCTGGACGAACGTCTGCACGCGCTTGGGGTTCACCGGGTCGTCCTCGGGGACGATCTCGGACACCAGCTGGCCTCCCACGTAGAACACCAGCTTCGCGATGGCCCGGTCGTCGGTGGCCACACCCCGCAGCGCCAGGGTGTCGGTCTCCACGATCGGCCCCTCCGACTCGAAGAAGAAGAGGTCCGGGCGCCGGTTCGGAAACCACCGGGCGAAGAGCTCCTCGCTGGTGCGCCGCTCCGCGGCGGCGAGGCGCTCGGCGGCCCGGGCGTGCCCGGGATCGAGCTGGAGGAGGCTCTCGAAGGCGACCTGGGCCTCGGGGAAGCGCCCCTCGGCCATGAGCTCCTCACCCCGGGCGGCCAGGCGCTCGATCTCGGCCCGCAGCTCGCGCTGGCCACGGAGGCGCTCGAGGATCTGCCGGTTCTCGGCAAGGAGCTTCCTGGCTTCGGCGTGGTCGGCGGCGGCCGCTTCGGTGAGTGGCCCGACCGCTTCCTCGTACTGGCCCGCGTCGAAGAGCTCGCGGCCTCGCGCGTACGCGGCCTGGACCTGGGCCCGGGTCCGCGAGGCCTGGATCCGCTCGTCGGCCACCCGCTGGCCCTCGAGTGCCCGGGCGTTGCCCGGGTCGAGCTCGATCACCTCGTCGTACGCCACCCTGGCCTCGGTCCACTGGCCCTCGGCGAGAAGCCGGTCCCCGTCGGCGAGGCGCTGGCGGATCCGGCGCGCCCGCGCGGTGTTCTCCCGTTCCGCCCGCTGGGCCTCCTGCAGTCGCTCCTGGTCGCGGGTGATGGCCTGCAGCGTCTCGGTATCGAGGTCCCCGGCCAGGATCGCCGCCTGGGCGAGGAGCGCCAGCGCCTCCTCCCACTCCCGTCGGCGCTCCAAGGCCCGGGCCTCGTTGCGCAGGCGCTGCATCTCCGCCCGAGCCAGCCGGCTCAGCCGCGCCCGGTGCGCGTTCTGGGCCTCGCTCCTCAGGCGCGCCAGCTCGGCGTGCTCGCTGCTCTCCGTCACCGCGCCGGCGTTCTCGGCCCGGTTGAAGGCCTCGATGGCCTCCAGGTACTTCTTCTGCCCCAGGAGGCAGCGTCCCATCTGGAAGTGGGGGAGGTAGTCCAGGAACTGCAGCCCGTAGGTCTGGATGTTCACCCCCGCCCGCGGGCGGAGTCGGAGCGCCTGGTCGAGGTTCTCCACGCAGGCGTCCCACTGCTCGGCGGGGATGTCCCGGTCCCGGGCCTGGAGGTAGAAGTCGTACCACTCGTCCACGGCCCGGGCCGGCCCGGGGCCGAAGACGAGGAGAAGAAGGCAGACGACGCCGGCTCGCGTGGGCGCACCCGTCACGCTGAGGAGCGAACCGGCCCGCGGCCGGATGCCCTGGCCAAGGACACGATCCCGCCATGGCGAACGTGTCCTTGGCCGGAGCTTCGTCCCCGGGCGTGCGACGAAGAATCTCTCGGTGGGAGTGCGAAGGGCACTTCGTCGCACGTCTAGACCGGCCTCCTCAGGACAGCGGCGCTGCTCCCGCAGGGGGTGCGATCGGTTCGAAAGGACCGGGGCCCGGGAGTGTGGCGAGATCCTTCGTCGCACGTCCAAGCCGGGCTCCTCAGGATAGCGGCGCTGCTCAATGACGAACGCCGCTACTTCTCGAACATCGCGGCGATGTGCGCGCCGCGGGCGGTGGATGTGAGGGGATCCGCGGACATCCGGATCTCGGAGATCTCGACGGGGAACCGGCGGCTGCGCAGGGCCCGTTCGAAGAGCTCCCGGAAGCCCCTGGGCTTGGCGGTGCCGCCGGAGAGAACGATGGGCAGAGCGCGATCGGTCTTGGGCAGGCTGTCCACCTGGGAGATGGCCCCGCGCAGGGTTTCCACCAGCGTCTCCACGACGTCCTCGTAGTAGATGTGGAGCGCCTTCTCGAGCTTGTCCCGGGGGCTGCGGGTCAGGTCGAGACCCTCCTCCTTGATGACCTTCACGCGGGTGGCGTGCTCGCCCACGGCCTCGCCCACCGAGCGGTCGATGAAGTCGCCGGCCTTGGGAAGCGAGACCATGATCGAGGGAATCGACAGGAAGGCCAGGGTGGCGTTGCACATGCCGCCCCCGCAGGAGACGCCGATGCCGCTGAAGTTGTGATCCTCGAGCTCGGAGAAGATCACGGCCAGGCCCTCGTTGATCGCCATGGCCCGGTATCCCATGGACTGCAGGAACTTGCGCAGCGTCGCCTCGTGATACGTCAGCTGGGCCTCGCGCCCCGGGGGGGCCGCGGGCACGGAGAAGGCCAGCACCTCGTTGGCGGCGGTCGGCTTGGGGACCAGGGTCTTGAGGATCTGCTCCAGCACCGGCCACGCCAGCTTCTCGTTGGGGTTGATGAGCCCATCGGCCATCGTGCGGCGGGTCTCGGCGTTGAACATGTTCGCGAAGCGGTCCGTGGCCGAGCCGAAGATGACGATCTCGCCCCCGTCGCGAAAGTGGTGGATCTCGCTCTGCTGCGCGATCGTCCTCTCCGTCACCGGGGAGTAGGGGACGGGGATGAACGCATTCAGCTGGAACGAGCAGGCCACGTCCTTGCTGTCCCGACGCGCGGCGACGACCTTGCTCGTCCCGACGTCGAGCCCCAGCGGGTGAGCCCCGGTCTTGACCAGGTCCTCGAGGGGCTCCGGAGCGTCGTCCTGCGCCTTCCAGAGGTGGTCCTTGCTCTCCGCCATCTCAGTCTCCTTCGCTCTCCTAGTGATTCGACGCGGTTCGCGTCGCGGCGGCGCCGGCCTGCCGGGCGCTCTCCTCGGCATCGCGGGTGTGCCGGGCGAGCCAGCGATCGTAGCGCTCCGACCTCTCCTTCCGCACGTCGGCGACCGTCTGGCCCGTCCGCGCCGCCTCCTCCGCCAGCTCGCGCTCGGCGCTCGGCACCCCTGGCCACGGCTGGCCCATGACCGCGAGGAACTGCTCGTCGTAGTCGAAGCCGAACAGCGCCACCGCCGGGGAGGGACGGTCGTACAGGTCGGGCAGCCCGAAGGCCTCGAAGGGGAATCCCCGGGCCCAGTCGACGTGGTGCCCGATGAGGTGGCGGCGAGGGTTGACGCTGACCAGCCCGTGGGTCACGCACATGTCGGGGGCGATCGACCACTTGTCCCGGAGGTAGTCGGTGAGCCGTCGGCCCGCCTCGAGCTGGGCCCGGGTGATGGGCAGGGCCCGCCCCCCTTCCCAACGGGTCTCGAAGCAGATCCCGATGGTGGGACCGTTGAGGTTCAGCCAGACCCGCTCCCCGGTGCGCCAGATCGACATGCCGGCGTGGTTGGCCCGGTCTGCCTCCTCCACCACGCGGAACGCCTGGCCGAAGCGATCGACGAGGTAGTGGTACACCTGGCGCCGCCGGAGATACCGGAGGAGATTCTGGCTGGAGTCCCGCAGCTTCTCGTTGTAGGACTCTCGGAGCGGCCAGATGTCGCTCTCCGAGGTGTGGTAGACGAGGCCGGAGGGCTTGTGGAGGACCTCGCCCATCTCGCCGTCAAGGGAGAAGGCGCGGTACCGCCGGGGCTCGCCGGCCACCGCGTAGGTCGTGTCGATTCGAAGGCCGTTGCTGTACAGCTCCCAGTCGTCGCCGGAGTCGACGAGCCACACTCCCTGCGGCGGGAGACCGTCGAGGGGGAGTGGGAGGTGCTCGGCCACCGGGCTGAGGGTGGGAGGCGCGGTCCCGGCCCGGCGCGACCGTGGATACGCGGCGAGGGCGAGCCCCGCTGCCACCACCATGAGCACGGCCGCCCAGTGGACGGCCCGGCGGGCGCGCGGTGCCACCGGCGGCCGTCGCCGCGGGGGCGCGTTCAGGGCCCCGTTCGGGTTGTGGGAGAAGAGCGCTCGGGCTTTGTCGAGCCGGCTGGCGCGGTAGAGCGCCCACCGCACCGGAGCCACCGGAACGGCCTGGAGGCGCTCGTCGACGGACTCGTAGTGCTCGAGAGAGCGCCTCATGTAGCGGAGCTTGGCGACCGGATCCCGGATGGTGCGGCAGCGGTCCTCGAGCTCAGCGATCGGGTCGGCCTTCAATCCGAAGACCCGGGGCAGGCGCACCGGCCCCTCCGGCTCTCTCCTCGCCGGTCGTCTCGCAGCGACCCGCCGACCCGGCTTCATCCGCGCCAAACTCTTCTCCGACTGTGGATTATAGGGTTTGCCCGGTGCTGCTCACAAGGCGCAGCTCTCCCTGGCCCGGCCGAGTGGGGCGGCCCACACGGGCGGCAATCGAAATGGACTAGAATTCTGTCCTCGCATGAGGTCGAAGCCGTGATCGAGCGTGAGGGGAGCGGAGGAATCGGAGGACGGCAGGACCGCCGCGAGCGGCGAGTGACTGTCGATCTCCCGGCGTCCGTCGGGGGCCGCTCCTGCCGAGCCGCACGGGCCCTGGACGTGAGCATGGTGGGATGCCTCCTCCGCTGCGAGGCGGGCCTCGACTCCGGCGTCGTCGTCGACGTTCAGCTCGAACTGCCGGACGGACCGCTACGGACGAAGGCGCGCGTGGCCTTGAGCTCCGTGGACGGCGACTCGCTTCCCGGCCCCGCGCACTACCTCACCGGTCTCGAGTTCCTCGGGCTCGCCGCCGCCGACGAGCCGAGGCTCCGGTCCTTCATCGAAGCAGAGTCCAGGCGGAGCGCGGGTGCGGGACCGACCTCTTCGTGAGCTCTCGATCCGCGAGCTGGGAGCACTGCTCGACGAGGAGGCGGCCCATTGGGAGGCGGAGCTCCACTGGGATTTCTCCGTGGTGCGCACCGCGGTCGGGGGAGGAGTCCAGCGGGGGACGCTGAGCGGACGGGCGCTCACCGACGACACCCGGGCGGTGGCCTACAGCTACTACCTCGTGGACTCCGGTCGGACCATCGTCGGGTCGATCTTCGCCGGCCGTGCCCACCGTGGCCGGGGCCTCGAGGAGCGCCTTGCGACCGCGGTGATCGCGGACGCGCGGGGCGACCGCCGCTGCGCGCGTCTCGAGTGCCAGACGCTCTTCTGCACTGCCCCCGGCGTGAACGCGAGCTTTGCCGAGGCCGCGTTCACCAGTCGACCCCGGCACTACATGGTCCTCGATCTCCATCGGTCGTTTCCCCCGGGTGAGGCGCGGCTGCCCCCGGGCTACCGCTTCCGGCCCGTCCGGCGCGCCGATCTCCACGCGGTCGCCGAGATCGTCTACCGCAGCCACGTGGGCTCGATCGACGCCGCCCTCAACCTGACCTACGCCACTCCCGCATCGTGCCGCAACTTCGTCGACACCCTGGTGCTGCGGGCGGGGTGTGGCCGCTTCGACGGCGAGGCGTCCCGCCTCATCGAGGGGCCGAAGGGGGCGGCCGGAGTCCTGCTGGCGAGCCGCCTCGCCGGTACCAACGGACACGTGTGCCAGGTCTCGGTCGTCCCCGAAGCCCAGGGCCAGGGGTTCGGCCGGGCCCTCATGCTGGTCGCGCTCCGGGCCTTCGACCGCCAGGGGCTGTCCACCGCGACCCTCTCGGTGACGTCGGACAACGAGCCCGCTCATCGGCTGTACGAGCTCCTCGGCTTCCGGGTCCACCGGGAGTTCGCCGCCCACGCCTGGCTGCGACCCCCGGGGCGCATCGATCTCCCGTCTTGAGACCGGCCGGCCCCCGAGCCCGCCTCTATAATGCGGTCATGAGCGGGACCCTCCTCCTCGTCGCCCTTCTCCTGGCAACCCAGGCTCCCGCCTCGCCGACCCCGGCTCGTCCGGCCCCGTCCCGGCCGGGGCTGAGCTGGGAAGAGGCGGACAGCGTCACCCGAGTGCTGCGCCGCATCGACCGGCGCCTGCGGTCCGGGCGCCCCGCGTCCCGGGACACGATCGTGGTGACCGAGGGGCAGCTGAACTCGTTCGTCAACCTCACCCTCGCCGAGAAGATCCCGCCGGAGATGTCGGACCTCGAGCTCGACCTCCGGCAGGACCGGCTGGGGGCCCGGGTCCTCCTCGACCTGGACCGGCTGCGGGCCAAGATGCCGGAGGGCGGGCCCGCGAGCCTGCTCTCGATGCTCACCGGGGTCGTGCCGGTGGAGCTGAGCGGCCGGGTGGAGAGCGCCGAGGGTCTCTGCCGCGTCGATCTCGAGGAGATCTTCATCGGCGGGGTGAGCCTGCCGCCGGCGCTGCTCGCCCAGATCGTGAGCTTCGCCACGCGGAACGAAGAGCGCCCGCAGGGACTGGACATCACGGCGCCGGTGGCCCTGCCCTGGACGGCGCGCCAGGTCCGGGTGCGGCCGGGTCGGGCGCTGGTGGATTTCTATAACTGACGCCCCGAACGGAAGGGGTCAGGTCCTGCATTTTGCATCGCGCTGCCCAGACGGGGGTCGCGACGCAAAACGTCAAGACCTGACCTCGTGCTCGTGACCCTCTTCCCTTCTCGCACGTAGTCGGGTCTCCGGCGCGGGGCGTAGGGGGAGGGAACAACGGAATGGGGTCAGGCCCCGTTTCATTGCATCGCGAGCTCGGAGACGCTGCGACGCAACAAAACGGGGCCAGACCCCGTCTGAGCTCGGGTACCAGGGGACGGGGCCCGATGGGACCTCGGGTTTCCGCCTTCCGTGGGATGATCGGGCGCGGCATGGATCTCCAGGCTCCGGTACAGTTCGTCAAGGGGGTGGGACCCCAGAGGGCGGCGGGTCTCGAGAAGGCCGGGGTTCGGACCGCCGAGGACCTCCTTCTGCGCTTCCCCCTGCGCTACGAGGACCGGCGGACCTTCACCCGGGTGGCCGACCTCCGACCGGGGACGCGGGTCTCGGTCTCCGGTGAGATCGTCGTCGCCGGGCTTCGCCGCGCCCGCCGCATGACGCTGTACGAGATCCGGCTCGACGACGGGAGCGGCAAGCTCAAGGTCCTGTGGTTCAACCAGCCGTTCCTCCGCGACGTGCTGGAGAAGGGCCGCCGGGTCGCGCTCTACGGCCCCGTGGAGCAGGACTCGCCCGGGTCCCGCCTCCTCGCCATGAGGTCGCCCCAGTACGAGCTTCTGGACGCCGGGGACACCCCCGGCATCCACACCGGCCGCATCGTGCCGGTCTACGAGAAGGTCGGGCCCCTGACCGCGAAGCCGCTGCGCCGGGTGCTCACCGGGCTGGCCGGCAAGGTGCCGTCGGACCTCGCCGACCCTCTGCCCGCCGACCTGCGGGCCCGCCTCGGGGTGGTGTCGCGGGGCGAGGCTCTCCGGAGGGTCCACCTCCCGGCCGAGGACGAGGACCTCGAGGCCCTGAACCGGTTCCGGGGTCCGGGGCACGTGCGTCTCGTCCTCGAGGAGCTGTTCCTGTTCCAGCTCGGTCTGGCCCGGCGCCGCCTGGCCCGGCGAGCGCAGCGGAAGGGCCACGCCTTCGAGGTGACGGACCGGACCCGCGAGGTGGTCAAGCGCATCCTGCCGTTTCCGTTGACCGGGGCGCAGAGACGCGTGCTGCGGGAGATCGCCGACGACCTGCGGTCGGGGCACCCCATGAACCGCCTGGTCCAGGGCGACGTCGGCTCGGGGAAGACGCTGGTGGCCCTGCTCGCCATGGCCATCGCCCTCGAGAACGGGTACCAGGCCGCCTTCATGGCCCCGACCGAGATCCTGGCCGAGCAGCACTTCCTGACCTTCCGCCGCCTGCTGGCCCGCTGCCCGTACGAGACCCGGCTGCTCACCTCGGCGGTGAAGGGGCGCGAGCGGAAGGAGGCCCTGGGGCAGATCGCGACCGGGGACGCACGGATCGTCGTGGGGACCCACGCCCTCATCCAGCAGGGGGTGGAGTTCTCCCGCCTGGGGCTTGCGGTCATCGACGAGCAGCACCGGTTCGGGGTGCTCCAGCGGGAGGGCCTGAGGAAGAAGGGATACGACGTCGACGTGCTGGTGATGACCGCGACCCCCATCCCCCGGACCCTCGCCCTGACCGCGTACGGCGACCTGGACGTGTCGGTGGTGGACGAGAAGCCGCCGGGGCGGACCCCCATCCGCACCCTCCGACGGCCGGCCTCGGCCCGGCGCGAGGTCGTCCGCCTCGTCCGCCGGGAGGCGGAGGCCGGGCGTCAGGCCTACGTTGTCTACCCACTGGTCGAGGAGTCCGAGAAGCTCGAGGACGTTCGGGCGGCCACCGAGGCGGCCGCGGAGTGGCGAGCGGCGTTGCCCGGGGTCAGCGTGGGCCTCCTCCACGGGAGGATGAGGAGCGCGGAGAAGGAGGAGGCCATGGCCGCGTTCGCGGCGGGGACGCTCCAGGTCCTGGTCGCCACCACGGTCGTCGAGGTGGGCGTGGACGTGCCCAATGCCACGGTCATGGTCATCGAGCACGCGGAGCGGTTTGGCCTCGCCCAGCTCCACCAGCTGCGTGGCCGAGTGGGCCGCGGGCCAGGTGCGTCGACCTGCGTTCTCCTCGCCCACGGCCGACTCTCGGAGGTGGCGCAGGCCCGGCTCGAGGTCATGGCCGCCACCGAGGACGGGTTCCTCATTGCCGAGAGGGACCTGGAGATCCGTGGACCCGGCGACTTCTTCGGGACCCGCCAGTGGGGGATGCCGAGCTTCCGCGTGGCCCACCTCGTCCGTGATCGGGACCTCCTCGAGCCCGCGCGCCGCGAGGCGTTTCGACTCGTCGCCGAGCACGGCGACGCGCTGCCCGCACCCCTGCCCTCCTTCCTCGAGGAGGGAGGCTGGGAGCGTCGCTTTGGCCTGGCCCGGGTGGGCTGAGCCCTGGACGCCCCGCCGGTCACGGGTTAGGGTTCGGACGATGTCGCGCATCATCGCGGGTCGCGGGAGGGGGCGCCGGCTGAGGTCCCCGTCCGGCCTGGCCACGCGGCCCACCGGCGGGCGAGTCCGGCAGACGTTGTTCGACATCCTCGCTCCCCGGGTGCCGGGATGTCGCTTCCTCGACGCCTTTGCCGGGAGCGGTGGGGTGGGGCTGGAGGCGCTCTCCCGCGGGGCCGCCAGGGTCGTGCTCGTCGACCAGAGCCGGGCGGCGATCCAGGCCATCCGGGAGAACGCCCGGACGCTGGCCGCCGAAGGCGGTGAGGTCGAGATCTTCCAGCAGGACGCCCGCACCGCCCTCGGCGCACTCGAGGACCGGGGGCGTCGCTTCGACATCGTGTACCTCGACCCTCCCTGGACCTCCGACCTCTACGAGCCGCTGCTGTCCGTCCTCGGGACGGGGGGGCTCCTCGCCGAGGGAGGGCTGGCGGTGGCCGAGCACTTTCACAAGCGGGCGCTCCCGGAGACAATAGGGGACCTTGAGCAGACCCGCATGGTGCGCGTGGGAGATCACCGCCTGAGCTTCTACCGGCGCCGGAACGAGCGTGCCGCCTGAGGGCGGTCGAGCACGGGAGGCAGGAATGGGGAAGCCGTCAGACCGCCAGTCGCTCGCCGTGTTCCCGGGCTCCTTCGACCCGATCACCAACGGCCACCTCGACATCGTCGAGCGGGGACTGAACATCTTCGACCGGGTGCTCCTGGCCATCCTGGTCAACCCCGAGAAGAAGCCGCTGTTCTCCATCGACGAGCGGGTGGGGCTCATCCGCGAGACCTACTCCGCCAACCCCCGCGTCGAGGTCGACTCCTTCTCCGGCTTGCTGGTGGACTACGCGGAGAAGGTGGGGGCGAGGGTCATCATCCGCGGCATCCGCGCGATCTCGGACTTCGAGTACGAGTTCCAGATGGCCCTCATGAACCGCCGGCTGAACCCGTCGATCGAGACCGTGTTCATGATGCCCGCCGAGAGCTACTCCTACGTCTCCTCACGTCTGGTCAAGGAGGTCTTTCAGCTGGGCGGGCGGGTGAGCGATCTGGTCCCGCCGGCGGTGGAGCGACACCTGTGCGAGGAGTACGGCGACCCGGGCGAGCCCGATTGTGGCCGCGCCCGGCGGAGGGAGCCATGAGCACGAGCGGCGGGGTGAGACTCGCCCCGCGAGTCAGGAACCTCGAGATCTCCCCGACGGTGGCCATGGCCCAGCGTGCCCACGCCCTGCGGGCGCAGGGAATCCGGGTCTACGACTTCACGGTCGGGGAGCCCGACCAGCCCACGCCAGGGCCCATCGTCGCCGCCGCGGTCGAGGCGCTGAAGGCCGGCCGGACGAAGTACGCGCCGGCGGCCGGGCTCGCCGAGCTGAGGGCAGCCGTGGCCCAGCGCTACCGCCAGGACTGGGGCACGTCGTTCGCCCCCGAGCAGGTGACGGTGACCGTCGGAGCCAAGCAGGCCCTGGCCCAGCTCTACACCGCGATCCTCGATCGGGGAGGGGAGGTCGTGGTGCCGACCCCGCACTGGCCCACCTTCGCCGAGGCAGCGCGCATCGCCGGGGGCCGGCCCGTGCTCCTTCCCCTCACCGGGAAGAACGGGTACCGGCTGACCGCCCGGTCCCTCTCCCGGGCGATCGGACCCCGCACCCGGGCCGTCCTGGTCAACAGCCCCAGCAACCCCACCGGGGCCGTCGTCGAGCCCGACGAGCTCGTCCGGATCGCTCGGCTCGCACGCCGTCGCGGCGTCTTCTTGATTCTCGACGACACCTACACCCACCTCATCTTCCGCCCGGAAGTGGCGCCGCCCCTGGACGCGGTGGCGGCCGCCGCCGGCGACCGCCTCGCCGTGGCGGGGACGATGTCCAAGGCCTACTGCATGACGGGCTGGCGCGTGGGCTGGGTGATCGGCTCGCGTCCGGTGGCCGCCGCCTGTGCCGCCCTCAACTCCCACAGCATCCAGAGCCCGGCCACCTTTGCCCAGATCGCGGCGGCCCGGGCGCTGCGTGGCTCCCAGAAGGCCGTGCGTGACCTCGCCATCGAATACCGGCGGCGAATGATTGCGGTCCAGCCGAAGGTCGATGCCCTGCCCGGCGTGGTGTGCCCCGAGCCCGAGGGTGGGTTCTACCTGTTCCCCAACGTGGAGGGTCGCCTCTCGGAGGAGCTTCCGGACACCGTCGCCCTGAGCCTGCGGCTCCTCGAGGAGCAGGGCGTCGCGGTGGTTCCCGGCGAGGGCTTCGGGGCGCCGGGCCACCTCCGCCTCTCCCTGGCCACGCCCCTCGAGGACCTTCGGGAAGGGACGCGCCGCATGGCCGTCTTCTTCTCCGAGAACGCGGGCCCCAGGCGACGGTGAGGGACTTCGACCTCGCGCCGGGAGCCCCGGTCCTCGTCTACCTGAGCTCTCCCCGGGAGAAGGTGTTCGGGATTCTCCTCTCCCTGGAGCCGGCGGGTGTGGTGGTGCGGGGGATCGACCTCGTCTCCCTGGAGGACTGGATGCGGCAGGAGGCCCGCGGCGACGCCCCCGGGCTCTCGCTGGCCTCCCTCTTCTATCCGATGACCCGCGTCGAGCGCGTGGAGCGCGACGAGACCGTGGGCGAGCTCGAGGGCCTCGCGGACCGCTTCCGACGCCTCACCGGTCGCGACGTCGGCGACGTGGCGGGCTTCAATAGCCCGGAAGAGACCCGCTGAGGGGACCCACCGGGGCGAGGAAGGGCACGGCCAGGAAGAGGTCGCCGTTCTCCCCGATCCGGTGACGATAGCCCACCAGCGGTGTGGGTCGGTGAGCGGCGTATCCGTGGGCCCAGAACGCGGACCACATCCACGGGCCCGACGCCTGTCCCTCCTGGCGCGAGCGGTAGAAGCTCGCCAGCGCGTAGGCGGGGTCGTCGGGAACCGGCGGGGTCACTCCCAGTGCCCCGGGACGAGCGCCGTAGAAGGATGCCAGATCGTACGGGCTCTGGAGCACACGGATCGTGCGGACGGGCCGCGCCCGCTCTCCGGTCGCCGGCTCCTCGTCCGTGGTCTCCTGGGACCAGACCGGGCTCCCAACGAGGACCACGGTGACCACCACCAGCCACACCTTGTGCATGACCACCCCCTCCTGAAAGTGTAGTACGGAGCGGCCCCGCCGCCCTCCCGTGATCGGGATTACAGACCCCCGAAAACAGGCCTTTCTGACCCCCGCCGAGCCCGCCATTTCAGAAGGGTGGACACGCAAATCGCATGCCCTCGTCTTGCTGCTGTCACATGGTGCAAAGTGCGCTAAGGTGCTTTCTGTCAATGGGATCTGCCGTTTCCCCGAGGGCCTTTCCACAGGCTTTTCCACAGTTCCTGTGGATCCCGCCGCAGTGGTGTCTCGCGGCGGTGTCGTTCTCAGGGCCCAGGGGCGCCCAGCGGCGGCGAGAAAGGGGGGATAATGGGCGCCCCCGAGGCCGGCAGGGGCCGGCCGCATTTGTATCTCTCCAGAGAGGCCTACAGTGAGCTACCGCATCCTCGTTCTCGAAGGTTTGACCGAGCGCGGCCAGGAGATCCTCCGCGCCGAAGGCTGGACGCTCGACCAGATGAAAGCTCAGCCCCAGGAAGAGCTGCTGAAGCTGGTGCCGCCCTACCACGCCATCCTCGTCCGCAGCGGCAGCAAGATGACCCCGGAGGTGATCGACGCCGCGAAGAACCTGAAGGTGATCGGCCGCGCCGGTGTCGGGGTCGACAACATCGACCTCGCCGCCGCCACCCGCCGCGGGGTGCTCGTGATGAACTCCCCGGGCGGCAACACGATCTCGACGGCCGAGCTGGCGATCGCCCTGATGCTCGCCCTCGCCCGGAACATTCCCCCCGCCGACGCCTCCATGAAGGGCGAGAACTGGGACCGCAAGAAGTACGCGGGGGTGGAGCTGTACGGCAAGAGGCTCGGCGTGGTCGGCCTCGGTCGCGTCGGTCGTGAGGTCGCCTCCCGGGCCCGGGCCTTCGGCATGGAGGTCCAGGCCTACGACCCCTTCGTGTCCGCCGCGGTGGCCGAGGAGGCCCACGTCAAGCTCCGCAGCCTCGAGGAGCTTCTGCAGACATCCGACTACCTCACCCTCCACACCACCCTCACCGACGAGACGCACCACCTCCTGAACAAGGAGACCCTCTCCAAGGTGAAGCCCGGCGTCCGCATCGTGAACGCCGCCCGCGGTCCGCTCATCGACCCCGACGCCCTCATCGAGGCTCTCGACTCCGGCCGCGTCGCCGGCGCCGGGCTCGACGTCCACGCCAAGGAGCCCCCCCAGGACTGGCGTCTGGCCCACCACCCGAAGGTGATCGCCACGCCCCACCTCGGGGCGTCCACCATGGAGGCCCAGCAGCGGGTGGGAACCGACATCGCCCAGCAGGTCCGGGACTACCTCAAGGGCGGGATCATCCAGCAGGCGGTCAACTTCTACTCGCTGGCCGGCGACCTCTACGACAAGGTCCGCCCGGCCATGGACCTCGGTGAGCGCCTGGGGCTCTTCCTCGGTCAGGCCTGCCGTGGCTCCCTGGAGCGCATCGAGCTCGGGGTCTACGGCGACCTCCGAGAGCTGGACCTCAAGCCGATTCTCTCGGCGTCGGTGAGTGGGATCCTCAAGCCCCACATGGCCGAGGGGGTGACCCTGGTCAACGCCCTCGACATCGCCCGGGGTCGAGGCGTGGAGATCCTCGAGTCCACGTCGTCCGCCGCCCTCGCGTTCTCCAACCTGGTGGCCCTGCGCCTCAAGACCAGCGAGGAAGAGCTCTCGGTCGCGGGAACGATCTTCGGCGGCCGCCACATGAGGCTGGTCGACGTGGACGGGGTCGAGGTCGACACCATCCCACAGGGGAACATCCTCATGGTGCGCAACGACGACACCCCGGGGACGGTGGGCCGGGTCGGGACCTTCCTTGGGGACAAGGGCGTCAACATCGCCCGCATGGGCCTGGGCCGCAAGCCGGGCAGCGGGCGGGCCATCATGCTGATCGAGGTGGACAGCGAGGTCTCCCAGCAGCTGACCGAGCAGCTGACCAGGCTCCCTGGCATCCGCGAGACCCGCTTCCTCCGCCTCGGCTGATGCGCGCGGCGGCAGTCAAGGAGCTCGTCGACATCCTCAAGCTGGCTCGGACGCTTGCGGCGCGGGCCGAGTCGTAGTACGTACGGTGGATCATCTCCGTCCAGTGTGAGAGGAGCCGGTCTTCGGGGTCGCCGCGACGTCCCCGGAGCCGCCCCGGCTCAGTCGCTTCGAGGGAGGAAGCCCGTGATCCATCGCAGCCCCCTGCCGGACGTCACCGTGCCGGACCAGACCCTCACCGAGTACGTCCTGGCCGGGGCCGAGACCCGCGCGGGCAAGAGCGCCATCGTCGACGGAATGAGTGGACTCAACCTCACCTACGGGGCCCTGCCCGGCCTGGTCCGTCGCGCGGCCAGGGGGCTGTCGCTCAGGGGCTTCGGCAAGGGCGACGTCTTCGCGCTGTACTGTCCCAACGTTCCCGAGTACGCGGTGGCGTTTCACGGGGTGGCCAGCCGGGGCGGGATCAACACCACCATCAATCCCCTCTACACCCCGGAGGAGCTGAGGCGTCAGCTGAACGACGCGGGGGCGAAGCTCCTCCTCACCGTCCCGCCCTTTCTCGAGAGCGTGCAGGAGGGCGTACGGGACACCGGTGTCGAGGAGGTCTTCGTCCTCGGGGAGGGTGAGGACGCGACCCCGTTTGCCGCCCTCCTGGACAACGACGGCGACCCGCCGGACGTCGAGATCGACCCCGCCACCGACCTCGTCGCCCTCCCGTACTCGAGCGGCACGACCGGCCTCCAGAAGGGGGTCATGCTCACGCACCGCAACCTCGTGGCGAACATCGAGCAAAGCCGCGCCGGGCTCGGAGGGCTCCGCGAGTCCGACGTGATCATGGGTGTCCTGCCGTTCTTCCACATCTACGGGATGGTCGTGGTCATGAGCCTGACCCTGCGGGTGGGGTCCACGGTCGTCTCGATGCCGCGCTTCGACCTCCCGCAGTTTCTCGGCCTCGTGCAGGAGCACCGGGCCACGGGGGCGTACCTCGTGCCGCCCATCGTCCTCGCCCTGGCCAAGCACCCGGTGGTGGACGACTACGACCTCTCGTCCCTGCGCTGGATCATGTCGGGCGCTGCCCCCCTCGGCAAGGACGTGGCCACCGCGGCCAGCGACCGCCTGGGATGCCTGGTGGTCCAGGGCTACGGGCTCACCGAGACGAGCCCGGTGTCCCACGTGAGCTCCCTGAAGGCCGGGGGGAGCAAGCCGGGATCGGTCGGCCCCCCGGTCCCGAACACCGAATGCCGGATCGTGGACGTCGCCTCGGGAGAGGACGCCCCTCCCGGCGGGGAAGGGGAGATCTGGATTCGCGGGCCCCAGGTCATGCAGGGCTACCTGAACAAGCCCGACGCGACGAAGGCCTGCCTCGATGAGGAGGGCTGGCTCCACACCGGCGACATCGGCTGCGCCGACGCCGACGGCTACTTCTCCATCGTCGACCGGCTGAAGGAGCTCATCAAGTACAAGGCCCACCAGGTGGCTCCCGCCGAGCTCGAGGCGCTGCTGCTCACGCACCCCAAGATTGCCGACGTGGCCGTCGTCCCGAAGGCGGACGACGAGGCCGGCGAGATCCCCAAGGCGTTCGTGGTGCTCCGCGAGGAGCTTTCGGACGAGGACGTCATCGAGTTCGTCGCCGGGCGCGTCGCCCCCCACAAGAAGGTCCGGGCGGTGGAGTTCGTCGACCGGATCCCGAAGTCCCCCTCGGGAAAGATCCTCCGCCGCGTCCTCGTGGAGTACGAGCGGCAGAGCTAGCGCGCCCGGGGGCAGGTCCCGCCGACCCTGCCGGCGGTGGACGGCCGCCGGCAGTTCGGGTTACATTCTCGGCTTGTCGGCCGGGCCGGAAGCACCGGGCGGAGGGGACGGGCCATCTTCCACGGACGGAGGCGGGTTGGTGGAGATCAAGCACGCAACGATCATCCAGGTGCCGAGCGTACACATCGCCACGGGCACCACTCAGATCACCATTCCGCCCATCGGGCCGGCCTACGTGGCCGCGGCGATGATCCACGCCGGATGCACGGTCGACGTCATCGACGGCGTCGGTGAGTGGATCGACCAGTACCGCGACGTGGACCTCGCCGGCGGCAGGTACTACGTCCACGGCGGGACCGTCGATCAGATCGTCGGGCGGATCTCTCCCCGCACCGAGCTCATCGGTCTGAGCTGCATGTTCAGCCACGGCTGGCCGATGTCGCGTCTCCTGATCAAGAGGATCCGTGAGAGCTTCCCCGATCACCTGATCGTCCTGGGGGGAGAGCACTGCTCGGCGCTTCCCGAACGTTGCCTGGAGGAGACGGGCGCGGACGTCGTGGTCAGCGGTGAAGGCGAGAGCACGGTCGTGGACCTCATCGACGCCCTCCGTACGGGTCGTGACCTGGAATCCGTGTCCGGGCTCGTGTTTCGCAAGGAGGGCGGGTTCGAGTCCACCGTGGCCAGGCCGAGAATCCGCGGACTCGACGAGATACCTCGCCCCGCGTGGCATCTCGTCCCCGTCAAGTCCTACATTCGCCTCGGCAAGTATCACGGCCCGACCCAGGGCACGCCGATGCCGATCCTGGGGACACGTGGCTGCCCCTACCAGTGCACCTTCTGCTCCTCACCGCAGATGTGGACGACTCGCTGGATGGCACGGGATCCCGTCGATGTCGCCGACGAGATGCAGGTCTATCGAGACGAGTACGGCGCGAACGACTTCCATTTCGAAGACCTGACGATGGTCGTTCGCCGGGACTGGATCCTGGAGTTCTGCGACGAGATCGAGCGACGGGGCTGGACGGACATCACGCTGCAGCTGCCCAGCGGCACCCGTTCCGAGGCCATCGACTTCGAGGTTGCCCAGCGACTCAAGTCGGTGGGCTGCTCCATCCTGACCTACGCGCCCGAGAGCGGTTCCCCGGCGGTCCTGAAGCGAATCAAGAAGAAGGTCAACCTCACACGGATGATCGAATCGATTCGTGACGCCCGGCGCGCCGGGGTGAAGGTCGAGTGCTTCATGATCATCGGCTTCCCAGACGAGACCCTGAGCGAGATGGCGAAGACCTTCTGGTTCGTCACGCGTCTGGCGTGGGTCGGCGTGGAAGCGGTCGGAGTGGGCACCTACATGCCGATCCCGGGAACCGAGATATCGGAGAAGCTGCAGCAGGAGGGCCGCCTCGAGTACGACGACTCGATCTTCCTCAGCATGCTCCTGTCCAACGACATCTGGCACTCGAGATCGTGGAACCCGAAGTTCTCGGATCGCACGCTGGCGGGCCTCCGTTTCCTGGCCCACGCGTGGTTCTTCGGGCTGTCGTTCGCCATCCGCCCGTGGCGGCTGGCCCGAACGCTGCGAAACCTCTTCACCGGCACCCAGCAGACGAAGTTCGACAAGGTCGTGCGCGAGGTGTTTCTCCAGCGCTGGCTACTGACGAGGTCGGACGACGCGTCCTAGCGCCGGTCTGGCCGCGTGGGGCTGTACGAGGGACCTGCCTGCCAGGGACACGATCACCACGGCGGGATCGTGTCCTGGGCCGAGGCGGCCGGCCCCTGGCCGGTGCGGTCCCCGGAACGATCCTCAGGGCTTGAGCAGGCTCGCCTTCAGGTAGTCCCGGTTCATCCGGGCGATGACGTCGATCTTGATGCCCTTGGGGCAGACGGCCTCGCACTCCCCGTGGTTCGTGCAGTTGCCGAAGCCCTCGGCATCCATGGCCGCGACCATCTTTCGAACCCGGATCTGCCGCTCCGCCTGACCCTGGGGGAGGAGGGACAACTGCGCCACCTTGGCCCCGGTGAAGAGCATGGCCGAGGCGTTGGGGCAGGCGGCCACGCAGGCCCCGCAGCCGATGCAGGCGGCGGCGTCCATGGCCAGGTCGGCGTTGCGCTTGGGGATGGGGATGGCGTTGCCGTCGGGGGCGCTGCCGGTGGGGATGGAGACGAATCCCCCGGCCTGGATGATCCGGTCGAAGGCGCTGCGGTCGACGATCAGGTCTTTGATCACCGGGAATGCCTTCGCTCGCCAGGGCTCGATGGTGAGCGTCTCCCCGTCGGCGAAGGTCCGCATGTGGAGCTGGCAGGCGGTGGTGAGGGGCCGGGGCCCGTGGGGGCCGCCGTTCACCACGATGCTGCACGTGCCACAGATGCCCTCGCGGCAGTCGTGGTCGAAGGCGATGGGGTCCTCGCCCTTGCGGATGAGGTCCTCGTTGACCACGTCCAGCAGCTCGAGGAAGGACATGTCGGGGCTGACGTTCGGTGCCTCGTAGGTCACGAACCGGCCGGCGTCCGAGGCGTTTCTCTGCCGCCAGACCTTCAGGGTGAGCTTCATCGTCTTGCCGTTACCACTCACTTGTAGCTCCGCGTCTGAAGGGGAACGTACTCGAACTCCAGGGGCTCGACGTTCCGGATGGGTTTTCGTCCTTCTCCCGCATGCTCCCAGGCCGCCACGTGGGCGTACTGCTCGTCGTTGCGCACGGCCTCGCCCTCCTCGGTCTGGTACTCCTCCCGGAAGTGGGCGCCGCAGGACTCCTCGCGCTCGAGGGCATCGAGGCACATCAGCTCGCCGAGCTCGAGGAAGTCGGCCACGCGGCCGGCCATCTCCAGCGACTGGTTGAGGTCGTCGGCGCTGCCGGGCACGGTGACGTTCTGCCAGAACTCCTCGCGCAGGGCGGGGATCTTCTGGAGGGCCTCCTCGAGACCCGCCCGGTTGCGGCCCATGCCGCAGTGCTCCCACATTATCCGGCCGAGCTCGCGGTGGAACTCGGTGACCGTCCTCTTGCCCTTGATCGAGAGCAGCGTCTTCGTCCGCTCCTCGACCGCGGCCACCGCGGCCCGGGCCTCGGGGTGGTCCTCTTCGACCTTCTCGAGCTTGTGCCCGGCGAGGTAGTTGCCGATGGTGTAGGGGATCACGAAGTACCCGTCGGCGAGGCCCTGCATGAGGGCCGAGGCCCCGAGGCGGTTGGCGCCGTGGTCGGAGAAGTTCGCCTCCCCGATCACGTGCAGGCCCGGGATGGTGCTCATGAGGTTGTAGTCCACCCAGAGCCCGCCCATGGTGTAGTGGCTGGCGGGGTAGATCCGCATGGGCACCTTGTAGGGATCCTCGTCGGTGATCCGCTCGTACATCTCGAAGAGGTTGCCGTACTTCTCGCGGATGGCGTCCTCGCCCAGGCGTCCGATGGCGTCGGCGAAGTCGAGGTAGACCCCACGCTTGCCCGGGCCCACTCCGCGCCCCTCGTCGCAGACCCGCTTGGCCGCTCGCGAGGAGACGTCGCGGGGGGCGAGGTTGCCGAAGGTCGGGTAGATGCGCTCGAGGTAGTAGTCCCGATCCTCCTCGGGGATCTGGCCCGGGGCCCGGGTCTCGTCCGCGCTCCTGGGGACCCAGATCCGGCCATCGTTGCGGAGCGACTCGCTCATGAGGGTGAGCTTGCTCTGGTAGTCCCCATGGACCGGGATGCAGGTGGGGTGGATCTGGGTGAAGCAGGGGTTGGCGAAGGCCGCGCCCTTCTTGTACGCCCGCCAGGCCGCGCTCCCGTTGCAGCCCTTGGCGTAGGTGGCCAGGTAGAACACGTTCCCGTATCCACCGGTGCCCAGGACCACCGCGTCCGCGAAGTGGGTCTCGAGCTTGCCGGTGACCATGTCGCGGACGACGATGCCCCGGGCCCGGCCGTCGACGACGATGAGCTCCATCATCTCGTGGCGGGGGAACATGGCCACCTTGCCCAGGCCCACCTGGCGCATGAGCGCCTGGTAGGCGCCGAGGAGGAGCTGCTGGCCGGTCTGGCCGCGGGCGTAGAACGTGCGGGAGACGAGCGCCCCCCCGAAGGAGCGGTTGTCCAGGCCACCGCCGTACTCGCGGGCAAAGGGCACGCCCTGGGCCACGCACTGGTCGATGATGCCGTTCGACACCTCGGCCAGCCGGTAGACGTTGGCCTCGCGGGCCCGGAAGTCACCACCCTTGACGGTGTCGAAGAACAGCCGGAACACGCTGTCGCCGTCGTTGTGATAGTTCTTCGCGGCGTTGATGCCGCCCTGGGCGGCGATGGAGTGGGCGCGGCGGGCGCTGTCCTGGTAGCAGAAGACCTTCACGTCGTAGCCGAGCTCGGCCATGGAGGCCGCCCCCGCTCCGCCCGCGAGGCCGCTGCCCACCACGATCACGCTGTACTTGCGCTTGTTCGCCGGGTTCACCAGCTTCATGTCGAAGCGGTGCTTCTCCCACTTCTTGTCGATGGGTCCCGAGGGGATGTTGGCATTGAGTTCCATGGTGCGCTCCCCCTACAGGTGAACTGCCCCGGTGAGAACGGCCACCGGGATCGAGATGTTGCCGACCACGACGATGCCGGCGACGACCCCGGCGATCACGCGTCGCCAGGGATTCCAGTGCTCGTGGCTGAGGCCGAGGGTCTGCAGCATGCTCCAGATCCCGTGGTACATGTGCAGCCCGAGAGCGAGCATGGCGAGGATGTAGAACGCCGAGGCGAAGGGGTTCTGGAACCCGATCACGACGTTGTGGTACACGTCGCTCGCGACGAAATCGGGGTGGGCGCTGCCCAGGGTGAGGTGGGCGAGGTGGTAGACGATGAAGGCGGCGAGGATGGGACCGCTCCACACCATCGTCCGGGAGGCGTAGGTCGACTCGCGGGCCTGCCACTGGCGGTACCCGGTGGGGCGGGCCGCCCAGTTGCCGAGGGTGAGGCTCGTGGCGGCCCAGATGTGGAGACCCACCGCGAGCAGCACCCCCGCCCGGGCGAGCCAGATGCCCTGCCCGTGGAGGAAGTGGCGGAGGAACTCCGCGTACCCGTTCAGGGCGTCCGCGCCCAGGTAGATCTGAAGGTTCCCGATCATGTGGCCGACGACGAAGCCGAGCAGGACGAGCCCGGTCGCGGCCATGACTACCTTCTTGCCGATCGAGGAGCCGAAGAAGGTCGCTTCGCGCTGCATCTGTTCTCCAGGGAAGGCCCATGCAAGCGGTTGCATGGTCGAGGATTTCACGGCCCGGATTCTAGTCCTGCCGCCCGGCAGGCCGCAATGGATCAATCGGACGGGTTGATTCCCGCGAGCCCGGGCGTCGCCGAGGCGGCGGGGACGCCGGCGCCGGGAGGGCCCGGGGGCCCGAGGACCAGCCTCAGGATCAGGCTCTGGAACGCCGGGTCGGCGTAGAGCCCGTGGTGGTCGGCGGCCCCGAAGTACGTGCGCGTGGCCTCCGGAATCCCGCAGCCGGGCTCCGGGGCATCCACGCTCGGGCAGTGGGCGGCCAGGACACTGGACCGGGTGACCCGCCCGTCGCCGGCCTCGTACATCAGGTCCTGCTCGTGGGGGGTCTTCGGCTCCAGGCGGGGGGCGGCCCCGGGCGGTCCCTCGCCCACCACCGCTCGGGCCAGGGTGGGGAGGCAGTCGCCCCCGACGAGGGTGACCGGCGCGGGGCACGGCGTGCGGGGCGTCCGGCCCAGGGCGTCGTGAAAGGCCCGGGCCCGGGCGAGGACGGCCTTGACGAAGACCCGCTCCCCGGACCGGCGCTCGTCGACGGGCGGTCCGAAGGGGGGCCAGCCGTAGCGCGTCCAGGTCTCGTGGTCCAGGAGGTCTCCCTCGACCGGGACCCCGCTCGGGTCCAGCAGCACGCGGGAGCCGCCGGGGGGCAGGAGCTGGTAGACCGCGGGCATCCGCGCCACCACCGAGGCGGCCAGCGTCGTGTAGGACATCCCCACCCGCGAGCCCCGCAGGATCGCGTCCAGGGAGGGCAACGCGCCGCCGTTGGGCGTGGCCACCAGGAGCGCGCTCGCCACCCGGCGGGCCCCGGCCCAGGTCACCTCTCCCCCGGGCTCCGCTCCCCCGTACCGCAGGTAGTAGCGCACCACAAGGCCGCCCATGCTGTGGCCGAGGAGGTGAAACCGGGCCCCGGGCTCGCCCCGGGCCGCGGCGAGGGCGTCCAGTCGCCCCTCCAGGGCCCGGGCGCTCTCGACGAGGTCGCGACGCCAGTCGTAGGAGAAGACGGCGTAGCGACACGGGCCTCTTTCGAGCTCGGGCACGAACCCCGCGGACTCGAGAAGATCGATCAGGTCGGCGTACTCGGTGAAGCCGAAGACGCGGGGCAGGACGGAGTCGGTGCCGATGAGGGGACCCGGCCGGAGCTCGTCGCGGCTCTCCGCGAGCGGGAGCCTCCGGGGGAGGCCCAGGCCGTGGTGTCCCACGGCGTTGCCGAGGTTGAGCCAGGCCTGGGTCCCGTCGGGTCGCAGGAGCTGGCTGCCCATGAGGCCGGGCACCACCACGAGCGGGGGCGCCTCGCGTCCACGGCTCAGGGCGCGGACGAGGCGCGCGTCGAGGTTGCGTCGACGACCCGTCCCGGTCCAGGCCACGAAGGCCCCGGTGACGAGCCCGGCGAAGGTCCCGGCGATGAACGGCCACGCCTGGTGCCGCGCCACGCCTCCTCCTCAGCCCCTCCGTGATTGTAGCGCGGTCCCGGTTTGCCTCGTCGACCGGCGCCGGATAGCATGCGGTGTTTCGTACGAGAGCCCAGGCCGCGGCGAGCGATGCGAGCGGGGCGGAAAGACACAGGAAGAACAGAATGCGCAAGACCCTCAACGCCCTGCTGCTCGTCACCGTCGCCTTTGCATGGGGCTGCGACAAGAAGGACACCGCTCCCGCGGAGGGCGAGGAGGCGGCCCCGGCCGCCGCCGCCCTCAGCGAGGACGAGAAGACCATCTACGCCCTCGGCGCCATGCTCGGCCAGCGCGCGGTGCAACCCCTGCGCCTGAGCGAGGCCGAGCTCGAGATCCTGCAGAAGGGCCTCGCCGCGACCGCCGGGGGCGGCGAGCCGGAGTACTCGATCGAGGAGTACGGCCCGAAGTTCGAGGCGTTCATGAAGGCTCGCGCCGCCGCCGGCGCGGCCGAGGAGAAGGAGCGGTCGCAGGCGTTCCTCTCCGGGGCGGAAGGCGAGGAGGGCGCGGTCAAGACGGAGTCCGGGCTCGTCTACCGCACGCTGGAGCCGGGCCAGGGAGCGAGCCCCGCGGCGACCGACGTCGTGAAGGTCCACTACCACGGCACCCTCACCGACGGCACGGTGTTCGACAGCTCGCGCGATCGCGGCCAGCCCGTCGAGTTCCCCCTCAACCAGGTCATCCCCTGCTGGACGGAGGGGGTGCAGAAGATGAAGGTAGGAGAGAAGGCGAAGCTGGTGTGCCCCTCCGACATCGCCTACGGCGACGAGGGCCGCCCGGGGATCCCGCCGGGGGCCACCCTCGTCTTCGAGGTGGAGCTGATCGGTATCCAGGGCAAGTGAGCGCGTCGTGACCGACGCGGTCTCGACGAGACAACGCATCGAGCGGGGCGCTCGGCCCCGCTGGAGGTTCCGCACGTGAAGATCCACGAGTACCAGGGCAAGTCGGTCCTCGCCCAGTACGGGGTTCCCGTGCCGAAGGGCAAGGCGGCCTACACCGTCTACGAGGCGGTGGAGGCGGCCCGGGGCCTTGGCCTTCCGGTGGTGGTGAAGGCTCAGATCCACGCCGGTGGCCGGGGCAAGGGCGGGGGAGTCAAGGTGGCGAAGAGCCTCGACGAGGTCGAGGAGATCGCCAAGGCCATGCTGGGCATGACGCTGGTCACGCACCAGACCGGGCCCGAGGGCCGAACCGTCCGCCGCCTCCTCATCGAGGAGGGCATGGACCTGTCCGGCGCGCGGGAGATGTATCTCGCCGTCCTCGTCGACCGGGCCACGAGCCGTCCGGTGATGATGGCCTCCGCCCAGGGCGGGATGGACATCGAGGAGGTGGCGGCGAAGGACCCCGGCGCGATCCTCAAGGAGTCGGTGGACCCGGTCACCGGCTTCCAGCCCTACCAGGCCCGCAAGCTCGCCTCCGGGCTGGGCCTCGAGGGGGACCTCGTGGGCAAGGCGGTGCCCTTCATGACGTCGCTCTACCGTGCCTTCGAGGGCTCCGACGCCTCCCTCGTCGAGATCAACCCCCTGCTGGTCACGCAGGGGGGAGACGTCCTCGCCCTCGACGCCAAGGTCAACTTCGACGACAACGCGCTGTTCCGGCACCCGCAGCTCGTGGAGCTCCGCGACTTCAAGGAGGAGGAGGCCCTCGAGGTCGACGCCTCCAAGTACGACCTCAACTACATCAAGCTCGAGGGCGGCAACGTGGGCTGCATGGTGAACGGGGCCGGCCTCGCCATGGCCACCATGGACATCATCAAGCTCGCCGGGGGCAGCCCCGCCAACTTCCTGGACGTGGGCGGAGGCGCCAGCGCCGACCAGATCAAGAACGCGTTCCGCATCCTTCTCGCCGACGCCGACGTGCAGGCGGTCCTCATCAACATCTTCGGGGGCATTCTCCGCTGCGACATCCTCGCCGAGGGCGTGATCGCCGCGGTGCGTGAGCTCGACGTGAAGGTGCCGGTGGTCGTGCGCATGAAGGGCAACAACGAGGAGACGGGTCGGAAGATGCTCGCCGAGTCCGGCCTCAACTTCGAGACCGCCGACGACATGACCGAGGCGGCCGGGAAGGTCGTGGCGGCGGCGGGAGGTGCGGCATGAGCGTCCTCGTCGGTCGCGACTCGCGGGTGCTGATCCAGGGCATGGGCCGGCACGGGACCTTCCACGCCATCCAGTGCCGGGACTACGGCACCAGCATCGTCGGGGGCACCAAGCCCGGCAAGGGCGGCACCACCCTCGAGGGCTTCCCCCTCTTCGACACCGTGGCCGAGGCGGTGGGGAAGACCGGGGCCAACGTGAGCGTCGTCTTCGTGCCGCCCGCCGGCGCCGCCGACGCCGTCATGGAGGCCGCCGACGCCGGGGTCGGCGTCGTGGTCTGCATCACCGAGGGCATCCCGACCCTCGACATGGTGACGGTCTGGGCCTTTCTCAAGGACCGCGGGACCCGTCTCATCGGCCCCAACTGTCCGGGCATCATCACCCCCGGGGAGAAGTGCAAGGTCGGCATCATGCCCGGCCACATCCACCGGGGGGGCAGCGTCGGGGTGGTGAGCCGCAGCGGCACCCTGACCTACGAGGCGGTGGCCCAGCTCACCGCCCTCGGCATCGGCCAGTCGAGCTGCATCGGCATCGGGGGTGATCCCATCATCGGGACGACCCACACCGACGCGATGAAGCTGTTCAACGAGGACCCGGACACCGAGGCCATCGTCATGATCGGGGAGATCGGCGGGAGCGCCGAGGAGGAGGCGGCGGAGTACATCAAGGCCCACGTGAAGAAGCCGGTGGTGGGCTTCATCGCCGGGCAGACCGCGCCCCCGGGCCGCCGCATGGGTCACGCCGGGGCGATCATCGCCGGGGGGAAGGGCACCGCCGCCGAGAAGATGAAGGCCATGGAGGCCGCCGGGATCCGGGTGGTGAAGTCCCCGGCGGACATTGGCGCCGCGGTGGCCGAGGTCATGAAGGGGTAGCAGCAGCGAGGAGCTTCCCGTGAGCGAGCGCACGTTCTCCATCATCAAGCCGGACGCTCTGGCCGCCGGCCATGCCGGGGCCATCCTCTCCCGCATCGAGAAGGCAGGCTTCCGCATCGTGGCGCTGCGGATGCGGCGCCTCACCCGGCCCGAGGCCGAAGGCTTCTACCACGTGCACCGGGAGCGTCCGTTCTTCGGAGGGCTCTGCGACTACATGTCCTCGGGCCCGTGCATCACCATGGTCCTCGAGAGGGAGAACGGGATCGCCGGCCTCCGCGAGCTCATGGGAGCGACGGACCCGGCAAGCGCCGCCGAGGGCACCATTCGCAAGGACTTCGCGCGCTCCATCGAGGCGAACGCCATCCACGGCTCGGACGCCCCCGAGACCGCCGCCTTCGAGATCGGGTACTTCTTTCCGGGGGTGGAGTTGTCGTCGGTTCGCTGATCGCACGTCGAACCGACGACCTGTTCCCCCACACCCCTCCATCCCGCTTCCCGCGCCTCACCCTTCCCGCCCGCCCCGACACCTCTACTCCGTTCCCTGGAGCGGCGCCCCCCCCTTCGCACCCCCTCCCTGACGACCCTCTTCGCTCGCTCCTCTCAGGGGCGGCATCTCTCACATCGACCCACCCCCCCGGATCCCATGCCCCATTGCCCCGCCCTACCCCTCCGACATACCCTCCCCTCGTATACGCTCGCCAAGGAGGTCGACCATGAACCGC
>JAJDNS010000046.1 GCA_022340585.1 Acidobacteriota bacterium
TGGCTGCTCGCGGCCGCCCAGCAGGCAACGCTCCAGCAGGCGATCGATCTGTACTGGAACGGCGAGTACGAGCGCACGCTGCAGCTCCTCGGCCCGGAGCTGGCGGCCGACGAGGTGGTGGAGGGCCACAAGTACCGCGCCTTCTCCCTCGTGGCCCTGGGCCGCAACGACGAGGCCCGAGCCGAGTTCCTCACGCTGCTCGAGGCCGACCCGTCCCACGTCCTGGATGCGGCCCTGGTGTCGCCCAAGATCGTCGAGCAGTTCGAGCTGGCGCGACGGGAGTTCGCGGCGAGCCTCCTCGAGCAGGGCAAGACGGCCTACTTCGACGGCCGCTACGACGAGGCCCTGGACCTGCTCGAAGACCTGCTCGAGGTGGATCCGTCATCGGTGCTGGGAAAGGAGTACGGGCAGCTGGCCCGGGAACGCAGCGACCTCGCACGGCGGACGGCCGCTCTCGAGCCCGAGGAACCCGCCGTACCCGAAGCACCGGAGGTCGACCCGAACCGGGTCTACAACATCGGCGGCGGCGTCACCGAGCCCGTGCCCGTGCGCCAGGACCTGCCACGCTACCCGCCGTATGACGCGAGACACCGCACCCAGGGCGAGGTGATCCTGCGGCTCACGATCGGCCGCGACGGGAAGGTCGAGAGCGCCAACGTGGTCCGGTCCCTCAATCAGCGCATGGATGCCGAGGCCATCCGGGCGGCGCGGACCTGGCGCTACGAGCCGGCGCAACTGAACGGACTGCCGGTACCGGTGTTCAAGATCGTCTCGATCCGCTTCTCCCTCGAGCGCTGACCCACCGTGACGGGCCCTCAGCCCCCTCAGGGGTGTGACTGGTTCGATTCTCGGGGCACCACCTCGTCCACCGCGCGCACGAGGGTCTGGGCGGCGATCCGGTGGGCGATCTCGTTCGGGTGCTCGTCCCGGGCCCCGTCGACGACGAGGGTTTCCCAGCGGAGCCCACGGTACCAGGGCAGGAGGTCCACGACCTTCGCCCCGGCCGCCGCCGCCGCCTGGGCCACCTTCGCGTGCTCCTCCTCGAAGGGGTAGCGTTCGTCGAGTGGGTTGCCGAAGAGGGGGAAGATCGCGACGACGAGAGGAACCCCCTTTGCCCGACAGAGCCCCCCCATCGTGTGGAGGGCGGCCCGGGCGGCGCTCCACCCCGGGTAGTCGTCGGCGTACAGCGAGCGGAAGTTGCGGATCCGCTCCCGGTTCTGGGCGGTGGCGCGGGCGCGCGTGCGCACGAGCCGAACGAGGGCGGATCGGTCCAGGATCGACTCCAGGGCCGAGGGCTCGCGCCGACTCTCCTCGACCCAGTCCTCGGCCCGGCGTGCCTCCGCGGAGTCCAGATCCTCGGCGTCGTTGAGGACCCAGGCGAGCACCACGACGTCCGGCTCATAGGCGAATCCCTCGACGTCGAGCCGGGAGGTCAGCTGAACCGCGTTGAGTCCGGGTTCGGCCAGGATGATCGCCTCCCACTCCTCACCCCGCTCCCGAGCGAGCCCGCGTTCGAGCCGCTTCGGCCAGGCGTCGTCGAAGAGGACGCTCACCCCCCAGGTGAAGGAGTCGCCCAGGCAGACCACCCGTCGCACCCCGGCCGGCGGGTGCCGTGTGTGCTCGACATCCCGATAGCCACGCGAGTTGATGGGGCGTCGCTCGGGCCAGTCCGTGCGGACCGGAGCATACCCTCCCCCGCCGGGACGCGCCCCCAGGAGGCGCACGAGCCCCTCGGCGAGCGCGAACGACACGAGGAGGCCGGCGGCGAGAAGAGCGAGCTCGCCCCGGCGAGCGCGGACGGCCACGGGGCCATGATAATGCAGCGTCGGGCTCGACCGCCCCGGGGGGCGTATCCTTGGAGAGCGCGGCTCGATGCGGGTCGCCCAGGAGACGGATCATGCCTGAATGCCGTCACGCGCTCCATTGCATCCTGCCGCCGTACATCCTCGACCGCCTGGCCAACTCGGACGTGGCCAGGGTCCGTCGCCTCGCCATCGACGCCATCGCCGAGTCGGCGGCGATGCGGGCCACTCGGGCCACCCTGGCGTCGATGGGGGCCATGGCGGTCGTCCCGTCTCCCCGGGGGCGCAAACACCGTCTCGTGTACGACGCCAGGAACGGCAGCTTCGCCTCCCTGCCCGGGAGGCTGGCCCGAGAGGAGGGAGGCCGGGCGTCGAAGGACCGGGCGGTCAACGAGGCCTTCCTCAACTCCGGGTACACCTACGACTTCTTCAAGAAGGTCTTCGACCGGAACTCGCTCGACGACCGGGGCATGTCGCTCATCTCCAGCGTGCACGTCGGGCGACGCCTCAACAACGCGTTCTGGACCGGCGAGCAGATGGCGTACGGAGACGGGGACGACTCGCTGTTCGTCCGCTTCACCAGGTCGCTCGACGTGGTGGGACACGAGCTCACCCACGGCGTGATCACCCACACCAGCAACCTGGAGTACCGCGACGAGCCCGGGGCGCTCAACGAGCACTTCGCGGACGTCTTCGGCTCCCTCGTCAAGCAATGGAGGAAGCACCAGACCGCCGACGAGGCGGACTGGTTGATCGGCAACGACATCATGGGGCCGGACACCGACGCCGTGGCCCTGCGCACACTCACCGAGCAGCCGGCCTACGAAGACGACCCCCTGCTCGGCACCGACCCGCAGCCGAAGCACATGGACGACGTGTACACCGGCTCCCAGGACAACGGCGGCGTCCACATCAACTCGGGGATCCCGAACCACGCCTTCTGTCGGGCCTCCCTGGAGATCGGTGGAGAGGCCTGGGAGACGACGGGGCCCATCTGGTACCGGACCCTCCTGGCCCTCAGCGACACCAGCGACTTCAACGAGATGGTCGAGCGCACGCTCCAGGAGGCGGCCGTGCTCTTCGGGAGCCGGAGCCTCGAGCAGAAGGCCGTTCGAGGGGCATGGAAGGCCGTGGGGCTCGCGGCGTGAAGATCCGCTATCGCGAAGCGGGTGGCGTCACCGGCCTTTCTCGCGGGTGCGACATCGACACCACGTCCCTCCCGGAGGACGAGGCCCGCGAGGTCGTGGAGCTGGTCGAGCGGGCCGCCCTGAAGGAGACCCGCAGCGAGGGGCC
>JAJDNS010000047.1 GCA_022340585.1 Acidobacteriota bacterium
GTAGACCTCGCCCATCCCGCCGGCGCCGATTGCCGCGGTGATGCGGTAGTGTGACAGGGTCTGGCCGATCAGGCCCACCTCCGCCGGTCTCTGCACGGCAACGGCTCTTGTGGGGTCAGCGGCCCGCATTCTAGCAGGTTGGCTCGCGCCGTTACCGGTGAGGGGATGGTCTACCGGACTCGGGGCGCCCCGAGTTGAGTCGCCTACTGTCAACAGGGTCCGGACGCTGTCGCTTGAAACCGACATTCAGTCCTGCTTGCTGAACGGCAGCGGGGGTGGGTAGAGCTCCCTGCCTGGCGCATCCCGTGCTCCGGGGCCAGGCGTCCCGGACCGATTCCCGGCCCGCTCCCGTCAGCACCTAGGATATGCGGGGGGTGCGAGGATGGACCGAGCGATCGCCGCGGTGAGTCTGGCTCTGGCCCTCCTTCCCGTGGGTGGGCTCGCCGAGGAGCCCGTGCTCGTCCCCTTCCCGACGGCCTGGGAGGAGCCGGTGGGGGGCCCCGCGGACCTGTCCTTCCTCCTCGAGGCCCCCGCGGGCCGGGACGGCTTCGTCACGGTCCGTGACGGCCACCTCGCCGAGGCCGACGGGAGCCGCCTCCGGATCTGGGGGATCAACCTCTCCGCCGCGGCCGGCCTGCCCCGCAAGGAGGACGCCCCCCGCCTCGCCGCCATCCTCGCCCGCCACGGCTTGAACGGTGTGCGCTTCCACTACTTCGACCGGCCCGCCCCCGGCGGGATCCTCGACGCGTCGCGCGACGACACCCACGCCCTCGACCCCGAGCAGCTCGAACGCTTCGACTTCCTCGTCGCCGAGCTGAAGAAGCGGGGGATCTACACCAACATCAACCTCAACGTGGCCCGCCGCTACCGCGAGGGCGACGGGGTCCGCGACCACGAGCTCCTCGGCTTTGCCAAGGGGGTGACCCACGTCGACGAGCGCCTCGTCGAGCTCCAGAAGGAGTACGCTCGCCAGCTCCTCACCCACCGCAATCCCTACACCGGCGCGGAGTACCGAAGCGAGCCGGCGGTGGCCATCGTGGAGATGGTCAACGAGAACTCCATCGTGGAGTCGTGGTTCTCGGGGCGCTTGCTCGGGAAGAACCAGACGAAGGACCCGGGGACGTGGACCGACATTCCCGCGAGCTACGAGCGGGAGCTCTCCGCGCGGTACCAGGCGTGGCTTCGGGAGCGGCTGTCCGACGAGGACCTCGCCCGACTGCGAAAGGAGGCCGGCGTGGGTGAGGAAGAGGCCGTGCCCCGACTCGCGCCCGAGGGGTTCGACGAGGCGTCCAACCTGCGCTTCCAGAGCGAGGCCTCTTTCTACATCGAGCTCGAGGACCGCTTCTTCCAACAGATGGGCTCCTTTCTCCGGGACGACCTCGGCGTCCGAGCCCTCCTGGTGGGCAGCAGCGACCACAACCACTCGAGGAGCGGCTACCCGCTCCTGAGCTCCACGGCAAAGCTCGACGTCGTCGACGGCCACGTCTACTGGCAGCACCCCCACTACCTGGAGGGCCGTCTGCCCTCGGGCCAGAGCCGCTTCGAGATCCCCAACACTCCCATGGTCGCCGACCCCCTCCACTCCACCGTGGTCCAGCTCGCCCGCTCGGCGGTGGAGGGCCGGCCCTACACCGTGTCCGAGGTGAACCACCCCTTTCCCCACGCGTACTCCGCTGAGGGCATCCCCATCCTCGCCGCCTACGGCGCCCTCCAGGACTGGGACGGGATCTTCTGGTACACCTTCGAGCACGCGCGACCCGACGAGTGGGAGCCCCGCGCCCGCGGGCACTTCGACCTGCGTCCCGACCCCGTCAAGATGGCCCAGCTGGCGGCGGGTGCGCTCCTCTTCCTGCGGGGAGACGTGGCGAAGGCGAAGGGGCTCCACCTCCGCTCCTACTCGCCCGAGGAGGTGCGCGAGAGCATTCGCCTCCCCCATGAGCTGTGGCCCTTCTTCACACCGGGCTTCGACCACGCGCTCCCCCTGAGGCGGCGAACCCGGATCCGGGGCTTCGAAAGCGGCTCCTCGGACTCGGTGTCCCCCTCCGAGCCGGGGCCCATCGTGTCCGACACGGACCAGCTCAGCTGGCACACGGCGCAGGAGATGGGACTGGTGACCGTGGAGACGGAGAGGTCGGAGGCGACCGTCGGCTTCCCGCGTGTCTCCCCGGCCTCCCTGCGGCACCTGGAGCTTGCGCTGGACAACGACTTCGCCGCCGTCACCCTGGGCGCCCTGGACGATCGGCCCCTCTCCCGCTCGGCCCGCCTCCTTCTCACCGCCGGCGCCCGCGTCGCCAACTCCGGCATGAGGTGGAACGACGACCGCACCGGCCTCGTGGAGTGGGGCGGGGCGCCGACGGTCATCGAGCCGGTGCGCGGCCGGGTGGTCCTGAGGGGACTCGCGCCCGCCACGCACGTGGAGGTCACCGCGCTCGATTCCGGTGGCCGGAGGACGGGTGTTCCCAGGCCGGCTCGCCACGTCGGGAACGGCTGGGAGATCCAGCTGGGGCCCACGGCGACCGTCTGGTACGTCGTCGACGTCGGCCGGTAGCGACTCGGCGGGATCCGGCTTCAGCCCTCGAGCCCTCGAGGTGTCCCCTCGAGGGGACGGAATTCACAATTCAAGACCTGACCCCTTTGGCGGCCAGCCAGGGGGGGTCGCTCCGCAGCTCCTTGCCGGTGCGGCGGTCGATCTGGCCGAACCAGAGGACGCCGGTGGGGCAGCTCTGGACGCAGGCCGAGCAGCGCACACACTCGGGGTCCTCCATGGGCAGACCCTTGTTGGCGAAGCTCATGACGTCGATGCCCTGGTGGCAGACGCTGGTGCACACGTTGCACGAGATGCACTTCTTCTTCTCGGAGAGGATCCGGAACCGCGAGAAGCGGGCGTAGACGTGCATGAGGGCGGCCAGGGGGCAGGCGAAGCGGCACCACATCCGTCCCGAGAACCAGAAGTACAACCCGTAGCCCAGGATCCCGGCGAGGAAGAGGTCCACGAACCAGCCGTACCCCTCGAAGCCCTGGCGGAAGAGCCGCTCCGCAGCCGACCCCGGCCAGGCCCACCCGGCGATGCGGAGTCCCATGAGGAGCACCGCCACCGCCAGGATCACCTGGCCGAGGACGTTCAGGCGGTTCCACCGGGGACCGTGGGGCATCTTGTGGCGGTGCTGGTCGCCCAGGGTCTCGGCCAGAGCCCCGCACGAGCAGATCCAGCCGCAGTAGGCCCCCTTGCCCCAGAAGTAGATGAGAGTCGGGATCAGGACGAAGGTCTGCACGAATCCCAGGACGAGCCAGGCCCAGAGGGGCTGGGCGGTGAACCAGTTGTAGACGTTGAGGGGCCAGGCCAGGATCAGGCCGTAGGCACGCCAGTACTCCCGGCCGTGGCCGTAGCCGACCTCCGGGAAGAGGGCGTTGGCGGTGGACCCGAGAATCCCCCCGTCGAACCAGCCGTTGTGCCCCAGCCAGGGGAGGAGGACCTCGGGGAGGAGGAACAGGGGGAGGATCTGGATGGCGGTCAGGGTCCATGTCTGGACCGTGACGTAGGGGGTCCTCCGGCGGCGGATGCGCCGGATCCCGAACACGAGGACGAGGAGGGAGTAGCCCAGGGTGTAGTAGAAGGCCGGGCCGGACGCGGAGATCCGCAGCGTGCCGAGGAGGGTGGTCGGGTCCTGGAGCGCCGCGCCTCCCAGCCCCTCGAGGGCCGCCCACCACGCGGCGGGGTTCGGGCTGAGCCACTCCGGCAGCTTCCCGAGGACGGGGATGGCCTTGCCGCCCTTCCAGTGATAGAGCCACGTGCAGAAGAGGACGAAGGCGGCGAGAGCGGTCCAGCCCGCCGCGCCCAGCTCGCCGGTGATCGCCACGCCGGACCGCCGGAAGAACCCCAGGGGAGCCTGCCGCCCGATCATGGGGAAGACGACGTCGTTGTCCAGGGTCTCGTCCTCGCCGTTGGCGTTCTCGACGACGACATCCCGCTCGCGGATCTCCTTGACCTGGCTCTCCAGCATGAGGCGGATCGAGCCCGTCCTCCGGGGCTCGCCCAGATAGCCCCCGGAGGCGGTGCCGACCCGCTCGGACGTGGGCTCCTCCACCGACACGTCGGCCGTGGGGTCCGCCCTCAGGGTCTCCAGCTTCTCCAGGTTCTCGGGCTTGGGCCGGCTGAACTCGGCCTTGCGGTAGGACAGGGTGACACGGGCCCCGCAGGAGGCGAGGGCGATGGCGGTTTCCAGCGCCGAGTCGCCGCCCCCCACCACGAGCGCCTCCTGATCACAGAAGTCCTTCGGGTCGTGGAGGCGGTTGTAGACCTTGTCGCGGTCCTCTCCGGGGACGCCCAGCCGGCGGAAGCTGCCCGACCGGCCGATGGCGACGATGACCCGGTGGGCGTGGAGCTCCTCGCCGCCGGCGAGCCGGACCACGAGGAGGTTGCCCCTCCGGGCCACCTGCTCCGCCCGGGCCTCCCGGGGCTCGAGGCCGCTCCCCACGGTCTCGTCCCGCAGCTCCTCGAGGAGGCCCTCCTTGACCGAGGACCTCTCGGTGAACTGGAGCCGGCCCTCCGGGGTCATGTCCCGGGGGTAGGTGTAGATGGGCTTGCCCTTCGGGAAGTTCACGATGGTCGAGAAGGGCTCGGAGGCTTCGAGGATCTCGAACCGCAGGTCGTGCTCTCGAGCCTCGAGGGCGGCGGCCATCCCCGCCACCCCGGCCCCGACGATCACCAGGTCGAGAACGCCCTCTGCGGCCTTCCGGTTCTCGAACGAGCCGCTGGCCACGATCGTCCGCACCGCCCGGGCCCCGCTGTCCGAGGAGAACTTGAGGAGCGGGATCCCGGTGAGATCGCCCACCACGTACAGGCCGGGCACGGCGGTGGAGCCGTCGGCCTGGACCTCGGGCAGCCTCTCGACCGTGCCTGCGGGCCACTGCAGGTGCAGCCAGCGGAGGTACCGGGAGATCGGGCTGCGTGACGCCATTTCGGTCCTCCACGCCGTGAGGCTCCCCCTCCTTCCAGAACGCGCGCGAGGCGGCCCGGATTCCCGCCACGTTGCCGGGGAGGCGGTCTCGGATAGGCTAGTCCCATGTTGCCTTCAGGCCCCGTCAGCGACAAACCGGGGCGGAGCCGTGCCGGTGGGTGACGTCCATGGGACCGCCGAGGCGCGTCGTCTCCAGGAGGACGCCCGGCGAGAGAGAAACTGGAAACGCTGGGGGCCGTATCTGTCCGAGCGTCAGTGGGGAACGGTCCGCGAGGACTACTCCCCGGACGGCAGCTCCTGGACCAGCTTCCCCCACGCCCACGCGCCGAGCCGCGCCTACCGCTGGGGCGAGGACGGCCTCCTGGGGATCACCGACCGCCAGTGTCGCCTCTGCTTCGCCCTCGCCCTCTGGAACGGGAGGGACCCGATCCTCAAGGAGCGGCTCTTCGGGCTGACCGGCCCCGAGGGCAACCACGGCGAGGACGTCAAGGAGCTCTACTACTACCTGGACTCGACGCCCACCCACTCCTACATGAAGGCCCTCTACAAGTACCCGCTGGCGTCCTTCCCCTACGGGCCGCTTCGGGAGGGGAGCGGGCGGCGGGGCTACCGGGACCCCGAGCTGGAGATCTCCGAGACCGGCGCGTTCGACCGGGGCTACGTGGACGTGACCACGGAGTACGCGAAGAGGAGCCCCAACGACATCCTGGTGCGGATCACGCTGGCGAGCCGGAGCGCCGAGGCCGCCCAGCTCCACGTCCTGCCCACCCTGTGGTTCCGCAACACCTGGTCCTGGGGGCGCCGCGGCGAGGGCTACTGGCCGAAGCCCCGGATGGCCGCCCAGGGCGGAGGGATCGTCGCCGACCATGCGAGCCTGGGACGCTTTCTCCTGGAGGCGGACGCGGCACCGGGCGCAGAGTCCCCCGGCCTCCTCTTCACCGAGAACGAGACGAACACGGAGCGCCTCTTCGGCCGACCCAACGCGAGCCCGTGGGTCAAGGACGCCTTCCACCGCCACGTCGTGGAGGGGCGGACGGAGGCGGTGAACCCGGATCGGGTGGGCACGAAGGCCGCCGTCCACCATCGCCTCGGCCTTCCGGCGGGAGAGAGCGTGGTCCTCCGCCTGCGTCTCTGCTCCAGCGGCGACGCGCCGGCCCGTCCCTTCGTCGACTTCGACGAGACATTCGCCAGGCGCATCGCCGAGGCCGACGCCTTCTACCGGAACAAGTACCCCGAGGCTCTGAGCGATGCGGAGAGGAGCGTGGCTCGGCAGGGCGACGCCGGTCTCCTGTTGACGAAGCAGTACTACCACTACGCGGTCCGGGAGTGGCTCGAGGGCGATCCCGCCCAGCCGGTCCCGCCGGCCCAGCGTCTGGAGGGTCGTAACGCCGACTGGGGGCACCTGCACAACCGCGACGTGATCTCCATGCCGGACAAGTGGGAGTACCCCTGGTACGCGGCCTGGGACCTGGCCTTCCACATGATTCCCTTCGCGCGCCTCGACCCCCACTTCGCCAGGGAGCAGCTGATCCTGTTCCTGCGCGAGTGGTACATGCACCCCAACGGCCAGATCCCGGCCTACGAGTTCCACCTCGGTGACGTGAACCCCCCGGTCCACGCCTGGGCCTGCTGGCGCGTCTACAAGATGACGGGTCCCCGGGGAAAGCGGGATCGCGTCTTCCTCGCCCGGGTCTTCCAGAAGCTCCTCCTCAACTTCACCTGGTGGGTGAACCGCAAGGACGCGGAGGGGAAGAACCTGTTCTCCGGCGGCTTCCTGGGCCTGGACAACATCGGGGTGTTCGACCGCTCGCGGCCCCTGCCCACCGGGGGGCACCTCGAGCAGGCCGACGCCACCGCCTGGATGGCCTTCTACTGCGCGACCATGCTCTCCATGGCCCTCGAGCTCGCCCGGGAGAGCCCGGCCTACGAGGACATGGCGTCGAAGTTCTTCGAGCACTTCGTGGCCATCGCCGACGCCATGAACCACCTGGGCGGACATGGGCTCTGGGACGAGGAGGACGGGTTCTACTACGACGAGCTCCACCTCCACGGCCGGGGCATCCCCCTCAAGGTCCGGTCCCTCGTGGGCCTGACGCCGCTGTTCGCCGTGGAGATCCTGGAGGACGACGTCGTCGATCGCCTGCCCGGCTTCAAGAAGCGCCTGGAGTGGTTCCTGGAGAACCGCTCCGACCTGGCCGCCCACATCGCCTACTGCGATCGCCGGCGCGGGGGGCGCGGGCTCAGCCTCCTCGCCATCCCGTCCCGGGAGCGTCTGGAGCGCGTCCTCCGCTACCTCCTCGACGAGGACGAGTTCCTCTCCCCTCATGGCATCCGGTCCCTCTCCCGCGTGCACGCCCGGGAGCCCTACCGCTTCTTCGTCAACGGCGAAGAGCACCGGGTGACCTACGTGCCCGGCGAGTCCGACTCCGGCCTGTTCGGCGGCAACTCCAACTGGCGCGGTCCGGTCTGGATGCCCATGAACTACCTGATCATCGAGGCCCTCGAGCGCTACCACCGCTTCTACGGGGACCGGCTCACCGTCGAGCTTCCCACGGGCTCGGGCCGGCGGGTGACCCTGGGGGCGGCAGCCCGCGAGATCGCGACGCGGCTCAGTGGGCTCTTCCTGCCCGATGGCGAGGGGCGCCGACCGTGCCACGGCGACGATCTCCGCTACGCCGAGGACCCGCACTTCCGGGACCTGGTCCTGTTCCACGAGTACTTCCACGGCGACACCGGCCAGGGTCTCGGGGCCAGCCACCAGACCGGCTGGACCGCGCTCGTTGTGCGAATCCTGGAGCGCCTGCGGGCGGGCTCGGGGGGCCGCGACGGGACGACTCCCGCTGGCCCACGGTCGCTCCCTTCGGGGCAGGACGTATACTGATCTGCTGAAGGAAGACCGAGAGAGACGAGATGGAGGATCGATGCGCATCCGGAAGACGATGATCCTGGCCGCCCTGGTCGCCCTGACCGGGGGGTTCGCACTGAGGGCGGCGTCGCCGCCCATCCCCCCTCCCGCGGGAGAGGCTCCACGGCTGGTTCTCCTGGTGGCGGTGGACCAGATGCGCTACGACTACCTTCCCCGGTTCGCCGGCCGGTTCACCGGGGGCTTCAAGAAGCTCATGGACGGGGGAGCAGTCTTCACCAACGCCCACCTCGACCACTACCCTTCTGTCACCGCGGTCGGCCACATGGCCATGCTCACGGGGGCCCCGCCGTCGGTCAGCGGGATCATCGGCAACGACTGGTACGACCGCCGGGAGAAGCGGAACGTCACCAGCGTCGAGGACCCGGGGACCGTCCGGCTGGGGGCGGCGGAGGCGACGGGGTCCTCACCCCACCGGCTGATGGTGAGCACGGTGGGGGACGAGCTCAAGATGGCCCATCCCGCCTCCCGGGTGGTCAGCCTGTCCTTCAAGGATCGCAGCGCCATCCTCATGGGGGGGCGCATGGCCGACGTGGCCCTGTGGTGGGACACCGAGAGCGGGGCCTACGTCTCCAGCACCTGGTACGGCGACGCCCTCCCCGAGTGGGCCGAGGTCTTCAACGCCACCCGGCCCGCCGACGCCTGGGTGGGCAAGGAGTGGCGCGCCGTGGGCGGCGAGCTCCTGGGCAGGCTTCCCGACGCCCCCGGCCCCGGCTACTACGCCGGGGTCTACAACAGCGCCTTCGGAAACGACCTCCTCGTGTCGCTGGCCCAGGCCGCCCTCGAGGGCGAGAGCCTGGGGCGGCGTGACGCCACCGACATTCTGGCCGTGAGCTTCTCCTGCAACGATGCCGTGGGGCACGGCAAGGGGCCGCACTCCCCGCAGGTCGAGGACATCACCGTGCGCACCGACCTCGCCCTCGGCCGCCTCCTGGAGACCATCGACCGCCAGGTGGGGCTGAACCGGACCCTCGTCGTCGTGACCGCCGATCACGGGGTGGCTCCGGTCCCCGAGCAGATGGAGGAGTGGCGCATGCCGGGAGGCCGATACTCCCGCGAGGATCTCGAGGGCGCGGCGGCGTCTGCGCTCGCGGCGGCGTTCGGTCCCGGGGCGTGGGTGGAGGGCCGCGCGGGCAGCGCGCTCTACCTGAACCGGGACCTGGTCGCGGAGAAGGGGCTCGACCCTGCAACGGTCCAGCGCGTTCTGGCCGACGGGATCGAGGCCGTCGCTCCCACGTGGCGGGCCTACACCCGGAGCCAGCTCATCGAGGGGCGCGTTCCCCCGGACCCCTGGAGCCGCCGGGTCCTCCTCTCTTTCCACCGGGTGCGCTCCGGCGACGTCGAGGTCCTCCTGGAGCCCTACTGGATGTCGGCCACCGCCGGGACCACTCACGGGACCCCGTGGTCCTACGACACCCACATCCCGCTCATGCTCATGGGGCCGGGCATCCAACCCGGGCGCTATCACCGCGCGGTGCTGCTCAACGACCTCGCCCCGACCCAGGCCACGATCCTCGGCGTCGAGGCGCCCAGTGGGGCCTCTGGTCACGCCCTCGCGGAGGCCATGACCCCCTGAGCCGCTCTACTCGCTCGACTGTCCCGGGGGCGGAAAACCCTTCCTCGGGTCGTCGATCACCAGTAGCCAGTCACGCCCGGGTCCCGACGACGGTGGGGTGAAGGCCTGAGAGGACGTACCGGTCCCGGTGTGGACGGGGTAGGCGCGTCCATAGCGGGGATCGAACCACCAGTAGGTGAGCTCGGGCGCGCCGAGACGGCCCTGGTCCACGACGAAGGGCGCGCCCTCGGGCGAGTAGACGAAGGCGAAGGACCCGTCCGAGGCCAACGCGGCCCGGATGAAGGCGGCCCCCGGGGGATTGGCGCCCAGGATGAAGTCCTGGGCGGGCACGAGTCTCTCCCACGGACGCGACTCGAACAGGCGGCGGAGGTGCCCCATCTGGAAGGCTCCCGGGTGGTCGAGAGCCTCCGACCAGGGGGTGTCGGCTCCGAGCACGGCAGGGCGTCCCGGCGACCACATCTGCCAGACGTTGTTGTTGCCGTAGGTGTGCCCGGCGGCGCCGGCGAGGAGGGGGCGGTAGGCGGCCATCCGGGCGTCGGCGGCGTCGAAGCGCAGGGCGGGGTCGGCCCCCTCCATGTAGAAGTCCACGACGATGGCCTCGTACCTCGGCTCGCCGTCGAGGGTCGGCTTGGGCGGCTCGAGGGCCCGGTCGTGCTCGACCTGGACGCCGTTGTCGGAGCCGCGTCCGGTATGGGAGGACTGGATCATGTTGAAGTCGAGCCACTCCTCGTCGTGGAAGAAGTCCGAGGAGCGTCCGGGTCCGCGGGGATGGTAGGTGATCAGGTTTCGCGGGGCGGCGGCCTTCAGGCCCCGCGCCATGGCCCTGACGGTGGCGTAATCCTCGTCGGTCTCGGGATTGCGGTCGCCGCCCAGGATGAAGATCACGTCTCGGTCGCGGAAGCGCTCGCCCACGAAGCGGGCGTAGGACTCGGCGCTGTCCGCGTCGAAGACCCGGGGGCCGGGCTGGCTCTGGCGGCTGTGCCACTTGTCACCCCAGGTGGGGAGCATTCCCACCGTGAGGCCCAGGGCCTCCGCTTTCGCGACCACCCGGTCGACGTGATCGAAGTAGGCCGGGTCGGGCCGTCGGGGATCGTGGTCCACCAGGGCGTGCCCGCTCTCGGCGTTGGGGGTCTCGAGGCCTCCCAGCTCGGCCAGGACCACCGCCTGCACCACGGTGAAGCCCTTGGCCGCCCGGTCCTCGAGGTAGCGCTCCGACTCCTCCGGGCTGAGCCGGTGGAAGAGCTGCCAGGCCGTGTCGGCGAGGTAGAGGAACGGCCGTCCATCTGCCTGCACCAGGTGCCGGCCGTCCGGGGCCACCCGCAGGGGGTGCTCGACGGCCGGGGCAGCGAGAGCGGCGAAGACGAGGGCCAGGAGGAGGGCGCCGGTCCGGAGCGCCCGCACCGTGCTCACCGGCGGGGCTTGCCCTGGATCACGGACTGGACGAGGGTCAGGTCGACCATGAGGTCGTCGGCGATCTGCTCCACGTCCCCTCGCATGAGGTCGGCGTCGGTCTCGACGGGCACCTGGAGCCGGGCCTTGGCCCGAAAGAGCTGTCCTCCGGCCATGGGCGCGCTCTCGCGGTCGGTGGCCAGCTCCTCGATGTTCACCCCGTGGCGCAGGAGGACCTGGGAGATGTCCCGCACGATCCCCGGGTGGTCCTGCCCCACGAGCCGCAGCTCCATGGCACGCACGTCCGGATCCTCGGCCGACGCGCCGCTCTCGGCGACGACCCGCAGCCCCCGGTCCTGGAGCTCGGCCAGGGCGGCCTGGAGCTCGGGGATCCTCTCCGGCGGCAGCTCCACCCGGAGGATCCCCGCGAACTGCCCGGCCAGGCGCGCCATCCGGCTCTCCAGCCAGTTGCCGCCGTGCTCGGCCACGCGCTTGGCCAGCGACTCCACGAGCCCGGGACGGTCCGGTCCGATGAGCGTGAGAACGAGGTCCTTCATACGCACTCCCTGACGCCGGGGATTGTATCCGGGACCGACCGCCAGTGCTCGGCTACTCGACGTAGCCCAGTGCCTCGAGCCGCTCCTTCAGCTCCGGTGACACCGGCGCCTCCACCGGACCGATGGAAGGGCCCTCGGTCACCAGCTCGACCTTGATTCGACGGAGCTTCTCGGCCACGCCGGCGTGCTCGGCGGCCACGTCGACGGTCTCGCCGGGGTCGTGGGAGAGGTCGTAGAGCTGCCGTCCGATCCTCTTCCACTCCGGCGTGCGCAGCGACGTGGCCCCTTCGTCGAGGGCGCTCAAGGCGTAGGGGGAGGGAGGAGGCCCGCCGGCGACGAAGTAGGTGAGGTTGGCGCCCTGGAACACCGGGGGGCGGTCCACGCCCACTGCCCCCAGGACGGTGGGGGCCACGTCGAGCAGTCGCACCTGTGCGTCCAGTGCCTCGCCTGCTCGCCAGGCGCCGGGGTACTTCACCAGGAGAGGGACGCGCAGGAGCTCGTCGAAGAGGGTGTGGCTGTGCCAGCCCACCGTCCCGTGCTCGCCGAACTCCTCGCCGTGGTCGGAGGTGAAGACGATGAGGCTGTTCTCGTAGAGACCGAGATGGCGCAGCCCTTCGAGCAGGATCGCGAAGGCAGCGTCCACCGAGCGGATCTCGGCCTCGTAGGTGCTCTCGATGTGCTGCAGGTCCTCGGGGCCGATGGGCGTCTGGCCCGCGTTGATGCCGTTGAGCAGGTCGATGGAGATCTCGTCGGGCAGCGGGCCGCGGTAGCCCGCCTCCACCGCCGCCAGGTCCTCGGGAGACGGTGTGTAGGGGTGATGGATCTCGTAGGTGTGCAGGAAGAGGAAGAACCGTTCCGGCTTCTCCTCCTCGAGCCACGCCAGGGCCCGGTCCACG
>JAJDNS010000058.1 GCA_022340585.1 Acidobacteriota bacterium
CGCATCGCCGACATCGCGATCCAGGAGGACGACCCGGCGACCTGGTACGTGGCGGTGGGATCGGGGGGGGTGTGGAAGACCGTGAACGCGGGGACCACGTGGACGCCCCTCTTCGACGAGGAGAGCGTGTACTCCATCGGGTGCGTCACCATCGACCCGTCCAATCCCCACGTGGTCTGGGTCGGCACCGGCGAGGACGTGGGAGGACGCCACGTGGGCTTCGGTGACGGGGTCTACCGCAGCCGCGACGGGGGCGCCCACTGGGAAGACCGCGGGCTGAAGGACTCCCAGCACATCACGAAGATCATCGTCCACCCGGAGAACTCCGACATCGTCTGGGTGGCGTCGCAGGGGCCGTTGTGGTCCAAGGGCGGCGACCGGGGCGTGTACAAGACCATCGACGGAGGGCAGACCTGGAAGAAAGTCCTGGGGGGCGGAGAGTGGACCGGCGCGGCGTCGCTGGTCATCGATCCCCGTGATCCCGATGTCCTCTATGCCGCCACCTGGCAACACCACCGCACCGTGGCCGCCTACATGGGCGGAGGGCCGGAGTCCGGGATCCATCGCTCCACCGACGGCGGCGAGACCTGGGAGGAGCTCACCGAGGGACTGCCCGAGGGCAACATGGGCAAGATCGGCCTGGCCATCTCGCCCCAGGACCCCGACGTGGTCTACGCCGCCATCGAGCTCAACCGCACCGAAGGCGGCCTCTACCGCTCGGCGGATCGGGGCTCGTCCTGGGAGAAGCGCTCCGACGCGGTGTCCGGCGCCACCGGGCCGCACTACTACCAGGAGCTCTACGCCAGCCCCCACGCCTTCGACCGGATCTACCTCCTGGACGTGCGGGTGCAGATCTCCGACGACGGGGGCCGGACGTTCCGGCGCATGGACGAGAGCGACAAGCACTCTGACAACCACTCCCTGGCCTTCCGGGCCGACGATCCCGACTATCTGCTGGTCGGGACGGACGGGGGGATCTACGAGAGCTTCGACCTGGCAAAGACCTGGCGCTTCGTCGCCAACCTCCCGGTCACGCAGTTCTACAAGGTGGCCCTCGACGACGCCGAGCCCTTCTACTCTATCTACGGCGGGACCCAGGACAACAGCTCGCAGGGCGGCCCCTCCCGCACGGACGCGGTGAACGGCATCCGCAACGCCGACTGGGTCATCACCCTCGGCGCCGACGGCCACCAGCCCGCGACCGAGCCCGGCAACCCCGACATCATGTACTCCGAGTCGCAGCAGGGGCACATCAACCGGGTGGACCGCACCACCGGCGAGACCGTCCTCATCCAGCCCCAGCCCGAGCCGGGCGACCCGCCGGAGCGCTTCAACTGGGATTCTCCGATCCTCGTCAGCCCGCACTCCCCGACCCGCATCTACTACGCCTCGCAGCGCGTCTGGCGCTCCGACGACCGGGGCGACAGCTGGCGCCCGGTGTCCGGCGACCTCACCCGGGACGAGGACCGGATGCTCCTCCCTCTCATGGACCGCCAGTGGAGCTGGGACTCGCCGTGGGACATGAAGGCCATGTCCACCTACAACACCATCACCTCTCTCGCGGAGTCGCCCCTGGTCGAAGGGCTCCTGTACGCCGGGACCGACGACGGACTGGTCCAGGTCTCGGGAGACGGGGGCGAGACGTGGCGGAGGATCGAGGTGGGCTCGATGCCCGGGGTTCCCGCCACCGCCTTCGTCAACGACGTCAAGGCCGATCTCCACGACGCCGACACCGTGTACGTGGCCCTCGACAACCACAAGCATGGGGACCTCGCGCCCTATCTGCTGAAGAGCACCGACCGGGGCGCCACCTGGAACTCCATCGCCGGAGACCTCCCCGACCGACACCTCGTGTGGCGAGTGGTCCAGGACCACGTCAAGCCCGATCTCCTGTTCACCGGCACCGAGTTCGGGATCTTCTTCACCGTCGACGGAGGCGCCCGGTGGGTGAAGCTGACCGGCGACGTGCCCACGATCTCGTTCCGTGATCTCGCCATCCAGCGTCGCGAGAACGACCTCGTGGGCGCCTCGTTCGGGCGCGGCTTCTACGTCCTCGACGACTACACGCCGCTCCGGGAGATCGACGAGAACGAGCTCCAGGAGGAGGCCCTGCTCCTTCCGCCGCGGCGGGCATGGTGGTACATCGAGCGCCGTCCCCTGGGAGAGGGCGAGCGGGCGTCGCAGGGAAGCGCCTATTACATCGCTCCCAACCCGCCCTTCGGCGCGGTCCTGACCTACTACCTGGAGAAGGACCTGACGACCCGGGAGCAGAGGCGGCACGAGGCGGAGGAGGAGCTGATCGAGGCGGGTGAGGACACGCCCTACCCGGGATGGGACGAGGTCGAGGCCGAGCGCCGGGAGCCGGAGCCCCGGGTCGAGATCACGGTGCGCGACAGCTCTGGCCACGTCGTTCGTCGCCTGGACGCCCCGGGGAAAGCCGGCATTCACCGTATCGCCTGGGACCTCCGCTACCCCGACACCCGCGCGATCGGACCGGTCGACGAGGACCAGGAAGGGCGACCGACGTCCGGCATGCTCGCGGCCCCGGGCACCTACACCGCGACGCTGGTGAAGATCGTCGAAGGGGAGACGACCGCGCTGGCGGGGCCGGTGTCCTTCGAGGTCGAGCGCCTGCGCCGGGGTGCCCTCGAGGGCGCGTCACCGGAGGTGACGGTGGCGTTCTGGCAGCAGCTCGCGGCGGCACAGCGCGCGACCACCGCGGCCTCGAGGGCCCTCGCCCGGGCCTTCGAGCGGACGAAGGAGCTTCGGGTCGCGCTCGGTCGGTCGGTCTCCGCTCCGAACAGCCTCGATGCCGAGCTCCACTCCATCGAGCAGGAGCTCTACTCGATCGAGGAGGGCCTGAGCGGCAACCCCTCGCGCGGGGCCGTCGGGGAGACGAACGTCCATACGGTGAGCACCCGGTTGCGCGCGGTCTCGGGCGGCACCCGGTCCTCGACCTACGGACCGACTCCGACCCACCGTCGCAGCCTGGAGATCGCCGAGCAGGAGTTCGAGGTTCTCCGCCAGCGGCTGAACGCGGTGCTCGAGGAGCGCCTGCCCGCCCTGGAGCGTCAGCTCCTGGAGGCCGGTGCCCCGTGGACCCCTGGCCAGCCGGTGCCGCCGGTGCGCTGAGATCCGTCCCGGGAACGGGGTTCACATGACCCGACGAGTGCTTCTGGGCCTCTGGTCGGCGCTGCTTCCCGCCAGCGAGCGGGGGCGGCTCGAGGCCCGGCTCGAGTACGACCTGCCCACGGTGCCGGTGAGCTGGGCTCTTGCGGCCGTCCAGCTCGCGTTGATTCCGGTCTGGGCCCTCGTGGGCCTGGCCTACGCCAACAGCGTGGCCGGTCTCCAGGCCGAGGCCATACTCGCCACCGCGGTCCCGCCGCTCTTCATCGAGACGATGCTCGGGTCGGTCGGACTGGGGCTCCTCGCGTATCTGGTCAGTCCACCGGGACTGGCGCTCGAGTACGTGATCCTCACCGGTGTCGTACGAGTCGCCAGCCTGGTCGCCTCCGGCCAGCCCGTCGGCGATCCCCTCGTCACCCTCCTGGCCGGGCTGAAACGTCTCGCCGGGGCCGAGATCCGCCAGCAGCGAAGGCTCAGGGCCCTCGGCCCGCTGCGTCCCGACAGGGTTCTCTCCGACGGCCGCGGTCTGCTCGTGCTGTCGTCGCGCGACAAACCGGACTGGAACGAGCGCGTCACGATCGAGTTCGAGGGCGCTTTCTACCACCTCGTGCGCCAGGAGGACCGACCCCACGACCGGTGGGTCAACGTCGCCTACGTCCTGAGACCGCACCAGTCGGGCGAGCTGATCCGCCGCCTGGTGAAGCTGGAGACGCCCCCGGAATCGTCGCCCGAAGCTCCAGACACAGTATGATCGGGAGCGCTGCCACGGACACGATCGCCCTCGCGGAATCGTGTCTCTGGCGAGGGTAGCCGGCCGCCGGCCGGTTGGGTCCCGCCAGGGGGCACAGTCGCATTGACTGTGTCCCTCGCCAGGGCAGCCGGCCGCAGGCCGGTATCGGTCCTCAGGAGGGCGACGGGTCATGGCAGGGAGGACGGTCGGACTGCTCGTCGTAGCCGCGGGTGGACCCGGGGTGCTGCACGAGACGACGGGGGTCATCGCGCGGCACCAGGGGGACATCACCCTCGTGGAGATCCTCGAGCGGGGTCCCGAAGTCGACCGTCTCTACTTCGAGGTCGAGCTGCCCGGGGACCCTGAGCGGCTGATCGAGGAGCTCGAGGCGACGAGCGTCGTCCGTTCGGTCGTCGCGGTCCAGCCATTCCAGCGGATCTACGGGAAGCGCATCATCATCATGGGGGGTGGGGCCCAGGTGGGCCAGGTGGCCATCGGGGCCATCTCCGAGGCCGATCGCCACAACATCCGCGGCGAGCACATCTCGGTCGACACCATCCCCCTCGTGGGTGAGAGCGATCTCGCCGAGGCGGTGCGGGCGGTGGCCCGACTCCCCCGGGCGCGCGCCATCGTGCTCGCGGGGGCGCTCATGGGGGGCGACATCGAGAGGGCGGTGCGCGAGGTCCGGGAGCAGGGCCTCCTGGTCGTGAGCCTGAACATGGCCGGAAGCGTCCCCGACGCCGCCAACTTCGTCGTCACCGACCCCGTGCAGGCGGGGGTGATGGCGGTGATGGCCGTCGCCGACACCGCCCGCTTCCAGAGCGACCGCCTGAAGCGCCGCGTGTTCTAGGTGTCCACGCGGAAGGTCGGGTTCTCGGCCCAGCGCACGCTGACGTTCATCGTGGGAGGGATCAGCGCGCGCACCTCTCCCGCCCGCAGTCCGGTCGGGAGTCCACCGGGGGCACGGCCCCGGACCTTCAGGCGCACGATGGCCTCGGGGTGCTGCCGAGCCAGAAGGCCCGAGAGCACCGCCGTCAGTCCCGACTCATCGACGCGATCCGCCCGGAGCTCGAGCTGGACCATCGGCCGTGTCGGGAGCTCCTGGAAGCGCACCGTGCTCAGGTGCCCACGCCCGGTGCCGTCCGCCTCCACCTCGATCAGCAGGTACCCCTTGGCTTCGTCCCGTTCGGCGAACGAGGTCCTCTCGGTGGAGCCCGGGTAGAGAACGGGCGCCGGGAGCGATCGTCCCCGCAGGTCGCGCCGGAGCACCTGGTGACGGTGGATGTGTCCGGCCAGGACCGCGGCGAAGGCCCCGGGGAGATCCTGGCCCCGGATGACGTCGTCGCCCGCCCGGAAGACGTACCCCTGCGGTCCCACGGTGGCGCCCTCCACGCTCTGGTGCAGGCAGAGCAGGCGGGCATCGGCGGGAACGTCGGGCCAGCCGGAGCTCGCCACCAGCCGGCGGAGGCTCCCTCGAAGACCGTGGCGGACGAACGGGAAGCCGGCCACGGCGAGAGTGAGGCCACCGACGGCGAGCCCGAACGTCCGCGGACGGTCGAAGACGTGGATTCCCGGATGCGCCGCGAGCGGGTGGGGAATGCGTCCCCGCTCGTGGTTCCCCGGGACGACGCACACCGGGATCCCCCTGTCGGCCACCGACTCGAGGGGAGCGAACGCCCGGGCGACGAGTCCCGGCGGCACACGGCTGCGGAAGAAGACGTCGCCGCCGTGGACCACGAGGTCGACCTCTCCTCGCGTGGCCGGGGCCAGCGCGCGCTCGAGGGCGGTGAAGAACTCGGGACCCCGGCGACGGCGGTCGACGCGTGGCCGCTGGGGCAGGTCGAGGCCGAGGTGGGTGTCGGACAGGAAGAGGATCCGCACCCGCCCGGGCGTCACCGGCACCGGAGGGCCACGCCGAGAGCCTTCCCATCGAGGACGGCGTCGGGGCCGAGACGCAGGGTCACATCCCGGTCTCCCGCGACGAGCGCCTTCAGCTCACGGGAGAGCGCGCTGAGCCGGTCGTAGGCGGCCAGGTCGATGGACTCCTGTCGCTCGCGCAGCGGCGCCGTGGCCGGGGCGGGCACATCGTCGCCCGGGAGCAGGTCACGGCGTGCGACGACGACCCCGCGGCTCACGACGAGGCATCGCCTCGCGGGGGCGTCGTCTCCCGGCGTCCAGGCCAGGGCGCACTCGCTGAGGGCACACAGCCAGCGGGCCCGGCGGAGGGTGTGGGCCCCGCGAGCGACCACCTCTTCGAGCACCCGCGTCACTCCCTCTGCGCTCCAGCGCTCGCTCCCCAACTTCGGCTCGTCGTCCTCCCGCGCGAGTAGAGAGGAGGCCTCGAGGGTCCGGCGACGCTCGAGGCGCCGCCCCAGGGCACACAGCCCCGCAACCGGCGGGCCACGCCTCCACCATCGACCGTGACGCCGCACGAACAGGGCGAGCCCCTCGCGGAAGCACTGGAGGGGAGGGGCGTATCGCCGCGGGACGCCCAGCACGGAGGCCGAGAGCCGCTCCGCCGGCCGGGCCCCGCCCCCGCTGTCGAGGAGCTGAAGCAGCGCCGACAGAGGGGGACGCGGCACCAGGAGCGGGAACGGCCCAAGGGGATGGCGCTCGTCGGGGGCGAGAGCCACGCCCCGCACCGTCCACGACCAGTACCCGAGGCGCCGGTCCCTCTCCTTCAGCGCCACGTTGTAGGGGGGACGAAGCCGCTTGATCTCGTCGGCCTCCAGGAGCGCCGCCTCCAGCACGGACCCGGTGAGCGTCACGTCCACTGCCCGGGCCTGGGCGAGCATCTCGAGGGTCCGGTCCCTGTGGCCACGCGCGGTCTGGAAGTACGTGTTGACGCGCTGGCGCAGCGACGTGGCCTTTCCCACGTAGAGCACGCTCCCGTCAATGCGCTGGAACCGGTAGACGCCGGGCCCGTCGGCCAGGTCCCGACGAACCCGGGCTTCCATCGGGTACGAGCGCGGCGCTCGTCGCGGAGGCGTCCGGGCCAGCCAGTCGCGGAGGGCCTCCAGATCCCGGATGCCGTTCTCTTCCAGGACCGGCACGAGCCCCCGCCAGATGAGGAGGGTCGCGGCCACGTGGTGACGGGCCCGTCTCAGCTCGGGAACCGGGTGGCCAAGGTATCCGGCCACCGCGCGCAGCCCCCGACGGGGGAGCGTCGGCAGCAGGCGACGGGCCAGCTCGTGGGTGCAGAGCAACTCGAAGGGAAGGCCGTCGCCGGCCGACAGGAGGGCGCGGAGGTGGGGCTCCTCGAAGCGGGCGAAGTGAGCGACCCCCACCCACGGGGCGGCGCCCGCGGTCTCCCCCACCACCGCGGCCAGTCGCGCTCCCACCTGCCCGCGTCGCGGAGCCGCCCTCAGCTCCCCTGCGGTCAGGCCGGTCAGCTCCCTCACCCGGCGGGGCAGGCGAAAGGGACCGTCGGGAGCCACGGCGTGGGACTCGATCTTCGGGGCCGCCGTGCGAGCCGCGCTCGAGCGCGCCCAGCCCACCTCCAGGAGCTGCCCACGAGGGGCCGCCCCCGTCGCCTGACAATCGAGGGCCAGGATCTCGAGCCGAGCCAGCGGTGTCGCCATGAAGCAGTTCTCCCGGGACCGACCCCGGCACCCTAGCAGCGACCCGGGTCAGGTCGGGTCCGGGCCCGGGTCCGGCCGGACGCCTAGCCGAGGACGGTCACCCCGCATCGGGGACGGCAATCCGGAGCGTCAGTGGTGCCGTTGGCTCATGCTTTCCCCCCGAGGCGGAGCGGATCCGCAGCCCATGAGAAAATCCGGCAACTCATCGGCAAGAACCCGCAGCTCATGAGGAAAACCGACAACAGGGCCGGTTGATCCGCCGCGCACCCCGCCTCGAGCACGCCGGCGGCCGGCGGGCCCGCGTGGCGTATACTGGCCGCACCCTGAATAGAGAGACGTCGGGCGGGGCGCGCAAGCCCCGCGCGGAAGCGTGAGCGACGAAGGAGGTTCCATGAGCGAATCCGGTGCCATGCGTCACGGCCATCTGATCCTCGTCCCCGCGGTGATCACCCTCGCCGTGACCCTGCTCCGCCTGGTCGGCGAGCTGCAGCAGTGGTCGTCGGCCCTGTTCAACCGGGAGGCCGGAGGCGGGATGGCGATCGTGGGCATCGTCTGGCTCGTGCCCATCTTCGGGATCTACTTCGCCCTTCGCCTCGCCGGCGAGGGCGCGGGGCCGGGCAAGATCCTGCGCGCCTTCGGACTCGTCGTCCTGGCGCTGGTGCTGCTGCCCGCCGTCGGGGCGGTGGGGGCGGCCGCCGGCCTCGAGCAAACCAGCGTCTCCATGCTCGTTCTCGTCGCGGTGGCCTCGGTGGTGGCGATCGTGGTGGCGTTCAAGGCCTGGCCCGAGCTGGGCCGGGTTCTCTTCGCCTACGGCCTGGCGGCCCGCATCCCGGTGGCCATCGTCATGCTCATCGCGATCTTCGCCAACTGGGGCACTCACTACGACGTCCCGCCCACCCCGGACTTCCCGCAGATGGCCCCGCTGACGAAGTGGTTCTTCATTGGCCTCCTTCCCCAGATGACGGTGTGGATCGCCTTCACTGTCGTCATCGGGATGCTCTTTGGGCTCATCGCGGTCGCCATCGTCCACCGGGGACGCAGCCACCAGCCGGTCTAGAGCCGGCGGGGGATCAAGAGGGTCCGGCGACTCGCGGGGTCAACCGTGGCAGGGTTCTCGGGCAAGGACTCGGCCCGATCGATCCTCGCACGACGGCCGAACGGTCGCCGGGCAACCGCCTCCCGCTGGGCGGGTACAATCCGCCTCTGTGCCGCGCCGTCGGACCCGGAGGAGGTCTCGGTGGCTACCCTGGAGCTGTCGCAGTTCTACGGTCTGATGCACGCGACGATCCCGGTGCGCCGGGTCCTGACGGAGGAGATCCTCGCGTCTCGGGTCCCGGCCCCGGGGGGGGTCGCTCGGCTGCGCGAGACCCTCGAGGCCCTGGAGGCGATTCCCGAGGAGCCGGCCGGACGCCGGCTGACCCTGGAAGAAGCGCGCCCCATCCACGTCGACCTGGGCTACGAGATCGAAGAGCTGAAGAAGGACCTGGTCTACCTTGACCGAGGCGAGGACGCGCTCCTCGAGGACCTCGCCGGCCGGCACGCCGGCTTCCGCGAGGACGTCCAGGCCGTGGCCGCGACCCTGGGCGGCACCGTCTTCCAGACGCTCGTGACCGATCGTGACGGGACCGTCAACAACTACTGCGGACGTTACGCCTCCTCGGTTCAGTCGGTGTACAACGCGGTCTTCCTCACCCGGTTCGCCCGCGCCCGGGCACGGCGCTCGGTCATCCTGACCTCCGCGCCCCTCGACAACATCGGGCTCGCGGACATGACCGTCTCCCCGCCCGGGGCCTTCATCTGCACCGGCTCCAAGGGACGGGAGTACCTGGACCCGAAGGGCCACCGCCGACAGCACCCGATCGATGCCGCGCAGCAGGCGAAGCTCGACCTCCTCAACCGCGAGCTGGACGAGCTGCTGGCGCAGCCGGGGTACAACGTCTTCACGCTCATCGGATCCGGCCTCCAGCGCAAGTTCGGCCAGACGACGATCGCCCGGCAGGACATCGGCGGCTCCGTCCCCGAGGAGAGGTCGGAACGCTTCGGGGAAGAGGTCCGCCAGCTCGTCCGCTCGGTCGACCCGGACGACACCTTCTTCCGGATCGAGGACACCGGCCTCGACCTCGAGATCCTCCTCACGGTGGAGGATGCCGATGGCGGGGCGGCCCGCGATTTCGACAAGGGCGACGGCGTGCGCTTCCTGAACGCCGACCTGCAGCTCCGGATGGACCAGGGACCGTGCCTGATCTGCGGCGACACGGCGTCCGACGTGTCCATGCTGCAGGCCTCGCTCGATCTCGCCCCCGAGACGAAGGCGGTCTTCGTCACCGGCAAGGACGAGCTGCGCCAGCGAGTGCGAGATCTGCTGCCCGGGGCCGTCTTCGTCGACGAGCCCGACGCCCTGGTCGCCGCCCTGAACGGCACATCCCGGTGCTGAAGCGGCAGAGCCGGGGCGCACCATGAGGTGCCGGCGCGACTTCGCCTGCCTCACGGGGTAGAATCCCCGGGAGTTTTCACATCCAGACGAGCCGTCGTGCGGTGGGTGGGTCGCCGTCCCGGCCGTGCCCTGCGAGCGTCGAGAAGGAGTGACCGTGATCGGGAAGACAATCTCCAACTACAAGGTGACCTCGGAGCTGGGCAAGGGGGGCATGGGCGAGGTCTGGCGGGCCCAGGACACGAAGCTGGGCCGGGACGTGGCCCTCAAGGTCCTCCCCGAGTCCTTCGCCCAGGACCCGGAGCGACTCGAGCGCTTCAACCGCGAGGCCCAGGTCCTCGCCTCCCTCTCCCACCCCCATATCGCCGGCATCCACGGTCTCGAGGACGTCGACGGCCGGCGCTTCCTGGTCATGGAGGTCGCCGAGGGCGAGGACCTCTCCGAGCGCATCGCCCGGGGGCCCATCCCCGTGGCCGACGCCGCCCGCATCGCCATCCAGATCGCCGAGGCCCTCGAGGTCGCCCACGAGAAGGGGATCATCCACCGCGACCTGAAGCCCGGCAACGTCAAGGTCACCGAGGACGGCAACGTCAAGGTCCTGGACTTCGGCCTGGCCAAGGCCATGGGGATCCACCCGCTCTCGGGAAGCTCGGGGGAGGACTGGACGCAGTCTCCCACCCTGGCCCCCGGGGGCACCCAGGCCGGGATGCTGCTGGGAACCGCGGGGTACATGTCTCCCGAGCAGGCCCGGGGCAAGCCGGTGGACCGACGGGCCGACATCTGGGCGTTCGGGTGCGTGCTGTTCGAGATGCTGGGGGGGCGCAAGGCCTTCGGCGGGGAGACGGTGACCGACGTGCTCGGGGCCATCGTCCACAAGGACCCGGAGATCGACAACCTCCCGGCCGACGTCCCCCAAAGGATCCGAAGGCTCATCCAGCGCTGTCTCCAGAAGGACCAGTCCCGCCGCCTCCAGTCCATCGGCGACGCCCGCATCGCGCTCCAGGA
>JAJDNS010000061.1 GCA_022340585.1 Acidobacteriota bacterium
CGACGCCTCCCACGGCACCGCGGTCGAGGCCGTCACGCCGGCGAAGAGGAGCCGGGTGATCCGCGCCGCCGAGCTCTGGGCGGCCCGCCACGGTCACTCGGAGTCCACGGTCCGCTTCGACGTCGTGGGAATCGACTGGGAGCCCGGGGGCCCGGTGGTCCGACACGAGCGAGGCGCCTTCGACGCCGAGGGCCGCTAGGTCCCGCCAAACGCACGACCGTTCCGGCTGCCGGGGGGGGGAGTTTGGAGCGGGAAACGGGATTCGAACCCGCGACTTCGACCTTGGCAAGGTCGCACTCTACCACTGAGTTATTCCCGCTCTCAGTGATCTCCCAAGATAGCCAAGGGGGCGGGGGTCGTCAAGTCCGCCCGTAGCATCTTGATCTCAAGAGCCTGCCTCCCGTACCATGCTTGCGGCGGGCGGCGTAGCCAAGTGGTTAAGGCGGAGGTCTGCAAAACCTCTATTCCCCGGTTCGACTCCGGGCGCCGCCTCCATTCGATAGTGGGTGAAATTGGCCTCTGGGGTCGCGTCCGGGCCACCGACTATCACCGATCTATCACCGGGCTCCGGAGAGCCGGTCGGCGGCAGGCCTGAGGTCCCCTTCGCTGACGATCTTGTAGCGGTCGAGCGTGCCGCTCCCGCCATCCTCCGTGGTCGATTCCCCAACCCCCGACCACTACTCAAGCCTGCCGGTCTGCTCCTCCACTTCGGGCTCCAACTCCAAGATTTCTTCTACTCCACGGCGTCAACAGCAAGCGCCAGGTCTCGAGCCTCACGGGGTAGACGAACGCCAACGAACGGCCGACCTCTCTCCTTCAGGCGCACGGGAAGACCAGCGTTCAACTCCGCAAGGTGGACGGCAAGAAGACCATCCTGATCAGCCGGGGAGCCTCGGCCGAGCACTCCACCTACGCGCAGGCCAAGAAGGCCCTGGACGCCCACGCCGTCCAGGCGACGAAGGCCGGCTGGAAGCGGGTCGCCAGCCGGGCCGGCGGCTTCGCGGCCAAACAGGACGCCGTCACGGCGAAGGCGCTGCCGAAGCCCCAGAAGTAGCCGTTCGGTTCCTGGGGTGCTCCGTGTCACCGGGCAGGAGCCTGCGCCACAAGCTCTCCGCCGTGACCCGATGACCCTCCTCGGTGAGGTGCCAGATGTCGAGCGCGTAGACGTCGGGGCGCGGCCCGAGCCGTTCGAAGTCCCCTAGGAGGTCGTGAGCAGCGATGTCACGTTGCTCAAGGGAGGCGACAATCTTGCGATGGATGTCTCGGAACGGGTAGTGGGAGAAGTACCCGGGGGCGCCTGCGTCAGGCTCGGGAAACACAGGTACTATCACGACGAGGAAGCCCACCGCCCGGGCGTCCAGGATCTCCTTCATCTCCCCGATGGCGGAGAGAACGTCGCTCCTGTGTCGGTCAAAATGGTCGTGGTGGAATTCGCGACCTCTCAGCTTGCGATAGCGCCTTGCCAAGTCTTGCGGAAGGAAGAACCAGGGCCGGCGGAAGTAGGCGACCTTCCGACCCGAGGAGTCGGAGAAGTCGAAGTCATTCAAACACAGAACGTACACAACATCGTCCGGGTCGAAGGCGAGTGCCTTTGCTGTCAGCAGCTCGCGGATCTGGAGCGCGTTGTAGCCATCGACGCCGAAGTTGAGGGTCCGCACGTTGTGTCCGGAGGCGACGGCCATCGTCTGGACAAGGGAAACGAAGGTCGCCTGGGGCGGCACCCCCATGCCCAGGGTCACCGAGTCTCCTACGAAGGCAATACGCCGGACGCCACGTGGCTTCTCGGTGGTGGCGTAGTCGACGTCGCGGAACCCCCAACGGTTGATGGCGATGCCGTCGACCTCGGCGTTCGGTCGGTACTCCCAGAGGAGGGTCGGGTTGGGGGAACGGATGGTCAGCGCCCCGATCGCGCCGTTGTTGTCGAAGGAGCGCCGCCACCGATAGTAACGCACGTTGGCAGCAACCTCGTAGATTGCCACCAGCAGGGCGAAGCAGACGCTGAGGCTCGCCACTGCCAGGGTGAGATTCGCGCTCATGCCCTGGAGTCGCCTCACGATTTCGGCATCTTACCCTCTGGGGGCGGCGGAGATGGTCGCGGCAGGGAAGACCCAACGGTCAGGCCTCGGCCTCAGCAGCGAGGGCCACTATCACCGAGGTATCCCCTATCGGGCCCACTTTGAGCCAATCGGACGCCAACGGGAGCCGAGGCCAGTTTCAAACCGGTCCGTGACTCACCCAGTCATAGGTGGAGCGGTGCCCGGGCTGCAAAGCCTCCATTCCCCGGTTCGACTCCGGGCGCCGCCTCCAACTCCCCCCAGCAACCCAGGCCGACGTGGATGCGAGCTATCGCCAGTTCATATCGTTCATTCTCCCCTCTGGACTGGCCCGCACGCTGGCGGCACCCGCATCTCTACGGGTCGACGAGCGCCTGCAACGCCGCAACGTGACTCAGCAGGGCGGTGCGACCGGCCTTCGTCAGCCGATAGCGGCTCCGCGGCCGCCGCCCTTCGAAGCGCTTCTCTTCCTTGACGTAGCCTGCCTTGACGAGCTTCCCGAGATGCGCGCCGAGGTTTCCGTTGGTCACGTCGATGGACTTCTGAAGCTCGGTGAACGTGACCCACTCCGCCGTGATCAGCTGGGCGATCACGGCCAGGCGGACCTTAGACAGCAGCAGCTCGTCCATCGGACCTGTCCCGGGCGAGGACCACGCCGGGCACGACGAGGCCCACAACCCACCCGAGAGCGGAGAGAGCCTCGAACCAGCCGGGGACGAGGCAGGCCGCGACGGTCGCGCCCAGGAGAGCGACGCCGCCCGCGAGGAGCGGGCGACTCGCCTGCAGTCCCACGATGAGAAGGGCCATGCTGAGACCCGCGGCCCAGAAGAGCCCCATGGCCTTCGGGGGCACGACAGTGTGCTGGGCCGTGAGATTGACGATGAGCAGCACGCCGAAGATGACGACGAAGACGGTTCCCGCGTAGCTGTCGACCAGCGTCCGGCGGCTGGTCGGGACGCGCCAGGCCGCCCAGATCGTGACGCCCAGCGCGACGAGCATCAGGGGGGGCTGGAGGACCCCGTCTGCGGGCACGGCGAAGCCGGAGGCCCGGGCCCACTGTACCGCGTTCACGATGGCCCCGAAGAGGCCCCACGCGACCAGGGTCGCCGGGGGGAAGTGCAGGTGCCGATCGGCCAGGCGGACGATCCCGTCCACCCACTGAAGGTGATCACGGGCCTGGGCTGTATCCATTTTCCGCCTCCATACTTCAGAATAGTCTATACAACAGAGTAATCTGCGAAGTGGCTGCTGTCAAGCGGAATCGACCTCGCCACTGGTTCGACGAGCCGAGGGCGAAGATGGCGAGGCCGAGGAGCAGGTCGCCGGCGTTTCTCGAGCCCGGTTCGAAGCTCGGCCCTTACGAGGTACTCGGCGTCACACCGGCTTTCGTGCAATGAGAACGGCGACATGGCGACCCAGGCGGCAGGGTCCATAGCCTCGGCGCAGCACGACACGAAAGCCCACACGTCGGAGCTGTCGGGCCAGCGTGCTGGGCTCGTACAGAAGCTGGGTGTGGCGCTCCTCGGAACGACGCCAGGCCAAGCCGTCGCGTGTGAACGCGGTGATCGTCCGCTCCAGGCGCCCCCTGCTGAGCCCCCGGGTTCTGGCCACGACGACCCAGTCGCTGTTCACGCGAGCGACGGTCCTTTCTCCCGAGGGGCCGGCTCGGCCCGGGGTCGCGACATCCAGGACGAGGACTCCCCCCGGGTCGAGGGCGCGGTGGACGCGACGGAGCACCGTGTGGACGTCGGCTCGACGCGGGAGGTAGTTGAGGACCTCGCCCACCGCCGTCGCGGCCACGCAGTCGGGTAGGGGGACCCGGGCGATCGAGCCACGGACGAAGGTCGCCCCCGGGACCCGGGAGCGCGCGCGGGCCAGCATGGGGCCGGACACGTCGACGCCCCAGACGTCGTGGCCCGCCTCGTCGAGGGCGCCAGCAAGCTGCCCGGCCCCGCAGCCGAGGTCCAGGACTCGACCTGCGTCGATCCCTCGTCGTCTCAGCAGACCGATGACGAATGCGGCCGCGTGCTCCGCGAGATCACCAAAGCCCTCGTCGTGGATGCGTGCCAAGGCCGGGCCGTAGAGGGTCGTCATCGCCGGACGATTGTAGCCAGAGACCCGGCGCGTCCCGGTCGCGGGGTCCCACGGGTACCATCCTCAGGTGTGGAGGTTTCACTGGCTTTCGACGACAGTTCATTGGGCCTCGACGAGCGCTCATGCCTGAGAGTGAGGCGGGGGAAGCTCGAGCGCGGCCGGGCTCCTGCCGGGAAATGTCCTCGATGGAGGACACTTGTCTGGGCCGGCCACGTTGCTGGAAGCTGAATCTCAAGCAGTTACGTGGTAGACAAACCTGGCATCCCTCGTGCACAAGGCCTGGCAGCGTTTGAGCCCGGCCCCGTGGCCCGGCGAGAGAGAAAGGAGAGACCCGTGCAGCGAGCAATCCTGAGCCTCACCCTGCTCCCCCTCCTGATGGCGTCAGCGGGCCCGGCCAGCGCGGGCGGGCTCGACGTTCGGCTGGGTGCCTTCGTCCCCGGCGCGAACAGCAACCTGTTCCTGGACGACGAGGAGCTCTACTTCGTCACCAAGAGCGACTGGGTCGGCCTGACCGGGGGCGCGGAGTACAACCACGTCCTCGTCGACAACGTCGAGATCGGCGTTCACGTGGATGGGTACAGCCGGACGCTGGACACGTCCTACCGGGATTTCGTCCGGCCCGACGACAGCGAGATCTACCAGACGCTCAAGCTCGACATCATCCCCTTCGGTCTCACGGTGCGCCTCGTGCCCACCAGCAAGAGGACGAAGATTGCCCCCTACGTCGGGGGCGGCGTCGACCTGTTCTACTGGAAGTACGAGGAGTGGGGCGACTTCATCGACTTCTGGGACCCGGACATGACCATCTACTACGACGAGTTCTACTCCGACGGGGTCACCTTCGGCTTCCACGCCGCCGGGGGGGTGCGGTTCTACTTCAACCGCGACTTCGCCCTGGTGGCCGAGGGGCGGTACCAGTGGGCCGAGGCGAAGATGGGCGGCGACTTCGCCGCCAACGAGCCCGGCCTGGACAACCGCCTGGACCTCGGCGGCGCCAGCGTCACCTTCGGCCTGCACATCCGGTTCTGAGCCATCGTTGACGCCGAGACGGGCGGAGGGGCTGGCTGGTCGGCCCCTCCGCCTGCTGCTATGATCGATCCATGAAGCTGTCACGACTGGGCGTGCTCTCCGCCGTCGTCCTCGTCGGGTCCACCTTCGCCGGGGGACTCCTCGGGGACCGGGTGCTGGCGGGCGGGGGGCAGCTGAACGAGGAGATGCGCCTCTACACGGCCATGCTCGCCGTCATCGAGCAGGACTACGTGGAAGAGGTCCCGGCCGACCGTCTGGTCTCGGCCTCGATCCGCCAGATGCTCCGCACGCTGGATCCCCACTCGAACTTCTTCGAGCAGAGGGACTACCAGACGATGCAGGAGCGGCAGAAGGGCCAGTACTACGGCCTCGGGATCAGCGTCCAGTCGATCGACGGCAACATCACCGTGGTGGCCCCCTTCGAGGGGACGCCGGCGCACCGCCTGGGCATCCGGGCCGGCGACATCATCAGCCGCATCGAGGACGAGGACGCCCGGGGGATGGGCATCGACGACGCGGTCAAGCGCCTGAGGGGGCCCAAGGGAACTCCGGTCCGGATCACCATCGTGCGCGAGGGCTACGAGGACCCCCTGGAGTTCACGGTGATCCGGGATGCCATCCCCCTCCACTCGGTCCCCTACTCGTTCATGGTCAGCCCCACCGTCGGCTACATTCGCCTGACCGACTTCAACGAGACGACCGCCTGCCGCCCGGGGGAGGGAGACGACTGCGAGCGGGAGCTCGAGCGGGCCCTGAAGAAGCTCCGCGCCCAGGGCGCCCAGGCCTACGTGCTCGACATTCGGGACAATCCCGGCGGCCTCCTCGACCAGGCCTTCGCGGTGTCGAACCTCTTCATGAAGAAGGGGCAGCTCGTGGTGTTCACGCGGGGTCGGTCGCGGCGTGACGAGTCCAACTACATCACCGAGACCGAGAGCCCGTGGGTCGACGTGCCCCTGGTGGTGTTGACGTCACGCCACAGCGCCAGCGCCTCGGAGATCGTGGCCGGCGCGCTCCAGGACCACGACCGAGCCCTCATCGTCGGCGAGACCACGTTCGGGAAGGGGCTCGTGCAGACGATCCTGCCGCTGCGGAACGTGCGGGGATACGCCCTCGCCCTCACCACCGCCCGCTACTACACCCCGTCCGGGCGTTCCATCCAACGGGAGTACGCCTCCACCGCCCTGGAGGACTACTACTCCCCCCTCGACCGCAAGGCCTGCGACGAGGGGTCCGGGGAGATGAAGCTCACCGATGCGGGTCGCAAGGTGTACGGAGGCGACGGCATCACGCCGGACTACTGCGTGGAGCCGGTGAAGCCCAGCAAGTTCGTCTCGTACCTGATCGGACACCAGGCCTTCACCGGCTTCGCTCACGGCTTCGAGGCGGCCGGCGGGCAGGGGCAGGCGGACATCGCGGGCACCGGGACCCGCTCCCAGGCCGACTCGGAGGCGCTGACGCTCATCGGCCGCGACTTCGAGGTGAACGACGAGATCCGCGCGTCCTTCCTCTCGTACCTCGAGTCCCGTAAGCTGCGGTTCACGCCCGAGCAGCTCGAGGAGAACCGGCAGATGGTGGATCGCCTGATCGAGGAGGAGGTCGTCCGCCAGGTCTTCGGAGAGGGCGAGGCCCGCCAGCGCAGCATCGAGTGGGACCCCCAGGTTCAGCGGGCGCTGGAGCTGGTGCCCCGGGCGAAGCTTCTGCTGGGCGACCCCGACGGGTTCGTGGCCGAGCGGGAGCGCGAGCGGCGCCTGGCCGACGCCTCGGACCCGGAGGCCGTCGCCCGGCCCTGACCCGGGAGCCCAGGTCCCCGCCCCGGCGAACCACACCCGTCTCTCCCCGCGGTGGCAAGCGTTCGGCGTCGCCGGGCTCTGCTCGCGCGTGGTAAAGTCGGGATTTGGCCATGCCCGCTGACATCGTCCTGAGGGGAGTCCGCGTCCACAACCTGAGAGGGATCGACGTGACGATCCCCACCCGCCGCCTCATCGTCGTCACCGGGGTCTCGGGGTCGGGCAAGAGCAGCCTGGCCTTCGACACCCTCTACGCCGAAGGCCAGCGAAGGTACGTCGAGAGCCTCTCGTCCTATGCCCGCCAGTTCCTCGAGCGGATGGAGAAGCCCCGGGTCGACGAGGTGGAGGGGATCTGTCCGGCGATCGCCATCCGCCAGCGGAGCCTATCGCGCAGCCCCCGCTCGACGGTGGGAACCGCGACCGAGGTGCAGGACCACCTGCGCCTCCTCTTCGCCCGGGTCGGACGGACGTCCTGCGACGAGTGCGGCCGCGAGGCCCGCCGGGACACCGCCGCGACCGCGGCCGACACCCTCCTCGCCGAATCGGAGGGCGAACGGCTCTTGGTGGGGTTTTCGATCGACGACGTCACCCCCGCCGCCCTCGACGGCCTGCGCAAGCGCGGGTACCGGCGCCTGCTGGTGGGCTCCGACCTCTTCGACATCGAGGACCAGGAGGTGCCGTTTGGCTCCGCCGCCGAGAGCGGCGCCGCGGTCATCGTGGACCGGGTCAAGGTGAGCCCAGGGGCGCGCGGACGGCTCGTCGATGCCCTGGAGACCGCCTTCCGCGAGGGGAGCGGCCGGGCGATCGCCGAGAGCCTGGGCGGGGCCCGGCGGAGGTTCTCCGAGCGCTTCGAGTGCGAGAGCTGCAACCGGGAGTTTGTCGAACCCCAGCCAAGGCTGTTCTCCTTCAACAACCCCTTCGGCGCCTGCCCCGAGTGCCACGGCTTCGGAAACCTCGTCGAGGTGGACATCGACCTCGTGGTGCCCGACAAGGGACGGAGCCTCGCCGACGGCGCGATCGAGCCCTGGAACAAGCCGCACTACCGCAAGCTGCAGACGCAGCTGCGCGCCTTCGCGCGCCGTCGGGGGATCCCAATGGACGTCCCCTGGTCGTTTCTGGACGAGGGCCAACGTCGGCTCGTGCTCGAGGGCGACGACGACTATCCCGGTGTCCTCGGCTTCTTCCGCTGGCTGGAGGGCCGGAAGTACCGGGTGCAGGTGCGGGCCTTTCTCGCGCGCTACCGCGGCTACCAGCAGTGCCCGGCCTGCGAGGGGAGCCGGCTCCGCCCGGACGCGCTTTGGGTACGGGTCGCCGACCGCTCGATCCGCGACGTGGCCGAGATGACGGTGGAGGAGGCCCGACGGTTCGTCCGGGGCCTGTCGCTGAGCGCCGCCGAGAGCGAGGTCGCGGAGCGCGTGGTAGGGGAGATCGAGCGGCGGCTCGGCTTCCTCGAGGACGTGGGGCTCGACTACCTGACCCTCGACCGGCCCTCCACGACGCTCTCCGGCGGGGAGTCGCAGCGAATCGCGCTGGCCGCGGCCCTGGGGACGGGGCTGGTGGGGACCCTCTTCGTCCTGGACGAGCCGTCGGTGGGGCTGCACCCCCGCGACACCGAGCGCCTGGTCACGATCCTCCAGGCCCTGCGGGAGCAGGGAAACACGGTGGTGGTGGTCGAGCACGACCCGGACATCATCGCCGCGGCGGAGCACGTGATCGACCTCGGGCCGGGCGCCGGTGACCAGGGGGGCCGCGTGGTCTTCGACGGCCCGGCTGAGGCCTTGAAGGAGGAGACGCGCAGCCTCACCGCCAAGTACCTCCGCGGCGACCTTCGGATCCCGGTGCCCGCCCGCCGTCGCCGGGGCAACGGGCTGTTCCTGAACGTGCGGGGGGCGAGCACCCACAACCTGAAGGCCATCGACGTACGCATCCCCCTCGGGGCATTCACCGTGGTGACCGGGGTCTCGGGTTCGGGCAAGTCGACCCTCGTCCACGACGTCCTCGGGAGCCAGCTGCGCCGACCGAAGGGCGGAGCCGACGGCCGAGGAGACCGGACGGTCGAGGGCCTCGAGTACATCGAGCAGCTCGAGAGCGTCGACCAGTCTCCGCTCGGGCGCAGCCCGCGCTCCAACCCGGTGACCTACATGAAGGCCTTCGACGCCATCCGCGATCTGTTCGCGAAGACGCCGGGGGCCCGCGCCGGCGGATTCGAGGCCTCCCACTTCTCGTTCAACATGCCCGGAGGGCGTTGCGAGGCGTGCAGCGGAGACGGGCGGGTCCGTGTCGACCTCCAGTTCCTCGCCGACGCCCACCTCGTCTGCGAGAGCTGCGACGGCCGGCGGTACCGCCCGTCGATTCTCGAGGTGCAGTGGCGGGGCCGGTCGATCGACCAGGTGCTGGAGCTGACCGTGCGCGAGGCGCTCCAGTTCTTCTCGGGCCAGCACCGTGTCACGCGACGCCTGAAGGTCCTCGATCAGATCGGGCTCGGCTATCTTCGCCTGGGCCAGCCCTCCAGCACCCTCTCGGGGGGCGAGGCGCAGCGGGTCAAGCTGGCGGCCCACCTGCTGAGACGACCGGGCCCGCGGGTCCTGTACATGCTCGACGAGCCGACCACCGGCCTCCACATGGGTGACGTGGCCGAGCTCCTGAACGCCCTGCAGCGGCTCCTCGACGGTGGGGCCACGCTGGTGGTGATCGAGCACAACCTGCACGTCATCAAGCAGGCGGACTGGGTGGTGGATCTGGGCCCCGAGGGCGGCGATCGAGGAGGCGAGGTCGTCTTCCAGGGCACGCCCGAGGCTCTGGTGGCCAGCGGTCGCGGCCATACCGCCCGGCACCTGCGCCGCATCATGCCCCGGGCGGAGGGCGCCATCGCCTGAGCGGCGGCGGCGATCTGCTATCATCGCCCCATCATGGATTGGCTGAAGAATGGCCCCTCTCGGGGCGCCCTCACCGGTGTGCTCGCCCTGGCGCTCCTCGTCGCCGTCGGCCCCCTCGCGGTCGCGGCGCAGGACTCGTTCGAAGACCAGGTCGCGAATCTGAAGAGTCCGACGGCGAAGACCCGGCAGGCAGCGGCGAAGGCGCTGGGAGAGAGCCGCCGCCACGAGGCGGTGGCACCCCTGTCCGCACTGGTGAGAGACCCCGAGCCCAAGGTGCGTCTCGAGGTCGTGCTCGCCCTCACGAATCTGCGCGACCTGTCGGGAGTGCCGGCCCTCGTCACCTCGCTCCAGGACGGCGATCCCAAGGTGAGGGAGCAGGCGATCAGTGCGCTGGTGGAGATCTACTCCGAGCGTGAGAGCACGGGGGTGACGTCCCGATTCCTGCAGATGTTCTCGGACGAGTTCAAGGGCCCGGTGGTCCCGCCCTTCACGACCGTGGACCCCGCTGTCTTCCAGGGATTGACCGGGACCCTGCGCGACGAGGAGAAGGACCTGCGGGCCGAGTCGGCGCAGGCGATCGGGATCCTGGGCGGCTCCATCGTGGCCGACCACCTGGTGGCCGCGCTCCAGGACCCGGAGTCCGGTGTGCGCGGGGCCGCGGTGACCGCGCTCTCCAAGGTTGGCACCGCGGAGCAGGGGAAGGCCCTCATCCCCCTCCTCGCTGACGAGTCCTCGCAGGTGCGCAACCGGGCGATCGAGGCGGTGGGCGAGCTGCAGGTGACGGAGGCCGGCCCCGCGCTCCGCGAGCTCTACGAGCAGAACGAGCGCCGGCCGCTGGGCACGCGGGCCCTGGCCGCGATGACGAAGACGGGCGACCCCAACCAGGCCGACCTCTATCGGCAGCTGTTGATGTCCACCGACCCCGAGCGCCGCCGACTGGCCGTCGAGGGCCTGGCCCGGGTGTCCGACCCGTCGGTGATCGACGGCTTCAAGAAGGATTTCCAGCGAGAGAAGAACGACGACGTCCGCCTGGCCTACAACTTCGCCATCACCCTGCTCGGCGACCGCGCCTTCCTCGACAGCATCGTCCTGGCCCTGCCCGACTCGGGCGAGCGGGGCGAGCGGGCGCGGGGGTACCTCGAGGAGCTCGGACCGTCGCTCTCGGCCGACCTGTATCCCTACCTCCAGGACCAGGACCCGAAGGTGCGCGCGGGCCTGTGCGACGTGCTCGCCGAGTTCGGTGACCCGGCGGCCATCCAGTGGCTGACCCCGATGCTGGGCGACCCGGACCCCGACGTCGTCGACCGGGCGAACCGGGCGATCCAGGTCCTGCACCGGGCCGGCAGCGAGCCCACGTTCGGACAATGACGCGGGGGAGCGTCCTTCTCCTGTTGGCCCCGCTCCTGGTCGTGGGCTGCGAACGGGGAGGCGGCGGCTCGGGCGCGACCGCGGAGGGCATCGAGGGCGCGCGGAGCCTCGTGGAGAGCGGGCAGTACGACGCCGCCCTCGCGCGCCTCGGGGGAGCGGACGACGCGGAGTCCTTGTACCTCCTGGGCCGGGCGTGGGCGGGCAAGGCGCGGCTGGCGGGCCGACCCGGGGGGGGCCGGCTGAGCCCCGAGGAGACCCAGGCCCTCCAGTTCCTCGAGAGAGCGGTTCAGGCTCGTCCCGACCATGCGGCGGCCCACCTGGAGATCGCGAACCTGCTGGCGCCCCACGCCACGGCGGCACCGGCCGGCACGCCGAGAGCGGCCGAAGGCGCCGGCTCGGGGGTGAGCGTGGATCGGGTGCTGGGGGCCTACGGTGCGGCCGTGCAGTGCGATCCCGCGGACACGGAGGCCGTCGAGGCGCTGATCGAGTTCGCGACGCGGGTGGGGCGGCTCCGGGCGGTGGAGGAGGGCTACCGGGAGTGGATGCGCCGCGACCGGGAGAACGGGGAGATCCTGGTGCGCTTCGGGGACTTCCTCGCTGGCCCCGGGGAGGACCCCGAGGAGGCCCGCGGAGTCTACGCCCAGGCCCTCATGTGGCGGCCCGACGACGACGCGACCCGGCTCAAGATCGCCGACATCAACATCGATGCCGCACGAGATCACCTCGAGCGCGACCAGTACGCCGCGGCCGAAGCCCGGCTGCGGGAGGCGCGCAAGTACGTGGGCACCGCTCCCTCGCCCCAGGCGACCCGGCTGAGAGAGACCGAGGCGCGGCTGGCGAACGCCAGCGGTCGCCGCTAGTCAGTCGGCCCCGGTCGCAAACCGACGAAGGCCGGGCCGGTCTCAGGGTGTGTTGTGGCCGAAGCCGTCGTCGTCCACATAGACCCGGCCGCTCTCCTCGGGAGTCCCCGCGTTGGTGTACTCGGTGACGACCTGTCCACCCACCCGGAGACGCGCCGCGGTCCGACCCCCCGTCTCGGTCTGGACGAGATGTGGATCCCAGAGCCGCACCAGATGGGCGGCCACCACCGGGGGCCAGTTCACGGGCACGCTCATGGCCTGCCCGACCCACATGTGCCCGGGGGCGGGCTCGAGGGGGATGCCCTCGCCCGGGCTCATCCAGCTGCCGAAGAAGACGACGCGGTCGGCGCACGCCGAGGCGACGTTCGCGCACTGGTTGGGCTGGCGGTACTCGATGGTCACGGTGGCGTAGCCGGTCAGGGGAAGGGCCGCGGGCCCCTCGGTGACGTCGGGCTGGACGTCGCAGCCGGTCGCCATGGGAAGGGCGACAAGGAAGAGAGCGAGGCGTCGAAGCTGATGGGGCATGGCGCTCAGGCGGTCCCTTCACCGCAGGCGAGCGGGCAATCCTTGCCCGCCCCACGAGCGGATGATAGCATCCTCGAAGCACACATGGAGAACGCAGATCGCCCGCTGATCCTCGTCATCGACGACGACAGCGCCCTCCGCCAGATCTGCCTCGACCTTCTCAGGGCGCGGGACTATCGGGCGTTCGGAGCGGCATCGGTCGGGGAGGGCCTGAGGCAGTTCGGAGAGCGCCGTCCGGCGGCGGTGCTGCTGGACCTCAAGCTTCCCGACGGGACCGGAATGGACGTGCTGCGCGAGCTCCAACGGCGCTCCCCGCTCACCCCGGTGATCGTGATCTCGGCTCACGGGAGCGTCCCGGAGGCGGTGGAGGCGATGCGTCTGGGGGCGGCGGAGTTCCTCGAGAAGCCGGTTGCGGCCGAGCGGCTTCATGCCGTCCTCGAGCGCGCCCTCACCCCGTTGCCGGCCGGGGAGGAGCCCGCCCTCGAGCGCACGCTCGAAGGGGCCCGCTACGGAATGGTCGGGAGCTCGGAGGCGATGCAGCGCGTCTACCAGCTGGTCGACATGGTGGCGCCCACGCGAGCCCGCGTGCTCATCTGTGGCGAGCGCGGCACCGGGAAGGAGCTGGCGGCCCGGGCCATCCACGCCCACTCGCCCCGGCGGGAGAAGCCGTTCGTCGAGCTCAACTGCGCGGCGGTTCCCGCCGAGCTGATCGAGAGCGAGATGTTCGGGCACGTGAAGGGGGCCTTCACCGGCGCCGTTGCCGACCGCCGCGGCACCTTCGAGAGTGCCGACGGCGGGACCCTCTTCCTGGACGAGATCGGCGACATGAGCCTGGTCATGCAGGTCAAGCTCCTGAGGACGCTGCAGGAAGGCCAGGTGACCCCGGTCGGCAGCTCGCAGTCGCGACCGGTGGATGTGCGCATCCTGGCCGCGACGAGCAAGAACCTCGTGGAGGAGATCGACAAGGGGCAGTTCCGGGACGACCTGTACGACCGTCTCAACGTGGTCAACATCGTGCTGCCGCCGCTCCGCGCCCGTCGCGAAGACGTCCCTCTGCTGGCCGAGCACTACCTGCGCCTGGGCAGCGTCGAGAACGACCTCAAGCCCAAGCGGCTCACGCCGCGGGCGGTCGAGTTCCTCGCCCAGCTGCCCTGGCGGGGCAACGTCCGCGAGCTGCGCAACCTCATGGAGCGGCTGGCAGTGATCGTCGCGGGTGACACGGTGACCCACCGCGAGGTCATGGACGCCCTCCACATGGCGTCGGCGCCCCCCACCGAGGATGGAGCGCCGGTCCCCCTGAAGCTGGCGCGCTCTCGATTCGAACGCCAGTACATCCTGGAGCGGCTGTCGGCGAACCGGGGGAATCTGGGCAACACGGCCCGGGACCTGGGGATCGAGCGGACGAACCTCTACCGGAAGATGAAGCGCCTGGGGATCGAGTCGCCCGCGAAGCGCGAGTGAGAGAGGCGGGGCGGGAAGCTCCCCTCCGGCCGGATCTCCGCCCATTGCCCCATCAGTGGAACGGCTCATGAAGAGCATGAGTTGCGAGGATAGGGCCGAACTGCAACATGACTCGGGGCCCTGGGATGACGGCGGCCCGACGACACGGTGACGCCGGGCCCGGAGGGGGCGACCACCCGGCACGATCGGGCACGGAATGCGGGTAGACGAGCCGTCATCATCGGTCGGTGTTGCGGAATCGATAATCTAATGTTGTATGAATGCGACTTCAGGAGCTTGGCGCCTTCGACCGAAAAACTGCATAACCACAGGTTTTACAATGACTTGAGGGAATTCTTCAGGCCTGGCCCGAGACGTGCATTCCTACGGGTCAGCGAGGGGCCGCATCCCTCGGTCGTGACGTTGCTACGGATCGGACGGCGCCACGGGCTTCGGACAGAGTTTGGAGGGAGCTCTGGCCGGGACCCGAGGAGCCCCGCCGCCCGAGACAAGGCCCGGCCGGGGGAAGCGGTCCCTTTCTTTTTCCCCTTGGGCCTTCCTGGCCGTCCCATCCACTGCGGCTCGGCGCTTCTTTGACCGTGAGCCGAGGGTCAGGGTAGAGTCGGATGTTTGTCCGGCGCTCCGCCGGCACGGCTTGAAGGAGGGGCAGCGCGTGGGTTCCAAGAAGGCGCTCGTCACCGGTGTCACCGGCCAGGACGGCAGCTACCTGGCCGAGCTGCTGCTCGAGAAGGGCTACGAGGTGCACGGACTCGTCCGCCGCAGCAGCTCGTTCAACACCTGGCGGATCGACCACATCCGTGACCGGCTCACCCTGCACTACGGTGACCTGGTGGACCAGAACAGCCTCGTGCGCACCCTCGAGGCGGTGGGTCCGGAAGAGGTCTACAACCTGGCCGCCCAGAGCCACGTGAAGGTGTCCTTCGAGATGCCGGAGTACACCACCGACGTGACCGCCATCGGAGTCCTGAGGGTGCTGGACGCGGCCCGCGACATCGGGCTGAAGACCCGCTTGTATCAGGCCGGCAGCTCGGAGATGTTCGGGCTCGTGCAGGAGACCCCGCAGACCGAGAAGACCCCCTTCCACCCCCGCTCCCCGTACGCGGTGTCCAAGGTCTTCGGGCACTGGATGGCGGTCAACTACCGCGAGAGCTACGGGCTGCACGTCTCGAACGGGATCCTCTTCAATCACGAGTCTCCCCGGCGCGGCGAGAACTTCGTGACCCGGAAGATCACCATGGCCGTGGCCGCCATCAAGCAGGGTCGCCAGAAGGAGCTGAGGCTCGGCAACCTCGACGCCAAGCGGGACTGGGGCTTCGCCGGGGACTACGTCGAGGCCATGTGGAGGATGCTCCAGCAGGACGAGCCCGACGACTACGTGATCGCCACTGGCGAGACCCACTCGGTGCGGGAGTTCTGCCAGGAGGCCTTCTCCCACGCGGGGCTGGACTGGCAGGAGCACGTCAAGGTCGACCCGAAGTACTTCCGGCCCGCGGAGGTGGACCTTCTGCTCGGCGACCCCTCCAAGTCCAGGCGGATGCTGGGCTGGGAGCCCCGGGTGACCTTCAAGGAGCTCGCCCACATGATGGTGGACGCCGACCTGGAGGCCCACGGCCAGCACCCCACCCGCTCGCGTTAGCGAGCGGGTCAGAAGCTCCCCCCTGGGACGGTCCACCCGCTCGCGTTAGCGAGCGGGTCAGAAGCTCCCCCCTGGGACGGTCCACCCGCTCGCGTTGGCGAGCGGGTCAGTCTTGGGGCTTCGCGGCGCGGGCCGCGATGAGGGCGTCCAGCTCCTGCTTCAGGCGGGGGAGGATGTCGTCGTAGCCGAAGGCCCCGAGCGTCTCGGTCTGGCGCTTCAGGTTCACGTGAGTGGGCCCGCACCACAGGCCCAGGTCGGCGTCGTCCGTCTCCCCGGGGCCGTTGACTCGGCAGCCCATGACCGCGATCGTCAGCGCGTGGGACTGCGCGTAGGCGGTCATCTCCTTCACCTGTCGGGCCAAGTCGACGAAACGCTCGTTCTCCACCCTCGAGCAGGAGGGGCAGGAGACGATGTTCAAGGTGTCGTCGTCGAAGACCGGCACCGAGCGGAAGCGCCCGGCCGCGATGTCGTCGAGGATCTGCTGGCCGACCGTGATCTCCTCGTGCTTGCGCGGATTCGGGAGGGTGAGGCTGACCCGGATCGTGTCGCCGATACCCCGGGAGAGGAGCTGCTCGAAGGCCACCCGGGTCTTGATGATCCCCTCCGGAGGCATCCCGGCCTCGGTGACTCCGAGGTGGAGGGGGACCTCGGGACGAGCGGCGGCAAAGCGCCGGTTCGCCTCGATGACCTTGCGGGGGTGGGAGTCCTTGAGGCTGACGACGTAGCGGTCGAAGCCCAGGTCGTCCATGTGGCGACAGTGCTCGAGGGCCGACTCCACCATGCCCTGCACGTCGTCCTCGGGGAAGCGGGCCTTCATCTCGGGGTCGACGCTGCCGCAGTTGACCCCGATGCGGATGGCCAGGTCGTGCTCCCGGGCCACGTCCACCAGGTAGGCGACCTTGTCCCGGGCCGGGCGCTCCTTCTCGTGGTGCCAGAGGTGTCCGGGGTTGTAGCGGATCTTGTCCACGAAGGGAGCGACCCGTTCGGCCAGGCGGTAGCTCTCCTGGAGGTCCACGACGAGGTTGGCCCGGGTCTGGCGGCGCACCTCCACGAGGCCGTCCACGTCCCTGGGGCTGTCCACGGCGAGGCGCACGAGAGCGCCCCCGGCCCGCCGGATCGCCTCGGCCTGGGCGACGCTGGCGTCCACGTCCTGGGTGCGCGTGGCGCACATGCTCTGCACCGCCACCGGGTGCCCGGCGCCCAGGGCGACGGAGCCGACGTGCACCTCACGGGTGGGATTCCTGCGGGTCATGGTGAGCCTTCCATTCTAGCAGTCCTTCCTGGTTCGCCTCGAAGCCAACGGGGGACCACCGCGAGGCTCTGACCCGATCACGGGCCGGCGCCCTGGGGAAGAGTCGTCTACCGGCCCCTCGGCGCCCGCGGCGGCTCCACTCCCGCCACGCCCTCCGCCAACGCCAGGCCGCCGGTCTGGTGCAGTGTCGAGATGGTCAGGCTCCGTCCGTCGGGGGACACGCCCAGCGACTCCGTCATGTACTGCGAGGAGAACCCGGCCACCGGACGGCGCGAGGCGCTCGTGTCGCGGCCGGGGACGAAGTCCTGGAGGAACACCCCGGAGCGCCCCCTCTCGTCGAGCCCCACGAAGTAGATCCCCTGGCCGTCGGGATGCCACCGGCTCCGGCCCCAGAGGACCTGGCTGCTCGCCCCGGTCGACCACTCGACGTCGATGGCGAAGGGCTCGACCTCTCCCGTGTCGATGCGGGCCACGCGGACCTGGCGCCGGGTGGGCCCCATGTTGGCGATGAAGAGGACGTGCCGCCCGTCGGGGGAGACCTCGGGCACGAGGTGGGTGCCCGGCACCAGGCGGGTCCCGTCGCTCCCGTCGTCACGGACCTTCCAGAGCCCGACGTGGTCGGGGTGGCCGCTCGCGTACACGATCCACTCGCCGTCGGGAGTGGCGGTGGGGTTCTCGGCGGTCGCCCCGTCGTGGGTCAGCTGCCGCGCCCCCGTGCCGTCGGTGTTCGCGATCCAGACCTCGAGGCTCCCGGACCGGTCCGAGCTCCAGATGACCTGTCGGCCGTCGGGGGTGAAGCCCGGGTCCCAGTCCTGGGCGGGGTCGTCGGTGAGCTGGACGAGGGCACCCGTCGTCCGCTCGATCGCCCACAGGTCGAGGTTGCCGCTGCGATTGGAGGAGAAGATGATCCGGGCGCCGTCGGGAGAGTAGGCGGGCTGACGGTCGCTGCTGCTTCCGGCGGTGAGGATTCGCGGCTCCGTCGAGGGCTCTCCCGCGCCCACCTCCCGCAGGTTCATGCGTGACTGCACCTCGTCGAAGACGAGGGTCCCCGGTGAAAGGACGTCGCAGGTCCCGAAGCGCCGTCCCACGCCGGTGAGGGGGAAGAGGCCGCTTTTCCAGAAGAGGGAGCGTTCGGCGCCGGACGCTGCCTCGATGGTGAACACGCGCCCCGGAACGCCCGCCGCGTCCCCGGTGACGCTCCCGGCCCGGGCGAGGACGAGGCGATCGCCGTCCCGGGTCCACGAGAGGCAGCCCAGGGTGAAGCTCGGGGGCGTGACGGTGTGGGCCCTGGCGCTCTCCACGTCGATCAGGAGGAGCTGGTACTGACTGTTGCCAATGATGGAACCCTGGATCACCGCCACCCGGCGGCCGTCGGGGGAGACGCGCAGGTTGTAGAGGCTCTGGCCCTCGGACTCCAGGAGGGTCCTCTCCTGACCGCTCTCCAGCTCCCGCACCCCCAGGCTGAAGGACAGGTTCTCGGAGTCGTAGGGCGACCGCAGGACGGCCACTCTCTCCCCGTCCGGGAACCAGTCCGCGGCCCGCACGTCGTCGGCCACGCGGCGGGGCGCTCCCCCCACCAGCCCGATGCGATAGAGGGATTGCCGGCCGCTTTCGTCGCGCACGAAGAGCACGCTGGACCCGTCGGGCGAGAAGCGGGGCCGGGCGTCGGGCCCCTCGGTCAGCGGCGCCTCGCCGCCTCCGTGAAGCTGCTTGATCCAGATGCGGGGCACGCCGTCCCGCGACGAGGTGAAGGCCACGATCCGGCCGTCGGGCGACGCGGTGGGCTGGAGGTCGCTCCCCGAGAAGGTGAGAGGGCGCACCCGGGCCGGCTCGCCCGCGGGCGGTGTCGCCAGGGCGCGGCCGAGGAGGGCCCCCGCCGCGATCCCGGCCCCGAGGCAGAGCAGCGGGAGGGCCCGGCGCCAGAGGGGGACCGTGGCGCGGGGGACCGTCTCTACCGCCGACGAGGTCGTAGCCCCCCCGGCGACCGTGGCGTCGAGGGCAAAGCCGAGGTCCCGCGCCGACTGGAAGCGCTCGTCGCGGCTCTTCTCCAGGCTGCGGGTGACGATGCGCTCCACTCCCACGGGCACGGGGGCGGCGGTCGAGCCCGAGCCGGGCTGGAGCGGGGGCGGCTCCTCCCGGAGGATGGCGGTCATGGTCTCGGCGGCGGTGTCGCGCTGGAAGGCCCGCCTCCCGGACAGCATCTCGTAGAGCACGAGGCCCAGGGAGAAGAGATCGGAGCGGGCGTCCACGGGCTCGCCCCGGACCTGCTCGGGCGACATGTAGCCCACCGTGCCCAGGACCTGGCCCGGCTCGGTGGGTGGCGACAACGTGGGGGAGCGGGTGTCGTCGGCGGACGGGTGGGGGGAGATGTCGCGAACGAGGCCGAAGTCGAGGATCGCGACCCGCCCCTCGCGGGTGACGAAGAGGTTGTCGGGCTTCAGGTCGCGGTGGACGATGCCCTTCTCGTGGGCCGCGGCGAGGCCGCGGGTGACCTGGACGGCGTAGTCGACGGCCTTGCGAAGCGAGAGCGGCCCCTCGGCGAGCTTCTCGCGGACGGACTCTCCCTCGAGGAGCTCCATGACCGCGTACACGGTCTCGCCCTCGTGACCCACGTCGTGAAGCGCCAGGATGTTCGGGTGGCTGAGGGCCGCCACCGCCCGGGCCTCACGCTCGAAGCGCTCGCGCCGCTCCGGGCTCCCGGCCACCGCTTCCGGCAGGACCTTGATGGCGACGTCCCGCCCGAGGCGGGTGTCGCGCGCTCGGTAGACCTCCCCCATGCCACCCGCTCCGAGGGACGCGAGTATCTCGTACGGACCGAGGCGCTGTCCGGTCGACAACCTCAACCCATGCTCTCCTGGCGGGAACGCGTGGGGATTCTAGCGCGAACGGGGAGGTCGCGCTCCCGACGCCGCCGCTCACGGAAGCCCGGGGCCCTCCCACGCCGCTCCCCGGTTGGAGAGTGAGGGCCCGTCAGCCCAGCTCGTCGAGGGCGCGGACTCCCCGGCGGAGGGGCAGCCAGAAGGTGAGGAGGCTGAGGGCGAGGGCGAGGGCGAACAGCGTGAGCATCCACGCCTGGCCACTCGGGGAGATCGGGATCTGGTAGAAGTGGGCACGGAGATAGATCCGGGCGGCGACACCGAGCAGGACGACGGTCACCAGGATGTAGAGGACGGCCAGGACCATGAAGGCCACCCCGCCGTAGGAGCCCGCCACCTGGGTCAGGTTCTCGGCCGCGAACCGCGGGTAGCGGGCCCCCATCCCGGCAGCCAGGCCCACGAGGGCGAGGGCCATGAAGGCGATGCCCACGGCGCTGAGGACCTGAAGGAAGGGGTGCACCCCCAGGAGCCGGCCGGACAGCACGGTGAGGCCCTCGGCCAGGACGAGGATGGGCACGAAGCCGGTCCAGAACTTGGACCACAGGAACGGGCCCATCTCGGTGGGGGAGGTGCGGACGATCCAGAAGGCGGCGCCCTCGGAGGAGACCGCCGGGAACACGAAGCGAACGGCGACGGCGGAGGTGACGAAGGCGGCCATGCCCAGGTTCAGGAAGGCGTAGAGGCCCTTGACCATGCGGCTCATATAGGGAAGGCGGTCCAGGTCGAGGACGCTGAAGTTGTAGAGGTAGACGAGGGCCAGGGCCAGGAGCAGGAGGAGCTGCGACCACTGGGCGGTGTCCCGGAGAAACACCTTGAGGTCCTTCACGAGGAGGGCGCGGCGCGCCGGGCCCAGGGGCAGCCGTCTTACCAGGGCCTCCAGCCCCCGCAGCCGCGTGAAGCGGGCCTTGCGGGCCTCCTGGGCCTTGCTCCAGCCCGGGAAGTAGAGCCGGCCGTAGGCGGCGCGGGCCACGACGGTGCCGGCGAGGGCGCTGGTCCACAGGGCCCCGAGGTGCAGCGTGTCCCACGTGCCGCCGAGGGCGGCGAAGAGGCTCTCCCCGGCCCAGAAGGAGGGAAGGAGCGGGGTGACCGGCGACTGCAGGGTGGCGAAGAAGGCGGTCACGTCGGGGAGGGACTGGACGCTCATGAGGCGCTCGGGGCGCAGGAAGCGGAGAAGCACCACCAGGGCCATGGCAAACAGCAGCCCCATGAACATGAGGATGTCCCGCGCCCGGCGGGCCGGGAACACGTTGACCAGGACCAGGGTCACCACCGAGCCGGCCGCGGTGGGGATCAATACGAAGGGGACCACGGTCAGGACCGCGGCCAGGTAGTAGCTCGCCGGCGCGCAGCGGGCGAGGCCGACGGCCAGCAGGACGGGAAGGATGAAGGCCACGACCATCCAGGCCGACTGGCCCACGGCCCGGACGAAGCGCGAGTAGAACAGGCGGTCGCCGGGGACGGGGGCGGTCAGAAGCAGGCGCAGGTCCTCGGAGAGGAAGAACGTGGAGAGGGAGGTGACCACCGCGCTGAAGGCCACGAAGGAGAGGAAGGTGAGGAAGAGCCAGCTCAGGCCCAGCCGGATGAGGTAGTCGCCGAGCTCCTCGTAGGCGAGAAGCTGCCAGGTGAGCCAGAAGACGGCGGCGAAGATGGCGCCGGCCACGGCCAGGGCGATCCCTCCGAAGAGCGAGGCGCGCAGGCCGTCGCCCCGCTCGCGTCGGCGGGCCCGGTTCCGTACGCTCCAGAAGGTCGGGAGCAGGAGGTAGGGAAAGGCGGAGGTCAGATCTCGATCTCCTGGAGGCCAGTCCCCCCGGTCAGCTTCAGGAAGACGGGGGTCAGCTGGGCGTCGTCGTGACCGGCGAGCTCGCGCAGCTCCTCCACCGTTCCCCGGGCGATGATGCGCCCACCGAGGATGATGCTGATGCGGTCGCACATCTCCTGGGCGACCTCGAGGGTGTGGGTGCTCATCAGGATGGCCACGCCCTTCTGCCTCTGGAGGCGGAAGATCTCCTTGATGAGGCGGGCCCCCCGGGGATCGAGGCCCACCATCGGCTCGTCCACGACGACTGCCCGGGGGCGGTGGAGGAAGGCGGCGCACATGACGAGGCGCTGCTTCATCCCGTGGGAGAAGCTCTCCACGAGCTCGTCGCGCCAGCCCGTGAGCTCGAAGAGCTCGAGAAGCTCCCGGGCCCGCGTCTCGACCCCCTGGCCCTCGAGCCCGTACAGACCCCCGTGGAAGCGCAGGAACTCGGCCGCGGTGAGCTTCTCGTAGAGGAAGGGGCGGTCGGGGATGAAGCCGAGGGCGCCCTTGGCCGCCTCCGGCTCGCGGGCGAGATCGTGCCCGTCGATGGTGACCCGGCCGCGGGTGGGCTGGAGCAGGCCCGCGATCATGCGGATGGTGGTGGTCTTGCCGGCGCCGTTGGGTCCCAGGAAGCCGTGGATCTCACCCGCGGGAACGTCCAGGCTCACGTCGTCCACCGCGGTGAAGCGGCCGAACGTCTTGGCCAGTCCCTCGAGGTGAATCATCCCTGCGACCTCAGCGCGCCGGAGAGGACCAGCAGCTCGGGCCCTGCCCGTCGCGCCGGGGGAAGGGCAGGTCGAGAGGCGTCAGGTCGGCGGTCGGACGCCCGACCAGGATGGGGGTGGAGCCCGGGCGCAGCTCCACGTCGAGCACGCTCAGCTCGGCCTGGCCGATCAGCCCCAGGATGGCCGCTTGCCGGTCCAGCCCGCCCCGGGCGAGGCGGACGTGGGTGGCGTCGGCGGGGAACTGGTTCAGGGTGGGGTCGACGGGCAGCCACAGGCCGCGCTGGTCGCCCTCGTCGAGCCAGACCTCGGCCCAGGCGTGATAGTAGAAGGCTCCCCGGAGGTAGACGAGGCCGACCGCGATCCGCGCCGGGATGTCCACGGCCCGGGCCATCGCCACGTACAGCGCGGTGTGCTCGTTGCAGTCCCCGACCCGGGTCTTCAGAACCTCGAGGGCGGAGGGCAGGCTCACCGTCGGCTTCTTGTCCAGGAAGGCGTGCACGTGCCGGAGGAGGCGCTCGGCGCGGGCTCGGGGCTCGTCCGGCGCGTCCTCCGTGGCTCGCGCGGCCTCGTCGCGAATGGGAGGGGCGTCGCTCTCGATGAGGGGCTCTGGCTTCAGGTAGCGCGCGAGCCCGGGCTCCTCCGGCCCCGGCGTCAGCTCGAGGGCGTCGTGGACCTCGATGACGTCCCCGTCGGCACTCTGGCCCGCGCCCTGCAGGTCCCCGTCGGGGAAACCCGCGGCGCGGCTCAAGCGGACGCGAAGGAGGCGCACGGTGGTGGGATCGTCGATGCGGGTCGGAGGTGAGGGGACGAGGGCGGCTGCTTCCAGGAGGTCGGCCTGGATCTCGCTGGAGACCGCCAGGGCCTGTGCTCGCTCCGGGGTCTCCCGCACCACCAGGAGCCCGGTCGGGCTCTCCTCGCGCACGACCTCGCCCACGTCGGTGATCCAGCTGCGCGTCGTCACCCCGGCGAAGCGGGTCTGCACGCGGAAGGCGGGCACCGACCGCCCGGCGGCGCGCACGATCTCGCGCGCCTGCACCTCGATGCTCATCGCGGCGTTGCGGAGGGTCGTCGGGTCGAAGACACTGACCTCGAGGGTCTCCCCCGCGGTGAGCCCGCGAGCGACCAGGGCCCGGGGGAGGTTGAGGGCGAGGGCGGGGGGCTCGGCCAGCTCGCGCGTCTCCTCCCGCTCGCCGCCGGAGTTGCGGATGCGCAGGTGGAGGCGTCGACCGTCGAGGTCGCCGGAGACAACGGTCGGTCCGGTGCCGGGATCCAGCGAGAACTCGAAGCGCCGGAGGGCGAAGGCCCGGTCCACGACCGCGAGGGTGCTCAGTCGAACGGCAGTGGTTGCGCCGAAGAGCGTCATCTGAAGGCGCCCGTCCTCCCGGATCTCGTACCCGTCGTCGATCGGTGTGGTCTGGCCGACCGAGAAACCGATCTTGTCGCCCCGGTAGTAGACGCCCTTCCAGTGCGCGGACGAGCCGTAGTGGGCGAGGTCGGCGGCCAGGCTCACCGGCGGCGAGAAGTAGGCGGCCCGGACGAGGACGCCCATCTGGACGAGCCAGGCCACCACCGCGAGGACGGAGAGAAGGCGGGCGAGGGCCCGGGGAAGGGGACGGAAGAGCATCAACGGGTGTCTCTCGAGCCCTCGAAGCTCATGAAGTGATTATAGACTCTGCCCACCCATGGACCTCTCGCGCGTCACCATCGTCCTCGTCCGGCCTTCGCGGCCCGCCAACGTGGCCGCGGCGTGCCGGGCCATGAAGAACATGGGGCTCCGCCGGCTGCGGATCGTGGAGCCGCCGGCGGGCCTCGACGACCGCGACGCGCGGGCGCCGGCGTACAAGGCCTGGGACATCCTCGACGCCGCCGAGGTGGTGCCCACGCTGTCGGAGGCGGTCTCCGACGCCACCCTGGTGGCGGGCACCACCGGGCGCGACGACGCGGGAGAGACCTGGAGCCCGCGCGAGCTGGCGGCCCGCGCGGAGAGTCGGGCCGCCGGCGGCGGAATCGCCCTCGTCTTCGGACCCGAGTCCAGTGGGTTGACGAGCCTCGAGCTGGGCCTGTGCCACGTCCTGGTGCACATCCGCACGGATCCGGCCCAGCCCTCCCTCAACCTGGCCCAGGCCGTGCTGCTGTTCGCCTACGAGCTGCGACTGGCCTCCGAGACCTCGGAGGCCCCGAGGGTCGCCAATCACGCCACCGCCGGCGAGCTGGAGCAGGCCCTCCAGGAGCTGCGGGGAGCCCTTCTCGACGTCGGGTACCTCGATCCCCTCAACCCGGACCACATCCTGGTCGAGCTCCGCCGGATGCTGGCCCGGGCGGGACCCACGCCCCGGGAGGTGAGCCTCCTGCGGGGCCTGGCCCGGCAGGTGGGCTGGGCCGGTCGCGTTGCGCGGGGCGGCAAGACGACCCCATAATCGCGACGGGCCCCGTTGCGCGCCCGAAGGGAGGAGGAGGCGGCGGTCACACCGGTATCGGAGAGCGGCGGCAGCGGCGAGCGTGCGCTCCTCGTGGGTCTGAGCCCGGGGCCGCGCCACCGCCAGCGGACCGAGGAGTCCCTGGAGGAGCTGAGCCTGCTCGTTCGCAGCGCTGGGGCGTCGGTGGTGGGGGTGGTGACCCAGGAGCGACCGCGTCCCGACGCGGCCACCCTCATCGGTCGCGGCAAGGTCGCCGAGGTGGCCGCGGTGTCGCGGGAGACGGAGGCCGATCTCCTCGTGTTCGACGACGAGCTGACCCCGGCCCAGCAGCGCAACGTCGAAGAAGCGATCGGCATCAAGACGATCGACCGCACGCAGCTCATCCTCGACATCTTTGCCCGGCGGGCCCGGACCCGCGAAGGACGCCTGCAGGTGGAGCTGGCGCAGCTGGACTACTTCCTCCCCCGGCTCGCCGGACGGGGGGCGCTTCTCTCACGGCTGGGCGGGGGGATCGGGACCCGCGGCCCGGGGGAGACCAAGCTCGAGACCGACCGGCGCCGCATCAGGCAGCGCATCCAGGCGGTGCGCCGGGAGATCGAGCACGTGCGCCGCGAGCGTCTCACGCGGCGCGAGGCGCGTCGGCGGCGCGAGGCCACCGTGGTGTCCCTCGTGGGCTACACCAACGCCGGCAAGTCGACGCTCTTCAATACCCTGACCCGGGGCGGGGCGGTGGTGTCCCAACAGCTCTTCATGACCCTCGACCCCCTGGTGCGGCGGGTGCGGCTGGGCGGGGGGCGTGAGGTCCTGGTCGTGGACACGGTGGGCTTCATCCAGAAGCTGCCCCACGCCCTGGTGGCCGCCTTCCGCGCGACCCTCGAGGAGGTGGTGGAGGCCGACCTGTTGCTCCACGTGGTCGACGCCTCGGCTCCGGACCTGGCCGAGCGGGAGTCGGCGGTGGAGGCGGTGCTGGGGGAGATCGGGGCCGCCGACCGGCCTCGCATCCTCGTGCTCAACAAGGCGGACCGGCTGGGGCCCACCCGCGGGGCCGCGCTCGTCCGTCAGCGGGCGGGCTCCGTCCTCGTGTCCGCTCGCACGGGCGACGGTGTCGAAGAGCTGCTCGAGTCCGTGACCGCCCGCCTCGACCTCGTGCTGCGGCGGGTCCGCCTCCGCTTCCGGGCCGGCGACCGGGGAGCCATCTCCGGGGTCTACGCTTCCGGGCGGGTCCTCGAGCACGAGGAGAATGGAAACGAGGTCACCCTGCAGGCGGAGCTGCCGGAGCGGCTGCTGGACCGCTACCGGGAGAACCTGCAGTGAAGCGTCTCGCCTCCCTCGCGCTGGTCGGTAGCGTGCTCCTCCTGGGAGCCTGCGCTCCCAAGGTGGTGCCCCCTCTTCCCGAGGGGGAGGACTACGTCTACCCGACCCCGACGCCGGAGGCCGGGGTCGCGGCGAAGGACCGGGACGCCCTGGAGAAGGCCTGGCGGAAGGTCCTCGCGGGAGACTTCGAGGGGGCGGTCCGCGACTACCGCAAGGTCCTCGACCGGCGGCCGGGTCTCGCCTCGGCGGAGACCGGGCTGGCCTACGCCCACCTGCGAGGCGGTCAGGCGCAGGCCGCGGCCGCGCAGTTCGTGGCCGCGCTGGAGCACGCGCCGGGCTACGTGCCGGCCCTGGTGGGGGCCGGCTCGACGGCGTTTCGGCGAGGCGACGTCGACGCTGCCCTCGCCCTGTACCAGCAGGCCCTCGAGCGAGCCCCCAGGGACCCCCTGGTGCGGAAGCGAGCTGCCGCTCTCAAGCTGCAGGTGACGGAACGTCACATCGCCGCGGCCCGGGAGGCGGTGGGCGTGGGAGACGACGAGACCGCCGTCCAGGAGTATCGGGCCGCCCTCGGGGTGGCCCCGGAGCTGGCCGAGATGCGTCTGGCCCTGGCCGAGCTGGAGGTGGCCGACGGGGACACGGCCGCGGCCGTGGCGACGCTGCGCGGCGATCCGTCCGGCAACCGGGAGGTGCAGCTGCGGCTCGGACAGGTCCTGCTGGGGAGGGGTGAGTACGAGGAGGCGCGGACGGTGTACCGGGAGAGGCTCGCCACGGACCCGGGCGACGAAGAGGCACGCCAGGGAGCGCGGACCGCCCAGGAGGCCCTGGACTTCCAGGCGCAGCCCGAGGAGTACCGCCAGATCGCCTCCCTGGAGCGGGCGACCCGCGCCGACCTCGCGGCCCTGCTCGCGGTGAAGGTCGTCGCCCTCCAGCGCCTCTCACCGAGCGAGGCGCCCCTCGCCGTCGACATCTCGGGGTCGTGGGCCCGCGAGTCCATCGCCACCGTCGTGGGGCTCGGCATCATGGAGGTCTACCCGAACCACACGTTCGAGCCGCGGGCGACGGTGCGCCGCGCCGACCTGGCCCGCGCGTTGAGCCGTGCGCTGGTCCGGCTGGGCTGGCGGGGCGGTGTCGGTGCCGAGCCCACCGACATGCGTCCCTCCCACCTCGACCACGACGCGGTCAGAAGGGTCGTGGGGGCCGGGCTCATGGAGCTCGGGCCGGACGGCCAGTTCGAGCCCTGGCGTCCGGTGGGAGGCCGGGAGGCCACGGAGGTGGTGGAGGCGCTGAGCCGGCTCGTCGATCCCTGAGAGCAACCGGCGAAATGCGGTACCATCCTCAGGCCAGGGAGGTCACCATGGACGAGAAGGAGCTCCTACGGACCGTCCCGTTGTTCTCCGAGCTCAACGACGACGCGATCACCAGCCTGAGCCGCCTCGCCGCCCGTCGGAAGTACCCGAAGGACACGGTCGTGTTCTTCGAGAACGAAGAGGGCGACAGCCTGTTCATGATCCTGGACGGGCGCATCAAGGTGACCATCCTCGGCGACGACGGCCGGGAGATCATCCTCACCATGCTCGCCTCCGGGGACCTCTTCGGAGAGATGGCGTTGCTCGACAACGAGCCGCGGTCGGCGACGGCCATCGCCGTCGAGGAGAGCGAGCTCCTCCTGCTCCACCGCAACGACTTCCAGGCCGTGATCAGCGAGAACCCCGCCATCAGCGGGGCGCTCATCAAGGTTCTCTCGGCGCGGCTCCGCCGGGCCAACCACCAGATCTCCACCCTGGCCCTCCTCGACGTCTACGGTCGGGTGGCGCGAGTGATCCTGGACATGGCCCGGGAGGAGGGCCGCCGGCTCAAGGACGGCCGCATCGCCTTTCGGCGCGCCACCCACCAGGAGATCGCCAACCGCATCGGGACCACCCGCGAGACCGTCACCCGAATGCTAAAGGACCTGGAGCGCCAGGGCCTCGTCAAGATCGAAGGCCGCGAGATCGTCCTCCAACCAGGGTTCGAAAAAGCTTTCGACTGATCGGCGCCGCCGATCGGCGCCGGAATCTCGTCGTTCCGCCCGTGATTCCGGCGCCGTCAGGATCGCGTCGCCTTGATCCGCCGCCCGCCCCGCGGTTTCACCTTGGGCACCACCAGGCTCAGCAGCCCGTCCCGGATCTCGGCTCTCACCGACTCGGCGTCGACGTCCACATCGAACCGGAACGAGCGCACGAACGGCCCGTACTGGCGCTCCAGGCGGTGGAAGGTCGCCGAACGCCCCCCGGCGGGGTGACGCTCGCCACGCACGGTGAGCTCGCGACCTTCGACCTGGACGTCGATGCTCTCGCGTGCCAGGCCGGGAAGCTCGATCTCGAGAAGGTACGCCTCCGGGGTGTCGAAGACGTCGGCCAGGGGGGCCCACCCGGGGGCGAGGGCGCCGAGGTCGTCGATCCCGCCGCGGCTCACGGTCTCGTCGAAGAGCCGGTTCATACGCTCCTGCAGGTCGAGGAGCTCCTTCAGGGGATCGGGACGGCGCGGCATGGGACGAGTCTACCTCAGCGGGCCAGTCTCTTCTTGAGCTCGGCGAGGAGGGCCAGGGCCTGCAGGGGCGTGAGGGAATCCGGGTCCGCCCGGCGGAGCTCCTCCACCACCGCCTCCTCCTGGCCGGAGAAGAGGGCGAGCTGCCGCGCCCCCGGGGCCGCCTCCTCGTGCTCGGAGTGGGCCAGGCGCGGGCGGCCCTCGCGATCGAACTCCGTGCTCTCCAGGTTCTGGAGGATCTCCTGGGCCCGGACCACGACGGACGCCGGGAGGCCGGCCAGACGGGCGACCTGGATGCCGAACGACCGGTCCGACCCGCCGGCTTCGATCTTGCGAAGGAAGACGATGCTGTCCTGCCACTCCCGCGCCGAGACGTGAAGGTTGCCGACGCCGGGGATGTCCGCGGCCAGGTCCACGAGCTCGTGGTAGTGGGTGGCGAAGATGGTCTTGGGTCGCGCCTCGCCCCGGGCGACGTGCTCGGCCACCGACCAGGCGATCGACAACCCGTCGAAGGTCGCCGTCCCGCGGCCGATCTCGTCGAGGAGCACCAGGCTGCGGGCGGTGGCGTGGCGCAGGATGTGGGCCGTCTCCTGCATCTCCACCATGAAGGTGGACTGTCCCCGGAGGATCTGGTCGCTCGCCCCCACCCGGGTGAAGATGCGGTCGAGGACGCCGATCTTGGCCTCCCGGGCGGAGACGAAGCTGCCCATCTGGGCCATGAGGGCCACGAGCGCCACCTGGCGCAGGAAGGTCGATTTCCCGCCCATGTTGGGACCGGTCAGGATGAACAGGCGCGCGGTGTCCTCTCCGATCGAGAGGTCGTTCTCGACGAACGGCTCGTCGAGAACACGTTCCATGATCGGGTGGCGACCGTCCACGAAGGACAGATCGTCTCCCCGGGTGAGCCGGGGCTTGACGTAGTCGAAGCGGGTGGCGGCTTCGGCCAGGGAGACCAGGACGTCGAGGGCGGCCGCGGAGCGCGAGGTCCGCTGGATGCGCCGGGCGGCGGCGGCCACGCGCTCCCGGAGGGCCTCGAAGAGCCGGGCCTCGAGGGCCAGGATGAGCTCGTCGGCGCGCAGGACCTTCTCCTCGTGCTCCTTGAGCTCCGGGGTGATGTAGCGCTCGCCGTTCGCGATGGTCTGCTTGCGGATGTAGTCCTCGGGCACGAGGCCGAGGTTGCTCTTGCTCACCTCGATGTAGTACCCGAAGACGCGGTTGTAGCGGACCTTCAGGTTGGTGATGCCGGTCCGCTCACGCTCCCGCAGCTCGATGGCGGCGATCGTCTCCCGTCCGCCCCGGCTCGTGGTGCGGAGGTCGTCGAGCTCGGGGTCGACCCCCTCGCGGATCACCCCACCCTCGCGCAGGAGCGCGGGGGGCTCGTCCACCAGGGTGCCGGAGATGTCGTCGGCCAGCTCCAGCGGGGGGTCGAGCTCCTTGACCAGGAGCCGGACGAGGGGGGCCACGCACTCGTCGAGGGCCTGGGCCGCGGGGGGGAGCGCGCGGACGGATCGGGCGAGGGCCACGAGGTCACGAGGCCCGGCGGTGCCCAGGGTCACCCGCCCCACGATACGGTCGAGGTCCTGGACGTCGCCGAGGCTGTCGCGCAGGCGGCCCCGCTCCACGGCCCGGAAGGCCAGCTCCTCGACGGCGTCCAGCCGGTCCTGGATCCGCTCCAGCTCGACCAGGGGCCGCAGTATCCACTCCCGCAGCAGCCGTGCCCCCATGGGGGTCCGGGTGTGGTCGAGGACGTCGAGGAGGGTGCCCCGGCGGCTGCCATCGGCCAGGCTCTCGGTGAGCTCCAGGTTGCGCCTGGTGACGGAGTCGATGACCAGGACGTCCGCGGCCCCGCGGGTGGTGAGGTCCGTGACGTGGGTGAGGTCGCGCTTCTGCGTCTCCCGCACGTAGCGGAGCGCAGCCCCCGCCGCGGCCACCGCCTGCGGGAGGTGTGCGCAGCCGAAGGCCTCGAGGGTGACGACCCCGAACTGGGCGAGGAGCTCGCGCTGGGCCCGTTCGGGGTCGAAGCTCCGGTCCTCGATCGGGGCCCGGGGAATTGCCCCCTCGGGCTGGGTGGGGTCCGTCAGCCAGGCGGGCAGCTCCGCGTCCTGGCGCACGAGGATCTCCCGCGGACGGGTGGCGCCGATCTCGTCCCGCAAGCGGTCGAAGCGGCCGGGACCGTCCCACTCCACCGCGAAGAACTCGCCGGTGGTAGCGTCCAGCCACGCGGCGCCGACGCTCGACGGGCCGGTGGCCAGGGCCAGGACGTACGAGGTCTCGGCGGCCTCCAGCGCCGACGCCTCGAGCTGGGTCCCCGGAGTGATGACGCGGACGACCTCGCGGTGCACCACGCCCTTCGCGGTGCGGGGGTCTTCCATCTGCTCGCACAGCGCCACCCGGTGCCCCTGAGCCACGAGGCGGGCGATGTACGCCGTGGCCGCGTGGTAGGGCACACCACACATGGGCACCGGGTCGCCGTGCCGGTCCTTGGAGCGGGAGGTGAGGGCGATCTCGAGGGCCTCCGAGGCCACCACCGCATCGTCGAAGAACAGCTCGTAGAAGTCGCCCATGCGGAAGAACAGCAGTGCATCCGGGTGCTCCGCCTTCATCCGGTGGAACTGGCGCATGGCCGGTGTCTGGGGGATCTTCGAGGCAGGCACGGTGGGCTCCGGGTCCGGGGCGCCCCGAGGGAGCGGCTTCGCCGCCGTCGGGACAGTGGAGTATAAGCTACCCGTGCAGATCCTCGCGGTGGACACCACGACGCCCCGGGGCAGTCTGGCGGTGGTGACCGACCAGGGCGTGGTGGCCGAGTCCCGGTCGACGACCCAGGAGGGCCACTCCGGCTGGTTGCTGTCGGCGGCGGACGCCGCCCTGCGGGGGCTCGGCCTCGAGGCTCGCGACCTCGACGGCTTCGCGGTCACCGTGGGTCCGGGCTCCTTCACCGGTCTGCGGGTGGGGATCAGCAGCGTCCAGGGCCTGGCGCTGGGTGCCGGGAAGCCCTGTGTGGGGGTGCCCTCCCTCGACGTCCTCGGACGGGCCGGCGCCGGCCGGGCACCGACGGTCGTGACGCTGGTGGACGCCCAGCGTGGGGAGGTGTTCGGGGGCGTCTACGACGGCGAGGGCCGCTCGGCCGGCGAGCCTCGGGTGGGCACGGTGGAGTCCCTGGTGGCGGACCTGGAAGACGAGGTGGCCTTCGTGGGAGACGGAGCGTTGCGCTACCGTGCCGAGATCGAGGCCCTCGTCGCCCGGGCGCGCTTTCCCGAGGTCGACCTCTTCCTGGCCGCGGGCCTCGGACGGGTGGCCCTCGAGGCGCTCCGGGAGGGACGAGGGTGCCCCCCGGGGGAGCTGAGGCCCCTCTATCTGCGCGCCCCGCACATTCGGAAACCCCGGCGGTGAGAGACCCGCTGTGGCTGGGGCGTGCCACCGTCGAGGACTCGTCGGCACTGGCCGCCCTCGAGTCGGAGTGCTACAGCCATCCCTGGACCCTGGGGCAGTTTCAGGCGGAGCTGAGCTCCGGTCCCCCGGGGGCCGTGCTCGTCCTGCGGAGCCCGGTGCCCTCCGTCGCCGCGTGGCGGGGGATCGGGGCGTACTGCGTGTACCGCCTGGTCGTCGACGAGATGCACCTCCTGAACATCGCGGTCGCCCCCGGGTGGCGCCGTCGGGGAATCGCCCGCTGGCTCCTCGGCTTCGCCATTGGTCAGGCGGGGCGCGCCGGCGCGGTGCGGGCGCTCCTCGAGGTGCGGGAAGGCAATGTCGAGGCCCGGGCGCTCTACGCCGAGATGGGGTTCAGCCGCCTCGGAATGCGGCGTGCATACTACAGCGAGCCCGTCGAGAACGCGGTCGTTCTCACCCTCGACCCCCTTCCTTGAAATCCCCGTCGGGCGCGTGCTACCGTGCCTAGCGGGGGAGGTGGGACCCCCGCCTCCCCCGTGCATGAAATGCCACGTCCAACCCGTCGGTCTCCGGTGAGACCGTCCGATCAGGAGGCGCCGATGCCGCAGGAACCGGTTTCGCTCAGCAACAACCCCCTCCAGAGCGACGACGAGTACGTTCAGTTGGAGGTGCAGCATCACGAGTACGAAAGCCGACTGAGCGAGCTGGCCGAGAAGGCCGTCCTGACCGACGACGAGCAGTTCGAGGAAACGACTCTCAAGAAGAAGAAGCTGCAGATCAAGGACCGGATGCAGGCGATTGCCCGGCGCCAGCAGGGCGCCGAGGCGCACCCCTAGGTTCGGTCGCCCCCGCGCCCGCCCCCGGGCGACGACGGGGGCGGAGAGGCCACAACGTGACACGCGTACGCCACTTCCGGCGCGGGGCCGCGATACTGCCCAGCATCTTCACGACCGGGAACCTGTTCCTGGGGTTCTGGGCGATCGTCAAGACGCTGGACGGCCACTACGCCCAGGCCGCCCCGCTCATCGGAATCGCGGTCTTCCTCGACATGCTCGACGGCAGGATCGCGCGGCTCACCGGCACGCAGAGCGCCTTCGGGGCCGAGCTCGACAGCCTCGCCGACGCCGTGTCCTTCGGCGTCGCCCCCGCGCTCCTGGCCTACGGATGGGCCCTGCACTCGGTGCCGCGGGCCGGCTGGCCGGCGGCCTTCATCTTCCTGGTGTGCGGGGTCCTCCGCCTCGCGCGCTTCAACGTCCAGAAGAACGTGGTGGACTCCCGGTTCTTCGTGGGCCTGCCCATCCCGGCCGCCGCCGCCCAGCTGGCGGCGATCGTCCTGTTCGCCCCCGGCGCGCCCTCCCGACAGTGGGTGGCAGTGCTGACCCTGGTCCTCGTGGTGGGCCTGGGCCTCCTGATGGTCGGGACCTTCCGCTACCATTCCTTCAAGGGAGTCGACCTCAGGCGTCGGCGCCGCTCGATCAGCGTCCTCGGGATCGCGATCGTGTTCCTCCTCGTGGCCCTCGATCCGAAGGTGTTCCTCCTCACCGTCACCAGCCTGTACACCCTCTCCGGGCCCGCCCTCTACGTGCTGGGTCTGGCCCGGCGCCGGGGCAAGAGGTCCAAGCCGGCGGTCGTCACGGAGGAGCCCCAGGCCGCTCCGTGAGGCCGCTCCATCCGCAGGTGGGCGTCGGGGGTGTGGTGGTGCGGGACGGCCGTGTCCTCCTCGTGCGCAGGGGGAAGCCTCCCCTCGAGGGGCGCTGGTCGATTCCCGGGGGGACCGTGGAGCTGGGGGAGACGCTGGAGCAGGCCCTGGTTCGGGAGATGGCGGAGGAGACGGGTCTCGAGGTCGAGCCCCTCGAGGTCCTGACCGTCTTCGACCGGATCCAGCGCGAGGGCGGGCAAGTGGCCTGGCACCACGTGATCGTGGACTACCTGTGCCGGCGCGTCTCGGGAGAGGCCCGAGCGGCCTCGGATGCCCTCGAGGTGGCCTGGGCGGCGGCGGATCAGCTGGGGGCCTACGACCTGACCGAGAAGGCCCTCGCGGTCGTGGCGGACGCGTTTCGCCTCTCCGAGGACCGAACAGGAATGCGGCCGGATGCTCTGGCCGAGGACACGATTCCGCCAGGGCAATCGTGTCCTCGGCCCAAGAGGGGGCTTGCCTCGGAGGAAGGGCAGGAGTAACCTCAAGTCGATTCTTGCTCGAGGTGGGCAAGTCTGCCCCGGGGGGCGAAATGCGGCGATCAGCGATCCTGGCGGTGGTGGTCTTCGGGGTGGTGGGCATCGCCGCGGCCGGCGAGAAGAAGCTGCCCCGGTCGGTGTCGCTGGTGGCGCGTCAGCCGGAAGCGGTGGAGCCCCATGCTTCGCTGGAAGCCCGCGAGACGCCCCCGCTGTCGCTGGTGGCACGCCAGCCGGACGCCGTGGAGCCCCACGCCTCGCTGGAGGCCCGCGAGACGCCCCTGCCGCTGTCGCTGGTGGCACGCCAGCCGGACGCCACGGAGCCCCACGCCTCGCTGGAGGCCCGCGAGACGCCCCTGCCGCTGTCGCTGGTGGCGCGCCAGCCGGACGCCGCGGAGCCCCACGCGTCGCTGGAGGCCCGCGAGACGCCCCTGCCGTTGTCGCTCGTCGGGCGTCAGCCGGAGGATGTCGAGCCGCACCCGGCGCTTCTCGTGGAGGAGCGCTAGGGAACGGAGAACGGAGGCATCGCCATCAGTGTTCGAACGTCGAGATGGCGATGCTATAAGCGATAGAGCATCCAATAGACAGCCACGCCCGAGAGTGAGACCCATCCCCAGAGGGGCAGCGTGAGGCGGGCGACCCTCCGGTGGGCGTCGAAGCGGCCGCGCAGGGCGCGGGCGAGGGTCAGAAGGACCAGAGGCACGATCACCACGGCGAGGATCGTGTGGCTGATGAGAACGGTGAAGTAGACGGTGCGGAGCGGGCCCTCGCCGGTGAAGCGCACCGAGCCCGCCTGGGCGTGGTAGAGGAGGTAGGACGCGAGGAAGACGGCGGAGCAGGCGAGGGCGGCGAGCATGGCCCGCCGGTGCCCTTCGCGTCGGCCGCTCCGGATGAGGCACCACCCGACCAGGAGGCAGACGGCGCTGGAGGCGTTGAGGATCGCGTTGAGGGTGGGGAGGTCGGTCGCGCTCATCGGGTGACGTCCTGGAAGCGAGCGGCCAGGAGCAGGGAGCAGAGGGCGGGAAGGTAGAGGACGGAGGCCAGGAAGAGCCCCCGTGCCGCGGCGAGGTCGCGAGCGCTCACGAGGCGGACGGCAAACAGGGTGAGGGCCACGCCGAGGACGAAGGCCCCCCCCAGGTACCACGCTCCCCCCAGTCCGGCCGCGGCCGCGGCCATGCTGACGAGCAGGAGGGCGAGGCTGTGGACGACGGTCTGGCGTGCGGTGAAGCCCCCTTCGCGATCCACCACCGGGAGCATGGGGAACCCGGCGCGGGCGTAGTCGTCCCGGTAGAGCCACGCGATGGCGAGGAAGTGGGGGATCTGCCAGAGAAAGAGGATGGCGAAGAGGACGAACGCGGCGCCGTCCAAGGAGCCGCGGGCCGCCGCCCAGCCGATGACCGGGGGCAGGGCGCCGGGTACCGCCCCCACGAGCGTGGACAGGGGCGTGCGCCGCTTGAGGGGGGTGTAGACCGCCAGGTAGCTCACCAGCGTGACCGCGGCCACCGCCGCAGCGAGGGGCCGAGCGCCCCACATGAGGACCGCGAGCCCGAGGGCGCTCAGCGCCCCCCCGAAGACGCTGGCGTCGGCGGCGGACACCCGTCCCGCGGGAAGGGGACGGTCGCGGGTCCGAAGCATCAGGGCATCCGTGCCCCGCTCCAGAACCTGGTTCAGGACCGCCGCCCCCGACGCGACCAGGCCGGTCCCGAGAAGGCTGACGAGCAGGGCGGGGAGGGGGACCGGGCCCACCGAGGCGGTGACGAAGCCGACCAGGGTCGTGAACAGGACCATGGCCGTGATCCGTGGCTTGGTCAGCTGGACCCAGTCACGAAGGGCGACACGGCCGAGGGTGAGGGCGGTCATGGCGAACCCGTAGTCTAGCAGGCCGTCGTGGGCTAGGGAGGGGGGGGCGGCGCGTCGGGCGGTGGCGTGGGGAGGGCCCCTGGCGGCGGGTCGGGTGGCAGCGAGAAGGCCACGACGGAGCGGTTGCGCAGGCCGACGAAGATCCGGCCGCCCTCGACCAGGGGGGGGGTCCGGATCTGGGCGTCGGTGCGCAGGGTCCCCGCGGACTCGCCGGTGTCGAGAAAGAACCCGAGGATCTCGTTCTCGTGGCAGGCGATGACGATGTGACCCTCGACCAGGAGGGGGCCGGACAGCGGCCGCGAGGGCAGCGGCGTGCGCCAGGCGAGGTTGCCTCCCCGGGTGAGGCCGTAGAGGACCGCGTCGAAGGAGGCGAAGAGCACCTGATCCGGGAGGAGGAGGCCCGGGGACTGGATGTCCGCCCCGACTCTCCAGGCCCATCCCTTCTGGCCCTTGTCCAGCTTCAGCTCGCGGATCAAGCGCTCGGTGGTGCCCAGGTAGACCCGCCGCCGCTTCTCGTCCACGAGGGGCGGGGCGACCAGGGGCCCGGCCGTCCGGTGGGCCCAGAGGGGGATGCCGGTGGCGCGATCCCGGCAGTAGAGGGTGCCGTCCGCCTCTCCGGTCAGGAGGCGCGCGGTGGTGGCCACCGGCGGGGCGGTGACGTCGGACACCGTTCCCTGCCTCCACAGCTCCCGGCCGGTCTCCACGTCCAGGGCGGCCAGGCCCTTCCCCGCGACGTAGAGGCGGTCCCCGTCGAGGACCGCCGGCAGGTCCCCGACGATCCCGGTCTCGGTGGTCCATCGCGGTGTTCCGTCCCGGGGCTTCAGACTCCAGACGGTTCCGTCGTTCTCCCGCAGCACGAGCCGGCCGCGGACGGCGCTGAGGCGCCCGGGCCGGTCCTCGACCGTCCAGTGGGCGGTTCCCGACGTCTGGTCGAACGCAGTGACGCGGCCGTCGCGGGTGGCTACGTAGAGGCGGCGACCATCGGCGGCCAGCGGAGGCACCACGTAGTCGGCCACCTCCACCCGCCAGACGGGCGCCATGGGGAACAGCGGAGCGGGGGGAGGCGCCTGTCGGCCGGCGCAGGCCGCCGCGGGGAGACCGAGGCAGAGGAGGGCGAGGGAACGCTTCAAGGCGGATCGCACTATACACCGTCCGGCGGGCCCGGGTGGTCGGACCGCGGAGGGTATAATCCGGCGATCCGGGAAGCTCGATGGAAAGAGACACGATCGCCATTCTGGATTTCGGCTCCCAGTACACCCAGCTGATCGCGCGGCGGCTCCGCGAGCTGCAGGTGTACTCCGAGATCCTCCCGCCGAACACCAAAGCGGAGGCGCTCAGTGCTCGTGGCCCCCGGGGGATCGTTCTCTCCGGGGGACCGGACAGCGTGCACCAGAGGGGGGCGCCCCGGTGCGACCGGAAGATCTTCACCCTCGGTCTACCGATCATGGGGATCTGCTACGGGATGCAGCTCATGAGCCACGTGCTCGGGGGCGTGGTCCAGCGGGCCGGACACCGGGAGTACGGCCAGGCCCTGTTCCTGCCCCGAAAGGGGGGGACCCTGTTCCGGGGGCTGCGGCCGCGGACCCGGGTCTGGATGAGCCACGGCGACGACATCCGGCGCGCCCCGGAGGGGTTCAAGGTGGTGGGAGCCAGCGAGACCAACCCCATCGCGGCGATCGAGGACCCGGACCGTCGCTTCTACGGGATGCTCTTCCATCCCGAGGTGGTGCACAGCGAAGAGGGGACCGCGGTCCTGGGAAACTTCCTCGACGTTTGCGGATGCGAGCGCGACTGGAACGCCGCGTCCTTCGTCGAAGAGGCGACAGAGGCGATCCGCAAGCAGGTGGGCCCGAAGGGGAAGGTGATCTGTGCTCTCTCCGGGGGGGTCGACTCCTCGGTTGCCGCGATGCTGGTGCAGAGGGCGATCGGTGACCGGCTGACCTGCGTGTTCGTGGACAACGGCCTGCTCCGCAAGGAGGAAGCCAAGCAGGTGCGCAAGCGCTTCGCGGAGCGGCTCCATCTCAAGGTGGTGTTCGTCGACGCGTCGAAGCGCTTTCTCGCCAGGCTCAAGGGCGTGGCCAACCCCGAGCGGAAACGCAAGATCATCGGCCGGGAGTTCATCGAGGTCTTCAAGTCCTCGATGCGGCGGGTGGGGAAGGCCGAGTTCCTGGCCCAGGGGACGCTGTACCCCGACGTGATCGAGTCGACCTCGGTCCGCGGTCCCTCGGCGGTGATCAAGAGCCACCACAACGTGGGGGGGCTGCCCAGGTCGCTCAAGTTCAAGCTGGTGGAGCCCCTGCGCTGGCTCTTCAAGGACGAGGTCCGGAAGGTGGGTCTCGAGCTCGGTCTCGACGACGAGTTCGTGCACCGCCAGCCCTTTCCCGGCCCCGGCCTCGCCGTGCGCTGCATCGGCGCGGTGACGAAGGATCGACTCGACCTCTTGCGGGCGGCCGACGCGATCTTCGTAGAGGAGATCAAGCGGGCCGGTCTCTACCGAAAGATGTGGCAGTCCTTCGCGGTCCTGCTTCCGGTGCGCTCGGTGGGGGTGATGGGGGACGACCGCACCTACCAGTACACGGTCGCGCTGCGGGCCGTGGAGTCCCTCGACGGGATGACCGCGGACTGGGTCCGCCTGCCCTACGACCTCGTGGCCAGGGTCTCGAGCCGGATCGTCAACGAGGTGCACGGCATCAACCGGGTCGTCTACGACGTGAGCACCAAGCCCCCGTCCACGATCGAGTGGGAATGAGCGTCAAGCCGGACTTCGTCCACCTCCACCTGCACACCGAGTTCAGCCTTCTCGATGGCGCCGGCCACGTCGGCGAGCTCGTGGGCGAGGCCGAGCGCCTCGGTATGAAGGCGATGGCCATCACCGACCACGGCAACATGTTCGGGGCGGTGAACTTCCACGACGCCTGCCGCGAGCGGGGAGTGAAGCCCATCCTCGGCTGCGAGATCTACGTGGCCACCGGGAGCCGCTTCTCGCGCCAGGCCTCGAGCGCCTCCGAGGCCTACAATCACTTCACCCTCCTGGCGAGCAACGACGCGGGCTATCACAATCTGGTGAAGCTCGTCTCGATGGGCTACCTCGAGGGCTTCTACCATCGCCCGAGGATCGACAAGGACCTCCTGGCGAAGCACAGCGAGGGGCTCATCGGGCTCTCCGGGTGCCTGTCGAGCGAGATCGCCCAGCACCTCGTGGCGGGGGCCGACGGCGCCGCCCTGGAGTCGGTCGGGGTCTTCTCCGAGATCTTCGGCAAGGACCGGTTCTACCTCGAGGTGATGGAGCACGGCATCCCCGACCAGCGCCGGGCCAACCAGGGCATTCTCCGCATCCGTGAGAAGACGGGGCTCAAGCTCGCCGCCACCAACGACGCCCACTACCTCCACAAGGACGACCACCAGGCCCACGACGTGCTCCTCTGCATCGGATCGGGGAAGAAGGTGCACGAGCCCGAGCGGCTGCGGTTCGACGGCAGCGAGTTCTACCTGAAGAGCCCGGAGGAGATGGCGGCGCTGTTCCCCGACCATCCCGAGGCACTCCACTCCACGGTCCAGATCGCCGAGATGTGCGACTTCACGCTGAAGGGGGTGGACAGCCTCCCGGCCTTCGACGTGCCCCCGGGCTTCACCATCGAGAGCTATTTCGAGAAGGTGACCCGGGACGGGTTCGCCGAGCGGCGACGCACCCTCGAGCCCCTGGCCGAGGCCGGGCGACTCCGCCACGCGATGGCCGACTACGAGGAGCGCCTGGAGAAGGAGATCGGGGTCATCCGGCGCGTGGGCTTCTCGGGGTACTTCCTGATCGTGTGGGACTTCATGCGCTACGCGCGCGAGCAGGGGATTCCCGTCGGCCCGGGCCGCGGGTCCGCGGCCGGGAGCCTGGTCGCCTGGTCCCTGAGGATCACCAACATCGATCCCATCGAGAACGACCTCATCTTCGAGCGCTTCCTGAACGAGGAGCGCATCAGCCCCCCCGACATCGACATCGACTTCTGCGAGGCGAGGCGCGGCGAGGTCATCGAGTACGTCACCAGGAAGTACGGTCGGGACAACGTCGCCCAGATCATCACCTTCGGGACCATGAAGGCCAAGGCGGTGGTTCGTGACGTGGGCCGGGTCATGGACCTGAGCTACGCCGAGGTCGACAAGATCGCCAAGATGATCCCCTTCGACCTGAAGATGACCCTGGAGCGGGCCCTGGAGGAGTCCCCTCCGCTCAAGGAGGCCTACCAGAAAGAGCCCCAGGTCAAGGAGCTCATCGACATCTCGAAGCGCCTCGAGGGGACGACCCGACACGCCTCGACCCACGCGGCGGGGGTGGTGATCGCCCCCGAGCCCCTGACCGACCTCGTCCCCCTCTTCAAGAGCAACACCGGGGACGTGACGACCCAGTTCGACATGAAGGGTTGCGAGCGGATCGGCCTGCTGAAGATGGATTTCCTGGGCCTTCGCACCCTGACCCTGATCGACAACTGCGTGAAGATGGTCGAGGCCCAGCTCGGGGTCCACATCGACCCCGAGAGGATCCCCCTGGACGACGCGAAGACCTACGAGCTGTTCACCCGGGGAAAGACCAGCGGACTCTTCCAGTTCGAGTCGGACGGAATGAGGGACATCCTCCAGCGCTTCAAGCCCGACCGCCTCGAGCACCTCACCGCCCTCAACGCCCTGTACCGGCCCGGCCCGATGCAGATGATCGACGACTTCATTCGTCGGCGGCACGGGCAGAGGAAGGTCACCTACGACCACCCATCGATGGAGCCGATCCTGAGCGAGACCTACGGCGTCATGGTCTATCAGGAGCAGGTGATGAAGATCGCCTCGGCCCTGGCCGGCTTCTCCCTGGGCGAGGCCGACATCCTGCGCAAGGCCATGGGGAAGAAGAAGGTCGAGGTCATGGCGGCGCAGATGGAGAAGTTCCTCTCCGGGTGTGCCGCCAACCAGGTACCCGAGAAGAAGGCCCGCAAGGTGTGGTCGGTTATGGAGCAGTTCGCGGGGTACGGGTTCAACAAGTCCCACTCCGCGGCCTACGCCTGGCTCGCCTACCAGACCGCCTACCTCAAGGCGAACCACCCTGCGTACTTCATGGCCGCCCTGCTGACGTCGGAGCGGGCCAACACCGACAAGATGGTCCAGTACATCGGGGAGTGCCGGGAGATGGGGATCCGGGTGCTTCCCCCCGACGTCAACGAGTCGGAGAAGTTCTTCACCGTGGTGGCGCGGGCCGGCGAGGGAGAGGGAGCCGAGGCCGGAGAGAAGGAGGCGTCCCCCGACGCCGACGTGCGGTTCGGCCTCGCGGCGATCAAGAACGTGGGCGAGGGGGCGGTCGAGGCCATGATCGAGGCGCGGAGGGAGGGCGGCCCGTTCCGCTCGGTCTTCGACTTCTGCGATCGGGTCGACCTCCGGGCGGTGAACCGCCGGGTCGTGGAGAGCCTGGTCAAGAGCGGCTCCTTCGACTCCATCGACGAGCGACGATCCGCTCTGTTCGCGGCCATCGACCGGGCCATGGATGCCGGACAGAAGCGCCAGAGGGACCGGGAGCAGGGCCAGTCCAGCCTCTTCGGGATGCTCGCACCAGAGGGAGAAGGCGAGGCGACCCCGGAGAGGGTGCCCGACGCCCCGGCGTGGCCCGAGGCCGAGCGCCTGGCGTTCGAGAAGGAGTCGCTGGGCTTCTTCATCACCGGCCATCCGCTGGAACGGTTCCGGGCCGAGCTCGCCCAGTGGGCGGACGCCACCACGGCAAGGCTGGGCGAGGTGGCGTCGAACGGCGACGTCTCGGTCGGGGGCATCGTCACCGCCCTGCGGCTCATCAAGACGAAGAAGGGCGACCGCATGGCCAGCTTCGTCCTCGAGGACCTCGAGGGCAGCGTCGAGTGCCTGGTGTTTCCCGAGACCTACAAGAAGACGGCGGGGCGGCTGGCCGACGATCAGGTGGTGCTGGTGAAGGGCCGAGCCGAGACCCCGGACGAGGGGCGGGCGCGCCTGCTGGCCTCGGACGTGCTGCCTCTCGAGCAGGCCAAGCTGTCCGAGGCCCGCTTCGTGACCATCCGGGTCCCGGCCGGCGGGTGGGATCGCTCGAAGGGGGAGCGCTTGAGGGATATACTCGGCGCCCATCGGGGCGACTGCCCGGTGACGCTCGAGATCATCCGACCCGGGGCCTACGCGGTGGCCCTGGCTCCGAGCGCCGCCTACCGGGTCCGTCCTGGCAGCGTCCTGCGCGACGAGATCGAGGCCCTCCTCGGCCCGGGCGCGCTCGTCCTGTCCCGCAACGGAGAGATGCGCCGCAACCTCTGAGCGGCGAGGGGGAACCATGGCCACCGATTTCGAAGCGCCACTCGCCGAGCTCCAGGGGCGGATCGACGAGCTCGAGAAGTGGCCGGGCGACCGGCAGAAGGAGCAGGAGGCTCGCCGCCTGCGGGGGGAGCTCGACGCCCTGCGGCGCGAGGTCTACTCGAGCCTGACGCCGTGGCAGAAGACGCTGGTGGCCCGGAACCCGAACCGGCCCTACACGCTGGACTACGTCGAGGCACTGCTGACCGACTGGACCGAGGTGCGGGGCGACCGCCGCTATGCCGACGACCCCGCCCTCGTGTGCGGGTTCGGCCTCTTCCACGGGAAGCCGGTGGGCGTCGTCGGCCACCAGAAGGGACGCGACACCAAGGAGAAGATCTATCGGAACTTCGGGATGGCGAAGCCCGAGGGCTACCGCAAGGCCTTGCGGGTGATGCAGTTGGCGGCGAAGTTCTCGCGCCCCATTCTCTCCTTCGTGGACACGATCGGGGCCTACCCGGGCATCGAGGCCGAGGAGCGGGGCCAGGCCGAGGCCATCGCCTACAACCTGCGGGAGATGGCGGGCCTCAGGACCCCGATCATCGTCACCGTGACCGGGGAGGGCGGAAGCGGCGGGGCCCTGGCGGTGGCCATCGGAGACCGTGTCAACATGCTCGAGCACGCGATCTACTCCGTCATCTCCCCGGAGGGGTGCGCCTCGATCCTGTTCCGCGACTCCTCCCGGGCCGAGGAGGCCGCCACCGCGATGAAGATCACCGCCCCGGACCTCAAGGCCCGGGAGATCGTCGACGAGGTCATCCCCGAGCCGGCGGGAGGAGCTCACGTGAACCACGAGGAGCTGTTCAGGACCGTCGACGAGGTCCTCTCCCGGCAACTCGGCGAGCTGAGCGCGCTGGGCTTGGACGAGCTCCTCGAGCAGCGCTATCAGAAGTTCCGGCACATGGGCCGCCTCGGCCACGAGTTCGAGGAGGTCGCCCCCTGATCGTGGCCCGAACGCTGCGCTGACGGCATTCGGGCCACCCCGTCGCGCGCCTGCGCCGCCCAACCCAGGATCGATCACGTTTCCCCCAGCGCACGGGGAGGACCGGGGCCCGAGGGGCGCCCGGGGGCCCCCTCACGGGCGAACGAGGGCCGGGCGGTACAATGATCGTATGAGGCCTCCTGCCACCCGCGTCCTGCGCCGTGTTCTGCTCGGCGTGGTTGTGGTCGTCGCGGTGGCGGTGGCGTGGACGCTCCGGCGCCCGTCGGCGCCGACGCCGGTGGGTGACTCCCTCTCCGGGGAGCCGGCCGAGGGCACGACCATCGGCGACATGGCCTTCTCGCGTTTCGAGGGGGGCGCCCAGAAGCTCCAGGTGAAGGCCCGGGACAGCCGCCAGCAGGAGGGGGGGGCATGGCACTACGAGGGAGTGGAGGTCACCTTTCCCTTCGTGGCTCGCGAGAGGGAATCCAGCGCCACCATCACGTCTGATGAGTGCCTGTACGACCCCGACCGGGAGGAGGCCCTCTTCACCGGGAACGTGCACGTGGTCACCGACGACGGGTTCGAGCTGAGGACCGAGAGCCTCCAGTACCTCGGCCGGCAGGGCCGGGTCCGGTCGGAGGTCGACGTCCACTTCGAGCGGGGATCCTCCGAGGGCCGGGCCCGGGGAGCGGAGTACCGTACCGAGGAGGACGTCCTCGAGCTCGAGTCCGAGGTCTGGCTCCGCTTTGGGGGCGAGGACGGGGGCCCGATCACCGAGATCGAGTCCGGACGCGCCCGGGGGTCGAGGAAGACCCGTGTCGTGAGCTTCGGGCAGGGGGTGGAGGTGCGCCAGGGGGCACGAGTCCTCCGCTCGAAGAGGCTTCAGCTGATCCTCGACGACGAGCTCGAGAACCTCAAGCGGGCCGCGGCCATCGGGGACGTGGAGCTCCTCACGCGAGGGGGTGGGGATCTGGCCGGTGTCGGGCTTCCCCCGGGGGGCGAGCGACGCCTGCGGGCCCGCCGTCTGAACATGGACTTTGGCCCCGGTGGTGCCCTCCAGAGGGCGATCGCCATCAACCACGCGGTGCTGGAGGTCCTGCCCGGTCCCGGTGACCCGCCCGAGAAGCGACGGATCGCCGGGCGGCAGATCCGTTTCCAGTTCGATGGGGAAGGACGCCTCACCCGGGTCGTGAGCCTGACGGGCGGGCCGCGGCCCCACCTGGAGGTCCGGCCCGTGGTCCTGACCTCCGAGCCCGTCGGGCCCGGGGAGGGAGTGCCGAGGCGGATCGAGTGCCGCTACTTCCGCTGGGACCTGGACCCGGTGACCGGAGCGCTCCGGACGGCACTGTTCAGGGAGTCGGTCAGCTTCACCGAGCCCGGGCGCAGGGGATGGGCGGAGCAGGCGGCCTTCGACGAGGAGGCGCAGCGGCTCCGCCTGACCGGCGGGGCGCCCCGGATCGTGGACGACGGGGACGGCTCCGAGCTCCAGGCCCAGGAGATCGAGGTGGCCACCGACACCCGCGGGGTGGTTGCCGTCGGCGGGGTGCGCCACGCGATTCGGAGAGGGGAGGGGCCGGAAGGGGGGATGCTGGCCGGCTCCGAGCCGGCGGTGCTGGTGTGCCGGCGTTTCGAGTACGACGCGCAGCAGAGAAAGGCATGGTACCGGGAGAACGCTCTCCTGAGATCGGGCCGGGACGAGGTCCGCGCTCCCCTCATCGTGCTGGAGGACCCGGGCCCGAGCCAGCGGCGCCTTCACGCGACCGGAGGGGTGGTGTCGCTGCTGCACCCCCGCACGGTGTCGGATGCCGGGGGGGAGCCGGCGGCGGTGAACACCCGGAGCCAGGAGATGGTGTACGAGGAGGCCGCCGGCCGCGTGGTCTACTCCGGGGAGGTCGTGATTCGCCAGGGCGACATCGTGACTCGCAGCCCGGAGGCGGTGGTCACCCTCACCGAGGACGGTGACGACGTGCAGAAGATCGTGGCCGGCGAGCCCGTCGAAGTTCGCCAGGGAGCCCGGCGAGCGGAGGGCCGGGTCGGCACCTACACCCCGGGGAACGAGACGATGGTGCTGGAGGGGGACGAAGTCGTCCTGCAGGACGTGGACCGTAGCGTCCGGGGGCGCGTTTTGACCTTCCAGGTGGGCGAGGATAGGATCCGCGTCGATGGTCAGGAGGAGGTCCGCACCGAGGCCATCTTCAGGAAGAAAGAGCTCCCCACGCCTTGATGAACGACGCGATCCTCCTCCGGGCCGAAGCCCTCACCAAGTCCTACGGCCGCCGGGTGGTGGTGAACGAGGTCGACCTGTCGATCCGTCAGGGTGAGGTGGTGGGCCTGCTGGGCCCGAACGGGGCGGGCAAGACGACCACCTTCTACATGGTGGTGGGCCTGGCCCGGCCCGACAGCGGGAAGGTCTTCCTGGGCGAGGAGGACATCACCTCCCTCCCCATGTATCTGCGCGCCCGCGGGGGGATAGGGTACCTGCCCCAGGAGGCCAGCGTCTTCCGGAAGCTCACCGCGGAGGAGAACGTGCTCGCCATCCTCGAGACCCGGGGCCTGCCCGCGGGAGATCAGCACGCCCTCGCCCGTCAGCTGCTCGAGGAGCTGGGCATCGAGCCCATGGCGCGCCAGCCCGCCTACACGCTGTCGGGGGGCGAGAGGCGCCGGCTGGAGATCTGCCGGGCCCTGGCCGCGCAGCCGTCCTTCATCCTGCTCGACGAGCCCTTCGCGGGAATCGACCCCCTCGCGGTCATCGACATCCAGAAGATCATTGCCCACCTGCGCGAGCGTGGGATCGGCATCTTGATCACCGATCACAACGTTCGGGAGACCTTGAAAATAACCGACCGCGCCTATATTCTCAGGGACGGCAATGTGTTTCGGTCCGGAACTCCTCTCGAGCTGGCGTCGGACCCTGAGGTCCGCCGCGTCTACCTGGGCGAGGGCTTTCGCCTCGACGGCCGCGAGGCCTGAGACGCGGGCCGTCCCCGGAGGGTAGGGCTTGGCGATCCAGCAGAAGCTTGGCCTCTCCACCAGGCTTTCCCACCGCCTGATCCTCACGCCGTCGCTGCAGCAGGCTATCAAGCTGCTGCCGCTGACGACGCTGGAGCTGGCCGAGGTCCTCGACCAGGAGGTGATGGAGAACCCCCTGCTCGAGGAGGTGCCGGTTCAGGAGACCCTCTCCACGGAGGAGATCGCCCAGCAGGAGGCCAAGGAGGAGGCGGAGCGCCCCGACGACCCCCTGAAGGACATCGAGATCGAGAAGTTCTTCGAGGAGTACTTCGACGAGGGACGCCGGGGCAAGCCGGCGGAGGTGCCCGAGGCGCCCCCGATCGAGAACACCCTGACCGAGGCGACCGACCTCTACGACCACCTCCTGTGGCAGCTGCACATGACGGTGTCGGACGAGCTCACCACCGAGATCGGCGACGCGATCATCCAAAACCTCGACGAGGACGGGCTTCTCCGAGTGCCCCTCGAGGACGTGGCCAACATGGGCCCGTACCCGATGGAGGAGGTGGAGAGGTCGCTGGGGGTGGTCCAGTCGCTGGACCCGGCGGGTGTGGCCGCTCGCAGCCTGAACGAGTGCCTGCGCATCCAGCTCCGGGTCCTGGGGCTCGAGGGCTCGCCGGCCGACGTGATGGTCCGCGACTTCATGAAGCAGCTGCAGAGCCACCAGTACGGCGAGATCTCGAGGCAGATGGGGCTGACCTCGGAGGAGGTCGCTCACCACCTCGAGATCATCCAGGGTCTGGACCCGCGCCCGGGCAACCGTCACAGTCCCGAGAAGTCCGCCTACATCCTTCCCGACGTGTACGTGGTGAAGGAGGGTGACGACTACAAGATCATCCTCAACGACGACGGCCTGCCCAAGCTCCGCATCAGCCCCACCTACAAGCGCATGCTCGACGAGAAGAAGGAGGGGGCCGAGGAGACCCGGGCCTACGTGAAGGACAAGCTCCGCAGCGCCCTGTGGCTGCTGAAGAGCGTCGACCAGCGACAGCGGACGATCTACAAGGTCTCGGAATCGATCGTGAAGTACCAACGGGCGTTTCTCGACCACGGCATCTCCCACCTGCGGCCCCTCGTGTTACGGGACGTGGCGAGCGACATCGGGATGCACGAGTCGACGGTGTCGCGAGTGGTGGCCAACAAGTACATGCACACGCCGCGCGGGGTCCTCGAGCTGCGCTTCTTCTTCCACAGCGGCATCACCTCCGCCATGGGGGAGGCGGTGAGCTCGGTGACGATCAAGCAGCGCATCCGCAAGATGATCGAGGAGGAGGACGCCTCGCGTCCCCTGTCCGACTCCCGGATTGCCGCCATTCTCGACAAGGAGGGTCTCCCCCTGGCCCGACGGACGGTGGCCAAGTACCGGGAGGAGCTCCGCATCCCACCCTCGAACCTCAGGAAGACGGTCCACTGAGTCCGAAACCGCGGCCCCGGCCGGGAGGAGGACGGATGAAGATCGAGTTCACGGGTCGGCAGACGGAGATCCCCAGGGAGGTGCGACGGCTCGCCGAGCGCAAGCTCGCGAAGGTCGCGAAGGTGCTTCCGGGCTTGACCCGCGCCCACGTGATCCTGACTGCGGACAAGCACCGGCAGATCGCCGAGGTCAGCGCGCACTCGCGCAACCTGGACCTGACCGCGGTGGAGGAGAGCACCAACCCGCGGCTGTCGGTGTCGAACGCCATGGACAAGCTCCTGCGGCAGGCCCAGCGCCAGCAGCAGAAACGGCGCGAACGCAGGGGCCCGTCCACGGCCCGGCGGCCGTCTGCTCCCCCACCGACCGGGGCCCGCCCCGACGAGGACGACGCCGAGGCCCCGCGGATCATCCGCAATCGCCGCCGGGCGGTGAAGCCGATGACCCTCGACGAGGCCACCCTCGAGCTGGAGTCCCGGGCGGAGGGCGTGCTCGTGTTCCGTGACGCGAAGACCGAGCGGATGCGGATCCTCTATCGTCGGGAGGACGGGAACCTGGGGCTCATCGAGCCCGAGGCCTGATGCCCGGCCGCGCGAAGCGGGGCGAGGACCCGCTGCCACTGGCCGCGGCGGAGGGGCCGGGCGTGCCGGTGGCGGAGATGCTCGACGAGGGCGCGGCGAGCCTGCGGCTCGAGCTCGTGGCCGGGCAGGTCGGACTCGACCACCGCGTGCACCTGGCTCGGGTCCAGCGCCCGGGCCTGGCCCTCACCGGCTACACCGACTACATCAGCTACGGCCGGGTCCAGATCGTGGGCAGCAGCGAGATCGGCTACCTCCACAAGCTGGCCCCGCGCCGCCGCTCGGCCATCCTGGCCAAGCTGTGCCGCTGCCGGATCACGTGCTTCGTGGTGACGAAGGCCCTCGCCCCGCCCCCGGAGCTGCTCGAGGCCGCCGGAGCGGCGGGGATCCCTGTCCTCACCTCTTCCCTCGAGTCGACGAAGTTCATCAAGCTCATGTCCGCGTTCCTCGAGGATCGCCTGGCCACGCGCCTTCACCTCCACGGGGTGCTCCTCGACGTCTTTGGCGTCGGGTCGCTGATCCTGGGAGACAGCGGGATCGGGAAGTCCGAGTGCGCCCTCGACCTGATCGACCGGGGGCACCGGCTCGTGGCCGACGACGTCGTCGCGATCAAGAGGATGGGCGACCTCCTCGTGGGGGCCTCGCCGGACCTGACCCGCTACCACATGGAGCTGCGCGGTCTCGGGATCCTGAACATCCGGGACATGTACGGTGTCTCGTCCATCAGCCTGTCCAAGCAGATCGGGCTGGTGATCCAGCTCGAGCGCTGGCAGGAAGGACAGGAGTACGATCGGCTGGGGCTGGCCGACGAGACCTTCATGATCCTGGGGATCGAGAGGCCCCTCGTCCGCATGCCGGTGGCCCCGGCCCGGAACATCGCGCTCCTCGTCGAGGTGGCGGCGCGCAACCAGCTGCTCCGCAGGGGCGGCTATGATGCCGGTCGCCGCTTCGTCGAGCGGGTCGATGCCATGGTGGGCCCCCCGGAGCGAAAGAAGACGGTGAAGCGACGCGCCAAGGGCACGTCGTCGCCGAGGGCTCGTGCCCTTGGCCAGGGCAGCCGGCCGAAGGCCGGTAGCGGTCCCGCCAAGGGCTCCTCGTCGCCGAGGGCTCGCGCCCTTGGCCAGAGCAGCCGGCCGAAGGCCGGTAGCGGTCCCCGCCGGAAGGCCGCGCCGAGGAAGCGATCATGAGCCGGCCGGAGGTCGAGGGGCCGCAGCTCCTGGTGATCACCGGCCTGTCGGGCTCGGGGAAGACCCACGTCTCCCGAGCCCTCGAGGACGTGGGCTGGTCCTGCGTGGACAACCTGCCCACGGCGATGGTGCCCGCGTTCGCGGAGCACATCGAGCGCTCGCCCGAGCTGCGTCGCTCGGCGCTCGTCGTCGACGTGAGGGAGCGGGGGTTCCCGGACGCCTTTCCGCCCGTGTACCGTGACCTGAAGCCGGACTCCCTGACCACCAGCCTGCTCTTTCTCGAAGCCGACGACCGAACGCTGGTGCGCCGCTTCAGCGAGACCCGCCGTCCCCACCCCTTCTCCGGAGGAGACGCAGCAATCGAGGGAATTCGCGCCGAGCGCGAGGCCCTGCGGCCCATCCGGAAGATGGCGGACCTGATCCTCGACACGTCGCGGTTGACGGTGCATCAGCTGCGCGACTACGTGCGGGAGCGCTACGACGTCCGGGTCGCGGGCAACCAGATGGTGGTGTCGGTCCTGTCGTTCGGGTTCAAGTACGGTGTGCCCGCCGAGGCCGACATGGTCTTCGACGCCCGCTTCCTCCCCAACCCGAACTTCGTGCCGCGCCTCAAGCGGCTGACCGGGGGGGACGCCCGGGTGGTGCGCTATCTGAACGCTCAACCCGACACCGGGACCTTTCTCCGCCGGATCCTGTCCCTGGTGCGCTTCGTGCTGCCTCGTCACGAGGCGGAGGGGCGTACCTACGTGACCATCGCGGTGGGGTGCACCGGAGGACGCCACCGGTCGGTGATGCTCGCCAACGAGGTGGGGGCGGCGGTCGAGAAGAAGGGATACGTGGTGCGGGTGTACCACCGGGACGTGAAGGAGGGGTGAGAGGATGATCGGCATCGTCGTGGTGACGCACGGCCGGGTCGCCGAGGAGCTGGTCAACGCCGCCCGCACCATCGTGGGAGAGATCCCGGCCATCGTCGCGGTCTCGATCGGCTGGGGGGACGACCCCGCCGCCGCCAACGCGGCCATCGAGAAGGGACTCGAGGACGTGGGAGCGGGAGAGGCCCTGATCCTCACCGACATGTTCGGGGGCACCCCGACGAACCTGAGCCTGCCCTACCTGTCGGCGGAGGTGGAGATCGTCACCGGGGTCAACCTGCCCATGCTCATCAAGGCGAGCGGTCTGCGGGAGGGGGTGCTGCCCCACGTGGCGCGCCAGATCCGGGACCAGGGCAAGGACGCGATCTACGTGGCGAGCGAGATCCTGGAGGATCGGGCGCGGTGACCCGACGAACGGTGAAGATCCAGAACCGCCTGGGGCTGCACGCGCGAGCCGCCGCGCGCTTCGTGCACACCGCCGCGCGGTACCAGGCCCGGGTGACCGCGGGCCGGGACGGACGGGTGATGGACGGCAAGTCCATCCTCGGGATCCTCCTGCTCGGGGCGTCCCGGGGAACGACCATCGAGATCACCGCGGACGGTGAGGACGAGGTCGAGGCGGTCGAGGCCCTCGTCGCCCTCGTCGAGGGCAACTTCGGAGAGGTCGAGTGAGCAGGCTCCAGGGAACCGCGGTGTCGCCGGGCATCGCGGTGGGACGGGCACTGGTCGTGGAGCGGGATGCCGCGCCGGTCTTCCGCCTCTCCCTCGAGCCGGGGGCGGTCGCCGGCGAGGTGGCCCGGCTGGAGACCGCCCTCGAAGGGTCGCGGGAGCAGCTCCGGGCGGTGAAGGACCGGCTCTCCCGCGAGGTTGGGACGCCGCACGCCTACATCTTCGACGCCCACCTGCTCATGCTCGACGACCCTCTCCTGCGCGCGCGGGCGGTGGAGGTGGTCGAGACCGAGCGGGTGAACGCGGAGTGGGCCCTCCGGACGGTGTCGGAGGAGCTGCACGATCTGTTCGACCAGTTCTCGGACGAGTACCTCCGGGAGCGGAGCACCGACCTCGACGACGTCATCGGACGCGTCCAGCTGAACCTGCGGGGCTCGCCGGATGCGCCGTCGCTGGAGCGCCTGCCGGGTCCGGTCATCCTGGTGGCCAGTGACCTCGCCCCCTCCGAGGCGGCCGAGCTGGACTGGGAGAAGGTCCTGGCGGTGGCGACGGACGTGGGCTCCTCGACCTATCACACCGCGATCATCGCCCGCTCCCTGGGCATCCCGGCAGTGGTGGGGCTGAAGGACGCCACCCGGCGCACGCCCTCCGGGAGCCTGGTGGTTGTGGACGGTACCCACGGCGAGGTCGTCGTGGACCCATCAGAGTCCACGCTCGAGGAGCTCCGCGTCGCCCAGGAGGAGTACCGCCTCGAGGACGAGCGCCTGCGCACGACCCGCGAGCTTCCGGCCCGCACCGACGACGGGGTGGAGGTCCGACTCGAGGCGAACGTCGAGTTCCTCGAGGAGGCGGCCACGGGCCGGCTGTACGGCGCCCAGGGCATCGGGCTCTTCCGCTCCGAGTACCTCCTGGGGCGCGGGCTGCCCTGGCCCACCGAGGAGCAGCAGCTCGACGTCTACCGACGGCTCATGGAGCAGATGCACCCCCACCCGGTCACCGTCCGCACCTGGGACATCGGCCTCGAGGCCCTGGGCTCGAGGGGCCCCTCCAGCCCCAATCCGGCCCTGGGCGAGCGCGCCTTGCGCCTGCTCCGACGGTCGCCGGAACCCTTCCGGGTTCAGCTCCGGGCACTCCTGCGCGCCGGGGAGCACGGGCCGGTGCGGATCATGTTCCCCTTCGTCGGGGGGGTCGGCGACCTGCATCTCGCCCTCGCCCTCCTCGAGGAGGCGCGGGAAGAGCTCCGTCGGGCCGGCGTGCCCTTCCGGGAGGACGTGCCGGTGGGGATCAACCTCGAGGTGCCCAGCGCCGCGGTCGTGGCCGACCTCCTCGCACCGGAGGTGGACTTCTTCAGCGTCGGGACGAACGACCTCATCCAGTACCTGCTCGCGGTGGACCGGACCGACCCCCGGGTCTCCGGCCTGTACGAGCCGCTCCACCCCGCGGTGATGAGGACCCTCGCGCAGATCGCGACGGCGGCGCGGGCCCACGAGCGTCCCCTGTCCGTCTGCGGTGAGATGGCCGGCCAGCCCCTCGAGGCCGTTCTGCTGGTGGGGCTCGGCTTTCGCGAGCTCTCCATGGCCCCCACCGCGATTCCCCGGGTCAAGGAGGCGGTGCGGGCGGTCCGCGAGGTCGACGCCCGGCGGCTCGCGGAGCACTGTCTCTCGCTGCGCACCTGCGACGACATCGTCCGGTTCGTGCGCCAGGAGCTCCCGGAGGCCGCGGCGAGCTCGAGGGAGCCGGCCTAGTACCGCGCCAGGTCCCGGATGGCCCTGGCGAGGTCGCCGACCTGGGGCAGGATCGCTTCCTCCAGGACCGGGTGGTAGCCCACGAAGGTGTCGAGGGCAGCCACCCGTCTGACCGGCGCGTCGAGGTACTCGAACAGCTCCTCCCCGATCCGCGCGGCGATCTCCGCACCGTAGCCCCAGGACCGGGCGTCCTCGTGTGCCACCACGACCTTGCCCGTCTTCCGAACGCTGGCGGCGATGGCCTCCCAGTCGTAGGGGCTCAGGGTGCGCAGATCCAGGATCTCGACGTCGATTCCGTCGACAGCCGCCTGCTTCGCGGCCACCTGGGAGCGGTGGACGAGGGCGCCGTACGTGACGAGGGTCAGGTCCCGGCCTTCTCGGACGCGTGCGGCCCGGCCGAAGGGGATCATGTGGTCGGGACCCGGGTAGGCGCCCTTGTTGTGGACCTGCCGGTAGAGGTGCTTGTGCTCCAGGAAGAGGACGGGGTCCTCGCAGCGGATCGCGGTGCGGAGGAGTCCGTTGGCGTCCTGGGCGTTCGAGGGGATCACGACCCGAAGACCCGGGGTGTGGGTGAAGAGGACCTCGCCGCACTGGCTGTGGTAGACCCCTCCGCCCTGGAGATAGCCACCGTAGGTCACGCGGACGACCACCGGACAGGAGAAGGCGCCGTTCGAGCGCCAGCGGACGAGGGCCAGCTCGTTGCGGATCTGCATGAACGCAGGCCAGATGTAGTCGAAGAACTGGACCTCGACCACCGGCTTGAGGCCACGCACCGCCATCCCGATCCCGCGGCCGACGATGGCCGCCTCGGCCAGCGGGGTGTTGTAGACGCGCCGGGAGCCGTGGCGGCGCTGGAGGCCGTGAGTGACCTTGAAGACCCCGCCCTTGCCCTTGACCTCGTCCAGGCTGGCCTCGCGGGAGCAGTCGGCCACGTCCTCACCGAGGACGACGACCCGCGGGTCGCGGGTCATCTCGTCGTGGAGGCACGCGTTGAGCAGGTCCACCGTCGTCTTGGGAGGCCCGTCGAGGGCGGGCTCGCTCGCGAAGGCGGCCGAGCACGGGTCCACGGTCTCGGAGTAGACGTGGCGGGTCACGCTCGCAGGGTCCGGAGCGGGGGCCGCGAGGGCGGCGTCGGTCGCCGCCGCCACCTCCCGGTCGACGGCCTCGCGCAGGCCGGCCAGCTCTCCCTCGGTGGCGAAGCCCTCGGTCTGGAGCAGCTGGGGAAAGGTGGTGAGAGGATCGCGCCGGGCGTCGGCCTCGCGCTCCGAGGCCGGCCGGTACTGGGCCTCGTTGTCGGAGAGGGAATGGGAGTAGGGTCGGATCACCTTCGCGTGGACCAGGGCGGGCCCTTGCCGCGACCGGCACCAGGCCGCCGCCTCGCTCAGGACGCCGAGGCTGGCCACCGGGTCACACCCGTCGACCTCCCGCACCAGGAGGTTCGGGAACGAGCGGAGGAGTCTCGAGATGCTCCCGCCCGGCGTCTGGACCTCCACCGGAACGGAGATGGCGTAGCCGTTGTCCTGGATCAGGTACAGGACGGGGAGGCGCAGGTTCGTGGAGGCGCTGATGCTCTCCCAGAACTCACCCTCGGAGGTCGTTCCCTCTCCCGCCGAGCAGAGGACCACCTCGTCGGTGGCGAAGGCCGGGGGGGGAGCCTCGGGGACGAGCCCGGCGGCGAGGTGACGCCCCCCTTCGGCACACCCCACGGCCTGGACGAACTGCGTTCCGGTGGGTGACGACGTCGTGATCACGTGGCGGCCGGGATGCCCCCAGTGCGAGGGCATCTGCCGCCCCCCCGAGCTCGGGTCGTCCTTCGAGCCCACCGCCCCGAGCAGCATCTCGAAGGGGGTCATCCCCAGCTGGAGGAGGAGAGCGCGGTCGCGGTAGTAGGGGCAGAACCAGTCGTGGGCGGGCCGGAGGACCATCCCCGCCGCTACCTGGACGGCCTCGTGACCGGCGCCGCTGATCTGGAAGAAGGCGCGGTTCTGACGCTTGAGCTGGATCTCCTTGTCGTCGATCCGCCGGGAGAGGTACATCGTTCGGTAGATCGAGAGCAGCGTCTCGCGGTTGAGACGGAGCCGACGCTCGACCGACGGTGATGCCAAACTCTCTCCTCGGGAACACTCCGCCCCGGGACCGCGGCGGGCGGGACAATTGGGCCATTTTACTCCAGCCACCCGAATGGGGCCAGGCTCTCGCGGTGTGATCTCCTCCGTCGGGGCGGTGATCGCGCCGCCTTCCGTCCCCCGTTCCGGTGCTCTTTCCGCCCTATCCCCCCGGTCCTCTCTCTCTCCCTCCAGGCCGCGCGGGACGGCGGCGCCCCTCGTGCACCCCCTCCCCGACTCAGGGCCTCAGCAGGGCCCAGAGGAAGCGGGGGCCGAAGGCGGTCCGGGCAGGGACGAAGTCGCCGGCGATGCCGACCAGCCGGTCGGCGAGGTCAGGACGCCGCTCCAGGCGCCGGGCCAGGAGGTTTGCCGCGTCGGGCCAGCCCACCGCGACCTGCAGGAGGCGGTTGAAGCGGAACTTGTCGCGGGTGGCGGCGCGCCGGGCACTCTCGTAGCCTCCCAGGCGCTCGGGGAGGGCGCGGTCTCGGGCGTCCAGGGCCTGGGAGATGGCCCGGGCGGCGATCTCGGCCGTTCGCAGGGCGAGGGTGATGCCTTCTCCGGTGAAGGGATCGTAGAAGCCGGCGGCGTCGCCGACGAGAAGGGCTCCGGGGGCGGCGACCGCCCGCGCTTCCACCGCCAGGGGCCCAACGGCCCGCGGGGTCTCGACGAGGCGGCCTCGCTCCAGGCGCTCCCAGAGGCGGGGCCAGCGGTGCCGCAGGGCGTCGCGGTAGAAGCCCTCGAGGTTTCCCCCCGCGGACGCCATCTCGCGCTGGTGGAGGACGAAGGCCACGTTGGCGAGGGTGGCGGACAGCGGGGCGACCCCGCAGTAGCCCCCGCCGCCGACGTGCATCTCGCCGTGGTCCCCCAGGCCCTCGACGCCCTCCCAGTACCCCCGGACCGCGAAGCGGCGCAGGCGGTGATGAAGCCGCCCGAGGTGGAGGCGCGCGGCGACGACGCTGTGGCGCCCATCTGCCCCGACGACGAGGCGCGCGGTCCACCGGCGGCAGGAGCCGTCCCGGCCCTCCGCCTCGACCCCCTCGACGCCCTCGGCTCGCCGCAGCAGCCCGGTCACCCGGGTCCCCTCGTGGACCTCGGCGCCCTCCGCGCGGGCCTGGGCGAGCAGCGCCGTGTCGAGGTCCCGGCGCCGGGCGGCAAAGCCGCGCCGATCCCGGGAGTAGCGTCCCTGGAAGCTCGTCCCATCGGGCGAGGTCAGCTGCATCCCGCCGAGGGGGTGGGGGTGGAGCTGGCCCACCCGCTCCGCCGCGCCCATGGCCTCGAGAAGGGGCCAGGCTTGCGGCGACGCCGCCTCTCCACAGACCTTGTCCCGAGGAAAGCGAGCGGCGTCGAAGAGGACCACGTCGTGTCCGCGCTGGCACAGGAAGCAGGCGAGGGCCGAGCCCGCGGGACCTCCCCCGACGATGGCCACGTCGCGTCTCCCCGAGCCCGTTTCCACGGTCAGGACCTCTCGGGGCGGCTGGCGACGGCCAGAAGGCGATACGGGAAGCAGCGTTGGAGCCGGACGTGGGAGATCCCGGCCTCCTCGAAGGCGACGCGGAGCTCCGAGGGACGGAAGCCTCGACGGACGGAGACGAGACCGTCGTTCACGCTCACCGGGCTCCGGAAGAGGAGTGGAAAGACGGCCTCGCCGAAGAGGTGGGGCACCACGGCGCGGTGGAGGTCGCTCACCACCAGGGCGCGCCGGGCCAGGCGATAGAGGCGCCGCAGGAGCGGGGCCACGTCGTCGAAATGGTGCAGAAGGAGCGAGGCCGTCACGACGTCGAAGGCGGCCTCGGGGAAGGGGAGGGCCCGCACGTCGGCGACCACCGGGCGCACCTCGGCCGGGACGTCCCGAAGGTGAGCGAGCTTCAAATCCAGGCCGACGGCGAAGACCGTCGAGGGGAGCCGCCGGAGGAGGAAGGCCGGCTGGTCGCCCGACCCGCAACCGACGTCGAGCAAGGTCCCCCCGGTCTCGAGGTACGGTTGGACCGCGGCCAGGAGACGGTGTCGAGCCCCGAGCCAGCGATTGACGAGACGCAGGTCCGCCAGGTTCCGGGGAATCTCCGTGTCGGGCACTCCGGCGTCGAGGAGCTCGGGCTCGGTGGACCGCCGCCGCAGGTCGGGAAGGCGGGGCAGTCTCAAAGGAACTCGAGCAGCGCCAGCTCGGCGGCGAACCCCGGGCCGAACGCCCCGAGCAGGCCACGGGCGCCGGGCTCCGGGCGGTGGCGTCGCAGGATCTCGTCCAGCACGAACAGCACGGTCACCGAGCTCATGTTGCCGTGCTCGGCCAGCACCGCCTCGGTGGGGGCGAGGTCCTCGGGCCCCAGACCCAGGCTGTCGCTCATCACCTCGACGACCTTGCGTCCCCCGGGATGCAGGATCCACCGCTCGATGTCGCTCCGCCCCAGTCCCAGGGGCGCCAGGAAGGCCTCGACGGCGGGCACGATCTCCCGGCGGACGAAGGGGGCGAGCTCCCGGTCGAGGACGATCTGGAGCCCCTGGTTCCGAAGCTCGAAGCCCATGAGGTGGGTGGTCCCGGGGAAGAAGATGCTGTCCGCCTCGCCCACGCGGGCGAGGCCCTCTCCGGCCCGCGGGTGGGCGGAGCCGACGAGAACGGCGGCGGCCCCACCGTCGCCGAAGATCGCGGTGGACACGATGTTCGTTGCCGAGCGATCCCACCGCTGGAAGGTGAGGCTCGACAGCTCCACGGCGAGGAGGAGGACGACGCGATCGGGGTGGGCCGCGAGGTGATCCCCGACGCGGGCGAGCCCGACGACCCCGCCGGCGCAACCGGCCTCGGTGATGGGCAGTCGGCCGAGGCGCGGGCCCATGCCGAGGGCGTTGGCCACGTGGGCGTCGACGGCGGGGATCATGAAGCCCGTGCAGGACACGCTGACGACGAAGTCGACGTCGCTGGGCGCGAGTCCGGCGGCCTCGAGGGTGCGACGAGCGAGGTCGGTGGCCGCGTCGGTGGCGATCTCACGGAACCGGCGGTTTTGCGTCTCGAAGTCCCCGGGGTGGAAGACCTCCTCGATGGGCACGACGCTGGCGCGCCGCTTCACTCCGGCGGCGGCGAAGACCGAGAGGAGGCGGCGTGAGGTGGCGGCGGGCTCCTCCTCGAGCCAGTCGCGGACCCACCGCTCCACCACGTCCTGCTCGTAGCGGTGGGGGGGGAGGTAGCGCTCGAGGGCGAGGAGGGTGGCCATCGGACGGCATGGGAATCGCCGCGCGGGGCGGCGATTCCCATGCTGCACGCTAGAAGGGAACGTCGTCGTCGGTGGCCTGGAAGCCGCCACCGTCATCTTCTTCCTGGCTGGGCGGGCCGTCGGGCCCGGAGGAGCGACCGCCCCCTCCGTCGCCCCGGCCCCCGAGCATGACGAGGCGCGAGTTCGGGCCACTCACGCGGATGCGGGTGGTGTTGCGCTTGTTCCCGTCCTTGTCCGTCCACTCCTCGTAGCGGATCTGGCCCTCGATGTACACCGACCGGCCCTTGCTCAGGTAGTCCCGCACCACCTGGGCCGTCTTGCCGAAGACCTCCACCCGGTGCCACTCCGTCCGCTCCTGCTTCTCCCCCGACTTGCTCGTCCACCTCTCGGAGGTGGCGAGGGAGAAGTTGGCGATCGGCTCGCCGGCCTGGGTGTAGCGGATCTCGGGGTCGCGGCCGAGGTTGCCGATCAGGATCGCCTTGTTGACGCTCGCCATGCTTCTTCCTCTTTCTCCTTCGGACTCACGGTTCAGGGATTGAGCCTCTCCCGGGCGATGCGTGCGGCGGGGGAGGTGGGGTAGCGGTCGACCACGTAGCGGTACTCCACGAGGGCCTGGCTGCGCCGGCCGAGCCTCTCGAGGGCCATCCCCTTCTTGACGCGCCCGTCGGGCAGCTTGTCGCTGGAGGGGTGGTCGCGGAAGAGGGTGTTCCAGGCCTCGATGGCCTCGGCGTACTGCTTCTCTCCGTAGAGGCACTCCCCGATCCAGTACTGGGCGTTGTCGGTGAAGTCGGTGTCCGGGTAGTGGGTCATGTACTCGGTGAAGCCCTGGATCGCGAGGTCGTAGTTGCCCCGGGCGAAGTCCGCGTAGGCCTGGCTGTAGAGCTCCCGGGGAGCCGGCACTGGCGCGCTGGGCTCGCCGGTGAGGGGATCGACGGCGCCCCCGGCCGGCGTCGGGCCCAGCGCCGCCCCGGCGGCGACGGGAGCGGCGATGTTGCCGGCGACCCGGAGGGCGTCGAGCTCCTCGCTGACCCGCGAGACCCGGTCTCCCAGGTCCCTCATGCTGGTGAGGATGGCCTCGTCCTGCTGGTGCCCCTCGTCGAGAGCCCGCTTGAGAAGGGCGTTCTGCTCGGCGATGAGCTCGGTCAGGCGCCGCAGCTCGGTGAGGTTGTCGGCGGCCTTGCGCTGCATGTCGGCGATCTGACCCTGCAGCGCCGTGACCTGGACCTGCATGCGTTGGCAGTCCTTGTCGGCCCGGGCGGCGGGGGCGGCGACGGCGAGCAGGGTAGTGAGAAGCGCGATTCGTCTCATGAGGATACTCCTCCGGCCAGTGGAGGCTGCGATGATATCAGACGGCGCGGGCGCACGAGGGCCGCTACTGCGACACCGAGAAGTGCGCCCGCCGGTTCTTGGCGTAGGCCGCTTCGTTCTCCGAGGGATCGAGGGGCTGCTCCTTCCCGTAGGATACGGTGCGCAGACGCTCGGGGGCGACGCCGAGGCCCACCAGGTAGTCCCAGACCGCGCGGGCCCGCTGCTCGCCCAGGGCCAGGTTGTACTCCGTGGTGCCCCGTTGGTCGCAGTGCCCCTCGATGGTGACCCGGACGTCGCGTCGACCCTGCAGCCAGAGGGCATGCTTCTCGAGAGTGGCCCGCGCCGCCTCGGTGAGGGCGGAGCTGTCGTACGCGAACTGGACGTCCGCGAGCGGGCTGCCCTGCTCGTAGGCCGACGCGTAGTCGCTCTCGAGGTCGGAGCCGGCGGCGGACTCACCTTCCATCGCCACCACGTCGGGCCCCTCGTCGATGGGCTGGGTGGGCAGGGTGTCGTCCAGCCCGGACCCGGCGGGCGGGGGCGGCGGCGGCGCGGCGGTCAGGGCCGGCGGTCTCTTCTTCCCCCCGCAGGCGGCGAGGGAGAGACACGCGGCGAGCACGAGCAGGCTCGCGGGGTGGCGGTGGCGCAGGAGCGACATGGATCCTCCTCGGATCGTTGGGATCACGGCCCCCAGTCGGGCTGGACGTTGTTGCCCGCTCCGGTGGCCAGGCTCTGAAGGGAGCGGCCCTCCCGGTCCGAGACCGTGATCGTCCAGGTGCCGCTGCGCTTGCAGGAGAACACGAGGTGGCGCCCGTTGGGCGCCCACGACGGGTACTCGCAGGAGCCGCGGCCCTGAGAGATCTGGCGGACCTGCCGGGTGGCCAGGTCGATGACCGCGATGTCGAGGCCCCCGGCCTCGAGCTGGGCGGTGTAGGCGATCTCTCCGTACTGCCGGGCCGGGTTCCAGGCGCAGCCGTCGTTCCAGGCGCCGACGGTGGTGAGACGGCGGACGTTGAGGCCCTCGGCGCTCATGACCCACAGCTGGGGCGTCCCCGTCCGGCTCGAGGTGAACGCGATCTCCTGCCCGGTCGGGCTCCAGCAGGGAGCCGTCTCGGAGGCCCGCGTGTTGGTGATCTGCCGGGGCTCGCTGCCGTCGGCGTTGGCGACCCAGATGTCCATGTTCCCCGAGCGGTTGGAGGCGAAGGCGATCTTCTCCCCGTCCGGGCTGAAGGCGGGGGCGAAGGCCTGGCCGTCCTCGCGCTCTCCGGTGACGTTGGGCACGCTCTTCCCCTCGAAGATGCGGGCCAGATAGATGAGCGGCGTACCGCGGCGGTAGGACACGTAGCCGAGCGAGGTGCCGTCGCGCGACCAGGCGGGAAGAATGTTCAGGGAGCCGTTCACCGTGACGCGGCGGGGATTGAAGCCGTCGTAGTCGACGATGTAGAGCTCCTTGGACGAGCGCTCGGCGGTGGAATCGCGATCGGAGGCGAAGGCGATGCGGGTGCGGGCGACCCCCTGGTACTGGGTGAGGGTCATGATGTCGTCGGAGGCCTGGTGAGCGAAGATCCGGGGGTTGTCGGCCCGCCCGGAGTACTGGCGGGCGAGCATCGTCTGCCCGGAGTCCACGAAGTAGACCCGCACCTCGACCTTGAGCTCGTCGCCGGTCAACCCGGCTCGGGTGACGACCAGGATTCGCGCGCCGATGCCCTGCCAGTCCTCGAAGTTCGGCGCCTCGGGGTCGAGGGGGGGGATCGCGGTGAGCATGCTGTCCGAGACGAACTGGAACAGGCCCGGGAAGCGGAGGTCGTTCCGCAGGACCTGGGTGATCGTGCGGCAGGCCGCCTCGGTGCGCTGGTCCCGGGTCCGGGGCACGCACTCGGGCACGGCGAACCTCGGGGTGACGCCGCCAATGACGATCTGCTCGATCGGCTCCTGGGGCGAGGCCAAAAGGGCCCCCCCGCCGACCCCGGCGACGAGCGCTGCGAGCGCGAGGACGGCCCTAGCCCCCGGTCGGGCGGAAGACGGCCTGGATGGTCTTTCGGTCGGTTTCATACTGCCTCGGGAGGGGGCCGAAGGGCGCCGCGTTCAGCACCGCGCGCTTGGCGGCCATGTCCAGGAGCGATGCGCCGCTCGGCTGGGTGACGTCGACGTCGGCCACGTTACCGTCGGCCAGGATCGTGAACCTCACGCCGATGGGGTGGGTGAAGCCGGTCTTGATCTGCTGGTTCCAGAGGATCCAGATCTTCTGCTGCACCCCGGCCAGGTACCAGTCGCCGCCAGTGTCGGTGCCGTCGGGCACGCCGGGCCCGGGGGGGCCGAACTCCAGCCCGGGAGTGACCCCTCCGGCCGCCGAGGTCGGCCCCCGGCCGGCCGCCACGCGGGGGGGTGGGGTCGCCCTGGGCGTGCGGCGCCTGGAGTCCGGCTCGGGCAGGGCGTCCGGGGGCGGGGCCTGCTCCCGCGGGGGCTTCAGCACCTTTGGGGGAGGCTCGGGGGCGGTCTCAACCGGCTCGGGCTCGACCTCCGGCTTTGGCTCGGGCTTCGCCGCCGGCGGGGCGGTGGCCCGGGGGGAGCCGCCCCCGCCCCGGGGGAGCGCCACCGCGAACCCATCGGCCACCCGGAGCAGGGGCTCGCGAGGCATCAGCAGCGGGGCCGCCACCGCCACCGCGACGAGGACCAGGTGGCCGGTGAGGGAGACCAGGAACGAGGTCGAGAGGCCGGCGTCGAGGCGGCCCCTCTCGACGATGACCCGGTCGACGGCCTCGTTCACCGGGCCTTCTCCTCGGGCAGCTGGTACACGAAGCCGATGCGGTTGATGCCCGCGGTCTTGATCAGGTCGACGACACGGATGACCTCGCCGTAGCGCAGGCTCTCGTCGGCGGCGAGGTAGACCACCGGGTCGGCGCTCCCCGCCGTCATCGAGCGCAGCTGGTCCTCGAGGAGGGCGAGGTTGACCACCTTGTTGCTGACGAAGACCCGGCCGTCGGCCCTCACCGAAACCGTGATGCGATCCTGGGGGTCGATCTGGGGCTGGTTGGCCACGGGCAGCGAGACGTCGATGCCCCGGCTCATCATCGGCGCGGTGACCATGAAGACGAGGAGCAGCACCAGCACCACGTCCACCATGGGGGTGACGTTGATCTCCCCCATCATGGAGACGCCCCTTCGCGAACGGAGGCCGCGATAGAAGGAACCCGCGCTGCTCTCGCCGCCGCCCTTCACCTTGCCGCTCCTGCTCCCTACGTGAAGTTCCGCTCGACGATGTTGAGGAACTCGAGGGAGAAGTCGTCCATCATCGAGTTCAGGACCCTCACCCGGCTCGCGTAGTGGTTGTAGAAGACCGCCGCGGGGATCGCGGCGAAGAGTCCCATTGCGGTGGTGATGAGCGCCTCCGAGATCCCCGGGGCCACCACCTGGAGGTTGGCGGAGCCCATGCGGCCGATCTCACCGAAGGCGTCCATGATGCCCCAGGTCGTCCCGAAGAGCCCGATGAAAGGCGTGACCGACGCGGTGGTGGCCAGGAAGCTCAGACGCCGCTCGAGGCGTGTGACCTCGCCGGTGGCCGCCCGCGCCAGGGAGCGGGAGAGGGACTCGAGGCTGCGCACCACCGGGCGCCCCTCGCCCTGCCCGGAGCGGACCTGCTGGTTCACCTCGACGTAGCCGGCCTGGAACACCCCCACGAGGGGACTCGCCTTCAGCTGGGGTGCGACCGAGTTCACCTCGGAGAACTTGGAGCTCTTCCGAAACACCCGGAGGAAGGTGTCCGACTGCGCCCGGGCGCGGTGCAGCACCAGCCCCTTGTAGACGATGATCGCCCAAGACACGAGGGAGAAGACGAGCAGGATGAGGAGGACGCTGCGGGCCACCCAGCCACTGTGGGCGATGAGGCCGCCCACGCCTCCCGAGAACGCCTCGGGCTGAACCTGGGCCAGAAGGGGCGCAAGGAGCAATGACACCTCTCTAAGTTGCGTTAACGTTTGAGAATCCCACAACAGATTGTGGTTGTCAAACCACCAGACGCAGCACCCCATTGTGCGGTCCCCGCCTGTCCTTGAGACGTGTCATGATGCATTTACAGTTGCCTGCGAGTTGTGCTATTCTCGCCGTTCGCTCCCAGCCGTATGCTTAAGTTATTACGTATCAACAACATCGCGCTGATTCCGTTTCTGGAGCTCGAGCTGGGCTCGGGGCTCACCCTCCTCACCGGGGAGACCGGGGCCGGGAAGTCGATCCTCATCGATTCCCTCGGACTTCTCCTCGGCCGGCGGGCCTCCACCGACCTGATCCGCTCGGGCGAGGACCGGGCCGTGGTGGAGGCCGTGGTCGAGTGGGAGAACGCCGGGGAGCGACTCGAGGCTCACGGTCTGCCCGTCGACGGGAGCGAGGTCGTCCTCCGGCGGGAGATCCAGGCGAGCGGGAAGGGGCGGGCGACCGTCAACGGTGCCCTGGTGCCGGTGGCCCTCCTGCGTGAGCTGGCGCCCGGCGTGGCGGTCGTCCACGGGCAGCACGAGCCCCAGGGGCTTCTCGATCCCGCCCGTCACATCGACCTGGTGGACCGGTTCGCGGCCGCGAAGGAGGGACCGGCCCTCGGCCGGGTCTACCGCGAGCTTCGCGAGGTGGAGTCCGCCCTGGAGCGGCTGCGGCGCGACCGGCGCGAGGCCGAGCGCCACCGGGAGATGCTCGAGTTCCAGGCCGGGGAGATCGAGGCGGCCGCCCTCGCCCCCGAGGAGGAGGAGCACCTCCGCCTGGAGAAGGCCCGCCTGGCCAACGCCGGGCGTCTGGCCGAGCTGTCCGGCGAGGCCTACTCGCTGCTCTACGACGACGAGGCGGCCGCGCTCGGGCGCTTGAGCCAGGTGTTCCGCCGCGTGGAAGACCTGGCCGCCATCGACCCGGAGTTCCGACCGCACCTGGAGACCCGGACGACCCTGGTACCCCAGCTCGAGGAGCTGGCTCTCCAGCTGCGCGGGTACCAGGACCGCCTCGAGGTCGCCCCGGGACGCCTGGACGAGATCGAGTCCCGGCTCGCCCTCATCGAGCGCCTCGAGCGCAAGTACGGGGCCTCGGTGGAAGAGGTCCTGGCCTTCGCCGAGGAGTGCCGGGGTGAGCTCGCCGAGCTCGGCAGCCCCGAGGAGCAGGAGACCGCCCTGGAGGAGCGCCGGGGGGAGCTCGCCTCCCGGTACCTCGAGCAGGCGCGGGCGCTCTCCCGGCGCCGCCGGGCGGCGGCCGGCGAGCTCCAGGCCGCGGTAGAGAGAGAGCTGGCCCAGCTCGCCATGGAGCACACCCGGCTCCGGGTCGCCTTCGACCCGGAATCCACCGAGGACGCCGAAGCGCCGGACCGGTGGACGGAGCGCGGCCTCGAGAGGGCGGAGCTGCTTCTTTCGCCCAACCCCGGCGAGGACCTCCGTCCCCTGGCTCGCATCGCTTCGGGCGGAGAGCTGTCGCGGATCATGCTGGCCCTCAAGTCGGTGGTCCACGCCGACACCCCCGGAGTGACCCTCGTCTTCGACGAGGTGGACGCCGGCATCGGCGGGGGAGTCGCCGAGGTCGTGGGGCGCAAGCTGCAGGCGGCGGCCGCCGACCAGCAGGTCCTGTGCGTGACGCACCTGCCGCAGATCGCCGCCCTGGCCGACCACCACATCGGGGTGCGGAAGCAGGCCGAGGGGGACCGAACGATCACGACCGTCGAGGTCCTGGGCCGGGACGAGCGGGTGGAGGAGATCGCCCGCATGCTGGGTGGCGAGGTCGTCACCGACGCCGCCCGCCGCCACGCCCGAGAGATGCTGAAGCACAGCCTGCGCTGACGGGGGATACCATTTGAGCAGGAAACGAAAATCGCGGTTCTTCGTCCAGACGTTCGGCTGTCAGATGAACGTCAACGACTCGGAGAAGGTCGCGGGCGTGCTGCGCGCGCGGGGACACGAGCCGGCGCCGGACGCGGAGAGCGCGGACTTCGTCTTCATCAACACCTGTGCGGTTCGGGAGAAGGCCGCCCAGAAGCTGGACCACTCTCTCGACCGACTCGGCTGGCTCAAGCGTCGGCGGCCCGAGCTCCGCGTGGGCGTGGGCGGCTGTGTCGCCCAGCTCGACGGTCGCGCCATCCTCGAGCGGGCCGGGCACGTCGACGTCCTGGTGGGGACGCACAATCTCCGGCGGGTTCCCGACCTGCTCGACCAGGCCATCGAAGAGGGAGCGCCAGCGGTGGACCTGGACCGCAAGGCCGACGCCTTTGCCGTCCCCGCCGGGGACATTGCCCACGGCAGCCCGGTCCGTGCTTACGTGACGGCCATGGAGGGCTGCAATCACGTCTGCAGCTTCTGTGTGGTCCCGCGCACTCGGGGCCCCGAGGTGAGCCGTCCTCCGGAGCAGATCGTGGCCGAGGTCGAGTCCCTGGTGCGTCGGGGATACCCGGAGGTCATGCTGCTCGGGCAGACCGTGAACGCCTACCGCCACCGAGACGTCGGGTTCGCCGATCTCCTGGCTCGTGTCGACGCGGTGCCCGGCCTGTCCCGGCTCCGCTTCACCACGTCGCACCCGGAGCACGTGGACCGCTCCCTGGGCTCGGCGCTCCGCGACCTGGAGCGCCTGTGCCCCTATCTCCACCTCCCGTTCCAGTCGGGTTCTGACCGTGTCCTCCAGTCCATGCGTCGAGGCCACACGCGGGCTCGGTACCTCGAGATCATCGACGGGCTCCGTGAGGCCGTGCCCGACCTGGCGCTCTCGAGCGACGTGATCGTCGGCTACCCCGGCGAGACGCAAGGGGAGTTCGAGGACACGCTCGCGGTGCTGGAGACGGTGAGGTTCGACTCCCTGTTCGCCTTCGCCTACTCGCCCCGTCCCGGGACGGCGGCGGCGCTCGCCCCCGACGACGTGCCGGCCGCGGAGAAGCAACGTCGACTGCAGGTGGTCCTCGACTACCAGCAGAGGCGGCAGCGGGAGCAGCACGCGGCCCGGGTGGGTCTCACCGAGGAGGTGCTGGTCGACACCATCGACGGGGGCGGGCGAGTCTCGGGCCGGACACCTCACTTTCGCATCGTGCACTTCGACGGCGAGGAGGGCCTCCTGGGCCAGCTGGTGAGAGTGAAGGTCACCGGCGCGGGCCCGAATGCGTTGAGCGGCCAGCTCACGCAAGCGATTCATTGACAAGCAGTTCCACCGCTCCTATATTGTGCGAGGACATGGAGGAAGCCCGCGGCATGCAGATCGAGATGACGATTCGGGGACTGATGGTGGACCCCATCACGAACATGCCCATCGTCGTCCTGCGCGAGAGCGACGGCTCCCGGGTGCTGCCGATCTGGGTGGGCGTCTTCGAAGCCAACGCCATTGCCCTGCAGATCGAGAACGTCGAGACTCCACGTCCCATGACTCACGACCTCCTGAGATCCGTCATCGCCGACCTGAGCGGCGAAGTCGACCGGGTGGTCGTGTGTGACCTGAAGGAGAACACCTTCTACGCGACGATCGACATCCGCTCTCCCCAGGGCACGGTCACGGTCGATGCCCGGCCGTCCGACGCCATCGCGTTGGCCCTCCGCACCGGGACCCAGATCTTCGTCGAGGAGTCGGTCATCCAGAGCGCCCGCAGCGTCGAGACCGACTCCGAGTCCGTTGACGTCGGGCGTCTCCAGAAGTGGCTGGAGGGTCTTTCCGACGACGAGCTGGGCAAGTACAAGATGTAGTGTCGTACGGTTGGACGACCCCAACCGGTTTCTTGCTTGACCCCCCGTCGTCGTTCCTCTAACATCCGCTCACCGTCAACCCGCGTGACCGCGCGAGAAAGAGGTCAGCCATTTGATCGTCATTGCCATCGCAAACCAGAAGGGCGGCGTCGGCAAGACGACGACGGCGATCAACCTTTCGGCGGCCCTGGCCATGCGTGGCAAGCGCACCCTCCTGATCGACCTGGACCCCCAGGCCAACTCCTCCCTCACCTACATCGATGTCACCACGCTCGACGGCTCGATGTTCGACGTCCTGGGGGGAGACACACCGATCGAGGACGTCGTTCGGGACACGCCGGTGTCGCAGCTCCGCATGGCCCCCGCCCGAATCGGCCTGGCCAAGCTCGAGGCACAGCTGGTGGGGGAGATCGACGCCCACTACCGCCTCAAAGACCGACTCGAGGCCGTCAAGGAGGCCTACGACTTCGTCGTGATCGACACCCCACCGGCCCTGGGCGTCATCACCGTCAACGCCCTCGTGGCCGCCACCCATCTCCTGATCCCCATCCAGTCCAGCTACTTCGCCCTCGAGGGGACGGACGACCTCCTGGAGACGGTGGATCGCATCCGGGGCCGGCCCAACCCGCGGCTGAAGCTGCTGGGGGCGGTGATCACACTTCACGACAAGCGAACGACCCTGGCCCGCGACGTGAAGAAGGCCGTGAACGAGGTCTTCCGAGGCCAGGTCTTCAAGACCACGATCTCGAAGAGCATTCGCCTCGAGGAGAGTCCGGCCCACCGGGAGTCGATCTTCACCTTCGCGCCCCAGTCCAGTGGCGCCTACGAGTACTACCGACTCTGCGAGGAGGTCATCGAACGTGTCTAGCCCCCGTCGCCTCGGTCTGCCCAACACCGTCCGCATGCGGCACGACACCCACTTCGTGGACCAGTTGGCCCGCCCCAGCGGAGAGTCCATCGGAAGGCTGGTTCCGATGGAGGAGATCATCCCCAATCCGGATCAGCCTCGCCAGACTCTCGGCGACCTGTCGGACCTGATCTCCTCGATCCGGGAGAAGGGCGTCCTCGAGCCCCTCCTCGTTCGAAAGGTGGGGGGACGCTTCCAGATCATCGCGGGGGAGCGGCGGTTTCGCGCCGCGATGGAAGCCGGCCTCGACGAGGTCCCGTGTGTCGTCCGGGAGAGCTCGGACGCCGAGATGATGGAGCTCGCCCTCGTCGAAAATCTCCAACGCAAGGACCTGACACCCTTCGAAGAAGCGGACGGGCTCAAGGTGCTGGCCGACAGCTACGGATACACTCACGAGATGATGGCGGAGAAGCTGGGGAAGAGCCGATCCTCGGTCACCGAAACGCTAGCGCTCGCCGCCATGCCGGAGGACGTTCGGGAGCTGTGTCGGCGGGCCGACATTTACTCGAAGTCTGTTCTTCTTCAGATAGTTAGGCAGACTACTCCGGAAAAAATGAGAGCTCTTCTGGAGCGCCTGGAGAAGGAGGGAACAACTCGAGCGGAGGCCCGCCGTCTGGCGAAGGAACGTTCGTCGCGTCGGGGTCGGGGCCGCCCCCGTCACTACGTCTTCAAGTACCAGCCGAAAGGCGGGGGCTTCGCCCTCTCCCTCCAGTTCAAGAAGGCCCAGGTGCCACGGGCCGAGGTGATCCAGACGCTCGAGTCCATCCTCGAGGAGCTGAGGCGCGAGGATCGCTGAAGCAGCCAGAGCGTCACCGTCTATATTCTTTATTTTCAGTATGTTACGGTGAGATCGGGCGAATCGGGTGGAAGAGCGTCAGTCGTCGATGGGACGACGGCCGCCCGAGACGCCGAGGAGTGGGGTGCGCGGGGGCCATCGGGGGCGATGACGCCGCTGCGTGCGCTGGTCACCGGCGCCTCGAGCGGCATCGGGGCCGCGTATGCTCGTGCCCTGCGCGCGCGGGGGGAACGCCTCATCCTCGTGGCCCGGCGGGCCGCCCGGCTGGCGCAGCTGGCGGAGGAGCTGGGCGGAGACCAGTGGGCCGTGGCGTTTCCGGTGGACCTGCGGGACCCCGGTGCGGTGCTCGAGCTCCGCGAGCGGGTCGCGGGGCGCGGGTTCGCTGTCGATCTGCTGGTCAACAACGCCGGACTCGGCCACACCGGGCCCTTCGAGGAGCAGCCCGCCGAGATCGTCCGCGCCATGGTCGACGTCAACGTGCGTGCGGTGGTCGAGCTGACGCACGTCTTCCTGCCCGCGATGAAGGAGCGGGGCCAGGGGCGCATCGTGAACGTCGCGTCCAACGCGGCCTTCCAGCCCGTCCCGTTCCTCGCGGTCTACGCCGCGACGAAGGCCTTCGTCCTGTCCTTCACCGAGGGGCTGGCCGAGGAGCTGCGGGGAAGCGGGATCCAGATCCAGGCGCTGTGCCCCGGGCTCACCCGGACCGAGTTTCTCGAGGTGGCGGGGACACACGAGGGGCTTCGAGTGACCCGCACTCCGATGCTGACGGCCGAGGAGGTCGTTGCCGCCTCGCTCCGGGGGCTGGACCGCGGGCGCCTGAGGGTGGTGCCGGGATGGACCAACCGCCTCGCGGCGATCGGCCAGCGTTTTCTGCCGGCCTCCGTGCCGCGACGGCTGGCGGCGGAGCTCCACCGGCCACCCCCGGGAGGAGCACGTTCCCGGTGACGCCGCGCGAGCGACCGGGATTCTTCGCTACGTGCCGGCGGCCTGCTATGATACATCGTTTATCGCCGAATAAGCCGGGCGCCTCACTCCTTCGGGCCCGGGCGACGATCATCCAAGAAGGAAGGGAGAAGGATCAACCATGGAGCCGGCCCACAACAAGGCGGGGGCGAAGCCGGGGTTCGAAGAGTACGACTACTCGAATTTCTACTACGGTGCCGGAGACGATCCCCTCAACCTCCTGACCCCCTTTGCGAGGTGGTGGCGCGACGCCGTTCCCAACGGCTACTACCTGTACCAGGAGGCCCTCGAGGACGCGCCCACCACCCACGTCCGCGTCCGCAACGGGAAGACGAAGCAGGTCCAGGACCTCCTGAACCTCGCCTCGTACAACTATCTCGGCATCTCCTACCGTCCCGAGGTCAAGCAGGCGGCCATCGAGGCGGTGGAGAAGTACGGCCTGGGGGCCTCGGGATCCCCGATCCTCTCGGGCACATTCGGCATTCACGAGAGGTTCGCGGAGGAGCTCGCCGCCTTCAAGGGGAAGGAGGCGACGATCATCTTCCCAACCGGGTACAGCGCCAACGTGGGGTTCATCTCCGCGCTGATGCGGTCCGGGGACACGGTCTTCCTCGACCAGTACTCCCATGCCTCCATCGTCGACGGGGCCATCCTCGCCAAGTCCAAGACCGTCTTCTTCCGCCACAACAACCCCCTGGATCTCGAGCGGAAGATGGCCCGGGTCAAGGGCAAGAAGCTGGTCGTGGTCGAGGGCGTCTACTCCATGGACGGGGACGTCTGCACTCTCCCCGAGATCCTCGAGGTGACGAAGCGTCACGGGGCGCGGATGCTCATCGACGAGGCCCACTCCACGTTCCTCTTCGGACCGAACGGCCGGGGCGTGGCCGAGCACTACGGCCTCGACAAGGAGGTCGACTTCCACCTGGGCACGTTCTCCAAGAGCCTCGGAGGGCAAGGCGGCTTCGTCTGCGGCTCGCAGGACCTGATCGACTACGTGGTGGCGTTCAGCCGCTCGCGCTTCTTCTCATGCAACCTGTCCCCGGTCCTGGTGGCCGGGCTGAGGGCGGGGCTGCAGATCGCCAGCGAGGAGCCCGAGCTCAGGGCGAAGCTGTGGAGCAACGTTGCCTTTCTCCGGCGCCGCTTCGAGGAGGAGGGCGTGGACATTGGCAAGTCCAACTCGCAGGTCATGCCAGTGATGGTGAACAACGACGCCAAGGTCTTCGCGGTGGCGGAGAAGATCCAGGACCGGGGGCTGTTCCTGAACCCGGTGACCTACCCGGCGGTGCCCAAGCACAAGTCGCGCCTGCGGATCTCCGTCTCCGCCGCTCACAGCGAAGAGGATCTCGAGAAGGCGGTCGGCATCATCGCCGGCGTGCTGCGCGAGGAGGACATTTGTCGCTGACCCGCTACGGCTACCGCAACGCCATCAACGGCTTCTTCGAGTTTCCCACCGAGAACGCGCGGCGGATCCTGCCCCGGGGGATCGAGCCGGTCGAGCCCCACCACGGCAGCAGCGTCCTGGCGGTGACCGTCTTCCACTTTCACGAGAGCGAGGTGGGCGAGTACGGCGAGGTCGTCTACGCGATCCTGACCCCGCCCCGGGTGGAGGACGGCCGCCTTCCCCAGGGGGCCTTCTTCCCCTGGCAGGTGGCGACGACATCGAAGGCCTCGCGCGAGCACGCCATCGAGCGGTGGCACCTGCCCCACTGGATGGACGACGTCGGGGTGGACTTCGAGCCCTCCAATGAAGGGCGGAGCCTCACCGCCCGGGTCGAGGCCGAGGGCAGCCTCGCTCTCGAGATGACCATCACCGACCACTCGTGGAACGAGGTCTCCCACCTGTACCAGTCCTTCCAGCAGGACGACGAAGGGCGGTACATGTGCAACATCCTCTTCGAGGGTGAGAAGAGCGAGCACGAGGAGGAGACGGGCAGAATCAAGCTGCACGAGCACCCCTTCAACAGGGACATCGAGATCTCCGAGGTCTTCGAGCAGCCCTTCCGCGAGATGTGGATGCGGGATGGCCACCAGCTCTTCGACCCGCTCCGCACGCTCTAGGATCGCGTGGCGCGGGCTCGGAGATCGGCGGCCCCGGGACCCTAGTGAACGACCGCATCTTCGTCGTCTTCAACCCGCACGCCGGGAAGGGCCGCGGTGCCCAGTTCGTGGCCCCGGTCCTCGAGGCGCTGTCCGCCGGCGGGGCCACGGTCGAGCATGGCCTGACCCGGTCTCCTGGCGACGAGGCCCGGCTGGCCCGGGCGGCGGTCGAGCGTGGCTTCGGCCGGATCGTGGCCGTGGGCGGCGACGGGACGTGGGGCAACGTCGGAAACGCGATCCTGGACTCGGGCCAACCGGCGGAGCTCGGGCTCATTCCAGGAGGCACCGGCTGCGACCTGGCAAAGTCCCTGGGAATCCCAGCCCGCGACGTCCACGGGTGCTGCCAGATCATCCTCGATGGCTCCACGCGGGCCATCGACGTGGGGAGGATCGAGGACAAGCACTTCCTCAACATCGCCGGGTTCGGATACGACGTGGCGGTGCTCGAGGATTCCTGGAGCGTCGGGTATCTCGAGGGGAGCCTCCTCTACCTCTACTGTGCCCTGCGCCAGCTCGGGTCGTACCGGGGGTTCCGGGTCGAGGGCGAGGTGGACGGACGCTCTCTCGGTCGGCGCGAGATGCTCATGGTGATCGTGGCCAACGCCCGCATCTTCGGCGGGGGCTTCAAGGTCGCGCCGTGGGCCGAGGTCGACGACGGCCGTCTCGACGCCGTCTCGTTCGCCAACATGGGCCTCGCGGGCCGGGTGAGCGCGCTGGTAAGGCTGCTGCTCGGCCGCCACACCTCCCACCCCCGGGTGAGCCGGGAGGCGGCCTCGCGTCTGGTGTACCGCTTCGAAGCCCCACCGACCTACGAGACCGATGGTGAGTGGAACCAGGCCCGGGGCAACGAGCTGGTGATCGAGGCCGTTCCCCGTGCCCTGCGGGTCCGGGTCCCGCGTGAGCCGTGAGCCGCGAGTCGCCGACATGTGGACAGCGATGACGAGGCGCGCGCCGTCGCCGGGGCGGTCGGGGCCATGACGGAGCCGTCCCGAGGACCGAACCGGCCTGGGGCCGGATACCCTGGCCAAGGACACGATTCCGCCACGGCAATCGTGTCCTCAGCGGGCGCCGCGCTCCGCGAGGCGGTGGCCGCACGTGCGCTGTCGCCCGGGGACGACCTCGCTCTCGACGAGGTGGCGGAGCGCCTGGCCGTCGCGGCCGGAGGGACCCTCGACGGGCTCATCTTCTTCGGGTCCCGGCGCACCGGGGCGGCCCGGTCCAACGCCTTCAGCGCCTACGACCTGTTCGTCATCGTCGGGGCCTACCGGCCGTTCTACGAGGCGATGTCGCGGGCGGGGCTCAGCGGCAAGGGCCCGGGGGCCCTGTCGCTGGTGAGCCACTGGCTGCCGCCGACCCAGTACTCCCTCCGGCTCGAGGGCTCGCCGGTCCACGTCAAGGGCTCGGTCATCCGGACCGACACCTTCCACCGGGAGACCTCCCGGCGCCGCCACGATCACTTCTGCATCGGGAGGCTCTTCCAGCCGAGCCGGATCCTGTACGCGAGGGACGAGGACACGAGAGCGGCGCTCGTCGACGACCTCACCTCGGCCCACGCCGCCACGTGGCAGTGGTCGCGGCCATGGCTGCCGTCGGTGTTCGACGCCGGAGAGTACGGGCGCAACGCCCTGGTGGTGTCGATGTCGTGGGAGGTGCGGCCCGAGCCCGCGGGACGGGCCGAGGCCCTCTGGGCGGCCCAGGAGAAGGAGCAGACGCCGGTCTTCGAGGCGCTCCTGTCAGATCTCGCCGCGAGCGGAGAGGTAGTGCCGGCCCCGAGAATGCGCTCCTGGAGCGCGGTCCAGTCGGTCGGAGACATGGAAGCCCTCCGCCTGAAGCTCTACTTTCGCCGCTCGATGGCCCGGTCCACGGCCCGGTGGCTGAAGCACGTCGTGAGCTTCGAGGGCTGGGTCGACTATCTTGTGCGCAAGGCGAACCGTCACGCCGGGGAGCCCCACGAGCTCTCCGCGCGCGAGCGGCGTTGGCCGCTGGTCTTCTTGTGGCCGCGGGTCTTCCGGTACCTGCGAGCCAGGAACCGCGAGGGGAGAGCTCCATGAGCCCGGGTCTTTCGATCTTGGTCACCGTCCTCGGCATCGCGATCCTGTCCATGCCCGTCTTCGCGGTCACGCGGCGGGGACAGAAGGACGCGGATGCCGAGCGCAAGGGCTCCCGGTTCCTCCTGGGCGTGGGGGACTTCCTGATCCACTGGTTCATGTGGGCGATCGGTCCCGTGGAGCGCTTGCTCCTGAAGATCGGAGCCACGCCCAACCACATGAATGCCTTCGGTCTCCTCTTCGGGCTCCTGAGCGGGATCCTCATCGGCACCCGGCACCTCGAGGCCGGGGGGTGGGCCATCGCCCTCGCCGGAATCTGCGACATCCTCGACGGGCGCCTCGCCCGCGCCCAGGAGGTCGCGTCGCCCTACGGGAAGTTCATCGATTCCACCCTCGACCGCTTCGTCGAGACCTTCGCCTTCCTGGGCTTCGCGGTTTACTTCGGCGGGCAGACAATCGGCGCCCTCATCGTGGCCGCGGGACTGGGGGGATCGCTCCTCGTCAGCTACGCCCAGGCCCGGGGGGAGACGGTGGGCGTCTCGGGCTCGGGAGGGCTGATGCAGCGAGCGGAGCGGCTGGTCCTTCAGATCCTCGCCTGCCTCGTCGATCCCACCGTGACGCGGGTCGCGGGCTGGGAGGAGGGGACGCTCCTGCTCTGGGTCCTCGCGGTGATGGCGGTGGGATCGATGGGGACCGCGATCTACCGGACGGCCTGGATCGCCCGCAAGCTGCCGTAGGGGAGGGCGGGGTCTGGCCCCGTTTCTTGCGCCGCCCCGACGTTCTCGCCCGCGGTGCAATGAAAGGGGCCTGACCCCTTCCGTTGTTCCCTGCCCATTCGCCCCGCGGCAGGCGCCGGGCCCAGACGAGACCGGGCCGTGTGTCCCTCGCCCGCTTGCACGCCTCGCCGTTCGGCGGCAGAATGCCGCTTCACCACCCAGAAGAGGACAAGGAGGCACGCGGTGTCCGACCTGTATCCTGTCAAGCCCCACGTTGCCGATCGGGCCCACGTCGGCAGCATGGCCGAGTACGAACGGCTGTATCGACTCTCCCTCGACAACCCCGAGTGGTTCTGGGCCGAGCAGGCGAAGGCCATCGACTGGTATCACCCGTGGCAGAACGTGTTCGACGCCGACTACGACGAGGTGGACTTCGCCTGGTTCTCGGGGGGGCGTCTCAACGCGTCCTTCAACTGCGTGGACCGGCACCTGAGCGAGCGGGGCGACCGCACCGCGATCATCTGGGCCCAGGACGAGGTGGGGGCCTACCGTCACATCTCCTATCGGGAGCTGAAGCACAACGTGAGTCGGGTGGCCAACGTGCTCCTGGCCCACGGCGTCCGGCGGGGCGACCGGGTGTGCGTGTACATGGGCATGATGCCGGAGCTCGCCTACACCATGCTCGCCTGCGCGCGGATCGGGGCGGTGCACTCGGTGGTGTTCGGCGGGTTCAGCGCGGAGGCCCTGCGCGACCGGATCGTCGACGCCCGCTGCAAGGTGGTGGTCACCGCCAACGAGGGCCTGCGCGGCGGCAAGCACATTCCCCTGAAGAAGACCGTGGACCGGGCCATCGACGGGATGTCCATGGTCGAGACGGTGCTGGTGGCCCGCCGCACCGACAACGAGGTCCCCATGAGGCCGGGGCGGGACCACTGGCTCGACGAGGAGTGCCACAAGCAGCGCTCGACCTGCACCGCGGAATGGATGGGAGCCGAGGATCCGCTCTTCATCCTGTACACGTCGGGGAGCACCGGGAAGCCCAAGGGGCTGCTGCACACCACCGGGGGCTACCTCGTCTACGCCGCCCACACCCACAAGTTGGTCTTCGACTACCACCCCGGCGACGTGTACTTCTGCGCGGCCGACGTGGGCTGGATCACCGGCCACAGCTACATCGTCTACGGGCCGCTGGCCAACGGGGCCACGACCGTGCTCTTCGAGTCGACCCCGACGTACCCGGACCCCGGGCGGTACTGGAGGATCGTGGACGATCTGGGGGTGGACATCTTCTACACCGCACCGACCGCGCTCCGGGCCCTGGCCCAGTCCGGGGACGAGTGGGTGAAGCGATACAAGCGCAAGTCGCTCCGGGTCCTGGGGACGGTGGGGGAGCCGATCAACCCCGAGATCTGGCGCTGGTATCACGACTCGGTGGGAGACGAGCGTTGCGCGGTGGTCGACACCTGGTGGCAGACGGAGACCGGCGGCATCCTCATCACCCCCCTGCCCGGGGCCACTCCCACCAAGCCCGGCTCGGCCACCCTGCCCTTCTTTGGCGTGCAGCCGGTGGTCCTGGACACGAACAACGGGAAGGTCCTCGAGGGCAACGACGTGAGAGGGGCACTGTGCCTGGGGGCGCCGTGGCCCGGGCTGGCACGCACGGTCTGGGGCGACCACCAGCGATTCAAGGAGACGTACTTCAGCCAGTACCCGGGGTTCTACTTCACGGGGGACGGGGTGCGGCGCGACGAGGACGGCTACTACTGGATCACCGGGCGGATCGACGACGTCCTCAACGTCTCGGGCCACCGCCTGGGCACCGCCGAGGTGGAGAGCGCGCTGGTGGCCCACGACTCGGTGGCCGAGGCCGCGGTCGTGGGGTGCCCACACCCGATCAAGGGGCAGGGGATCTACGCCTACGTCAGCCTGACCTCCGAGTACACCGACCAGGACCCCGAGCAGGTGAAGGGGGCCCTCAAAGAGCAGGTCCGCCACGTGATCGGGGCCTTCGCCGCCCCCGACGTCATCCACGTCGCGTCGGGACTTCCCAAGACCCGCAGCGGCAAGATCATGCGGCGGATCCTGAGGAAGATCGCGGCCTCCGAGTACGACGGCCTCGGGGACGTCAGCACCCTGGCCGAGCCCGACGTGGTGGAGCGTCTGGTGGAGGAGCACAAGGCGGCCCAGGAGTAGAGAGACGCTGGGGTCAGGTCTGTTGAGAGGAATGAGGGTTTGGTGCGGGGGGAGAGGCTTGGCGGGAAAGTCGAGAAGGTGCGGGCGCGGTGTGGGATGAGCTCACGACCTGACCCCTTCGAGGCTCTCGGACGATGGCCTCTGAGCCCTGGGCTGTGAGCTCCTAGTCCTGGGCCTCCATCGAGCCGTCGAGGACACGGTTCAGGAGCTCGTTCTCCCTGGACTCGTGCTCGTCCAGCTGGGCGAGGAGCTCCCTCACCTCCCGGGTCCAGGCTTCGCTCGCCCGGGCTTCGGCGCTGGCGTCCCGCAGCTCGTCCAGCTGATTGAGCAGGCCCCGGTGCTGGTCGCACAGCCGCGCGCACTCGTGGGCCTGCTCGGGAGCGAGCTCCTGGATCTGCTCGAAGAGGCCGGACTCCTCCTCCCCGTCGAAGTGGGCGTCGAGCTGGTCCCGGAGGGTGCCGAGGCGGGCGACCAGGGCCTCGCCCGCACCGCCCGGGTCGACGGTGGCCTCCTGGATCTCCTGGAGAAGAGCGTGGAGGGCGCGGTGCTCGGCCAAGGTCCTCTCGGCGGGGGTGTCGGATCCGGTGGCCTGGGGCATGGGAGACCTCCTCGGCCCCAAACTTAGGCGGGGCGGGGCGGAAGCGTCAAGGGCCGCGGCGTCCCGGCGAATCATGACCGCCGGGCCCGTCCGCGCCCCGTGCTATGTTGGCGAGTGCCCTTCGCGTACTACGACCGCCTCTCGTCGAGGAGCAAGGCGATCTACCGTCGCAGCGACGCGGTCACGGCTGTGAAGCTGTCCCACCCGGAGCTTCTCCACCCGCTGGTGGGCGCCCTGGAGGAGGCCCTCGCCCGGGAGGACCGGAGGGCGGTGGAGCGGGCGGCGGGCCTTCTCGCCCGGGGGCTCCTTCAGATGCTGGCGCTCTCGCCGATCGCGGTGCGGGTCCTGGCCGTCCGTCCGTCCACGAGCGACGGGGAGCTGCACGGGCTCTATACTCGGGAGGAGGGACAGCCCACCCGCATCCAGCTGTGGATGCGGACGGCTCGACACAAGCGAGTCGTGGCCTTCCGGACCTTCCTCCGGACCCTTCTCCACGAGCTCGGGCATCACCTCGACTACGAGCTGTTGGGGCTCGCCGACTCCTTCCACACCGAAGGCTTCTTCCAGCGGGAGTCGAGCCTCTTCCGGCAGGTCGTGCCCGGGGAGGAGGAGAAGCGACGGGCTCAGGGCTTGGAGTCGCCCCCGCCCGATCGGAAGTAGGGGACGGGGAAGGCGGACACGTTCTCGCCCCTGGCGGCTTCGGTGATCCGGCTCTGGCCCTTCTTCTCGACCTCGTCGATGCGGATCACCGAGTGCATGGGGAGGTAGGAGCGCTTGACTCCCTCGAACTCCCTCTGCAGGCGCTCCTCGCTCGGGTCCACCACGACCGAGGTCTTCTCCCCCCAGACCAGTCCCTCGACCTCCACGAAGCCCAGCAGGCCCCCCTGGTTCACGCGGCGGGCGTAGACCTCGTAGACCTGGCCCTGGCTGAGGAAGGTGACCTTGTAGAGACGTCGTGGGCTCGCCATCAGACCCATGATAGGTCGAAAAGGCCCCGGCGGCGGGCACGCCCGAGAGCGAGGACGAGGCCCTTGGGCCAGGAGCGGTCGAGGGCGGACGGCCTCAGGACTGCTCCTCGGGGGGATCGAAGCGCCAGGGCCCCGGCCGAGTGGGTTCCTCGATGGCCTCCCGCAGTGCGGCGAGGAAGGCGCGGCGGGGCCACTCCTGGGCTCCGAACCGGGCCAGGTGCTCGGTGTAGACCTGGCAGTCGATGAGGCGGATGCCCCACCTCCGGAGCTGCTCGGCGAGGGCCACGAGCGCCACCTTGGACGCCTCCGGCTCCTCCGCGTACATCGACTCTCCGAAGAAGGCGGCGCCCAGCGACACCCCGTAGAGGCCGCCCACGAGGCGCTCGTCTCGCCACGTCTCGGCCGAGTGGGCGAGGCCGCGGCGGTGGAGCTCGACGTAGGCCGCCTTCATCTCGCCGGTGATCCAGGTGCCGGCCTGTCCCGGCCGAGGGGCGGAGGCGCAGGCGTCGACAACCCGGGCGAAGGCGGCATCGAGGGTGAGACGGAACCTGCCCTTTCGCCGAACGCGCCGCACGCTCCGCGGGACCCGGAGCTCGTCGGCGAGGAGGACCATCCGGGGGTCGGGAGAGTGCCACTGGATGGGCTCGCCCGGTCCGTACCAGGGAAAGATGCCCATCGAGTAGGCGAGGACGAGTCGATCCGGGTGGAGGTCCCCTCCCACCGCGATGGGCCCGGCGGGGGGAGCCCGCTCCGGGGGAGGGAAGACGTGGCGCTCGTCGAGCAGGTACACGGTCACGCGGTCAGCTGGCGCGGGCGGCGGAGTCAGGCATGCCGCTTGAGCGCGGCCACGATCTCGGCGATCTGGGCGTCGGCGGTGGCGGCGGGCAGGACGCACGCGCCGGCCCCGGGTTGGCCGCCGCCCCCGTAGAGCGACATCACGATGCCGATGTTGGCGCGGCTGGTGCGGTTGAAGATCGAGCGTCCGCCGCTCACCGACACCGTGTCGGGCGCCCGGCCCCGCTGGATCCGGAGCGAGAGCGTCGCGTCGGGGAACACGGTGTAGATGAGGAAGCGGTTGCCGACGGGCAAGGGATCCAGCGAGCGGAAGTCGGTGATGATCAGCGGGCCGTCGAGCTGCGAGTGGGCCAGCGCGGCTTCGCGGAACTGGCTGTCCTGCTCCCTCAGGCGGGCCGCCCGCTCGCGGACAGAGGGCAGCTCCATGACCTCCTCGATGGGCTTGGTGGCGATTGCGGGAACGAGCTCGAGGAAGTACTCGCGGGGGTCCCCGAGCCCGCTCTTGGAGTCGAGGGTGAAGCCGAGAAGCGTGTACCCGTCCGGCGAGAGGACGTCTTCCAGCTCGAGCTGGGCGGAGTCGAGGCGGTCGGTCTCGCGGATGAGCTCCTCGTATGCGTTGAGCTCCGGGTGGGTGGGCGCGTAGTGCTCGTACACGAGGCGCGCCGCGCTCGGGGCCTGCCCGTAGCGGCCCCGGTAGTCCTGGGGGGGAGTCGACTGGGAGTCGGTGAGGAGATGGTTGTCGAACCACATCCCGCACGCGGGTTGATAGGGCACGTTGACCAGGATGTCGTTCTCTCCGATCACCACCTCCCGGTCCCGCACCTGCTGGGGGTGGACGAGCTCGTAGGAGTCCACTGCCTCGCAGTGCGAGAGCAGCACCGCGCAGGTGAGGCCGTCCAGATCGGGGCGTGTGACCAGGCGCATGGGTGCGAGTGAAGCACGAAGGAGAGACGGAGACAAGGCCGATGGGCCTAGAATGGGGCGATGCCCGACGACCCCCTCGACTACGCTCGGCTCGTGCGCGAGGCGCTTCTCGACGTGCCGCGTGGTGCACTCCGCTTCATTGCCCGCGAGGGCCTGCCCGGGGAGCACCACTTCTACGTGTCGTTCCGGACCACTCACCCGGGCGTCTCGATCTCGCCGTCGCTCCGGGCCCGTCATCCCGAGGAGATGACGGTGGTGCTGCAGCACCAGTACTGGGATCTCGCGGTGGGCGACGACGCCTTCTCCGTGACCCTTCGTTTCGGCGGGGTTCGGGAGCGCCTCCACGTCCCGTTCGGCGCCCTGACTGCCTTTGCCGATCCGGCCGCCGAGTTCGGCCTTCGATTCGATCAGCCGCGCGAGGCCCGGGTGGTTCAGGAGCCCCGGGGGGGTGGATCGGCCCCGGCCGACGCCGAAGGCGGGGGAGACGGCGAGGACCGGGGAGGGAATGTCGTCGACATCCGCGCGTTCCGCCGGCCGGAGGACGAGGAGGGAGGAGGCGAGCCGGAGCCCCCGGCCTGACCATTCCCCGAGTCCCCCTTCCGCCCTCGCCTAGGTCGCCGGGACCTCCCGCGAGAGCTCCTTGCGGTCTCGCCCGAGGCCGAGAAGCAGGAAGCCGACCGCGATCCAGAAGAGGTCCTTGCCCCTCTTGAGGAGCACGAAGGCCGCACCCACGGTCACGGCGTCTTCGACGCCGAGGCCCTTCAAGCTCAGAACGTAGCCCGCGTCCTGGACCCCGAGCCCGGCGGGGACCGGGACCGCCATGGCTCGGACGAGGATCAAGGCCGTCTCCATCACCATCGCCCCGGCCAGGGCGATGCTCACCCCGAGGAGGCCGAGGAAGAGAAGGGTCTCCGCCGCGCGGGCCAGCCAGGCGAACAGGTAGCACGCCAGCGGGGGGACGAGGCCCGCCGGCCGGTGGGTGAAGAACGTGGCCAGGTGCTCGTCGGCGGCCTCGAAGCGGAGGGCGTTGCGCTCCAGCCAGCCCCCGAGCCACCGGCCCCCGAAGCGGTCGAGGATCCGGTGCAGCCGGTCGGCGATGTTCCCGTGGACGCCGAGCGCCACCAGCGCGAGGGCCGCGACGACCAGTGCCGCCGCCCCCGCGAGCACCAGGAAGGGCAGCCCCCCACGTCCGATGGCGGCGCGCGAGGCACCCTGCAGCAGCGGCCAGGCCAGGAAGACGGAGAGGCCCAGGAAGAGGCCGTGAGACATCACCACCAGGAACTTCCGCCCGATGCCGGCGATGATCCCGACCTCGAAGGGCACTCCGCAGCGGCGCTTCAGGAGGTAGGGCTGCAGCGACTCGGAGATCACCGCCCCCGAGGGGAGGCCCAGCATCACCGCGTCGGTGATGATCCGCACCCTCAGGAGTGAGCGAAAACGCGGACGCCCTCCGAGACGAGCGAAGGCGATCCACCACCCGAGGGTCTCCGAGAGGGTGGCCACGAAGGTCGGAAGGAGGAGCAGGGGGATCCTCCAGCCGAGGGACTGGACGAGGGCCAGAGACCGGTCGATGTCCGCCGAGCGCAGGGTGAAGGCCAGAAGGGCGAGCGCCAGCAGCGCGGGCAGGAGCTGGGACGCATGGCGGAGGAGGCGCTTCATGGGCTCAAGGGTCGCAGGGAGTTTACGCGGGCCCTTTCGCCGGCGCCAGCCGGGGAAGCTCTTCATTGCCCCTGGGGCGCCGCGGGGCATACACTGGGAGGCACGCTGCGTCTTGCGCAGAGCACCCCCTGGATAGGAGGACCACCATCTCGGACCCGGCCACGAAGGACGACATCTTCGACTCCGAGTTCCTGTCGGAGCTCGAGGGGTTGGTCGCCGAATCCGGCATGGCGGTGTCGTCCGCCCTCGGCGACCTGGCCCTGGACGCCGGGCTTCAGGAGGCGGTGGACGCCTTCTCCTATGGGCCGGAAGGCGTGGCCCGGCTGACCGAGGAGACCTTCCTCACCCTTCCTCCCGCCCTCCTCGCCGAGCGCTGCAACTCCCTGATCGAGTCCTGCCGCCGAAGCCCGCGGCAGGAAGCGGCCCAGGCCGTCGAGAGCTTCGTGGTCTTCTTCCAGACGCTGCTGCCGACCCTGGGCAAGGACGCGGCGGAGGAGGTCAAGGCGACGTTCTTCCGGCTGGCCCCGACCCTCCTGCAGATGGCCTGGGACGACTACGGGGAGCGGGCCGACCGCCGCGAGGACGGCCGACTGGCGCTGCGCCAGATCGAGACGCTGCTCCTCGAGGTGGCGAGCGTGAAGCTTGCACCGGCGGAGAGCGAGCTCCTCTTCCGCAGTCTCGACCAGCTGGGCACCCTCATCAAGGGCGGCGAGTACGCCCTGGCCCGGGACCTCGTGGCGGGGCCCCTCGTCGACATCCTCCGCAAGAACCGGGTCGCGCGGTCGCTGTTCCGCCTCATGGAGGTCGAGGTCGCCATCCAGCGCTACCTGAAGGAGCGCCTGGGCTACACGACACCCCAGCTGCGCCTGCCCGACGACATCGCCGCCCTCTCGGAGTTCGGGCCGGTGCGGGTGTTCGGCGAGAAGGGCTTCGACGGGACCCACCGCCAGTACCTCCAGCTTCAGCTGCCGGACATCCCCATCCTCAGCGACATCGTGGTCCACCTCGCTCCGGATCCCGGGACCGAGCAGCGCGACCTGCGCCTCGACGGGCTGGGCAGCGTCGAGCTGGACGTCCCCCCGGGCCTGTACCGGATCGGGCTGGGCTATGCTCCCGAGGACACCCGGGGCCTCTGACCCGGCGGCGGCGGAATCACCGGCCGGCTTTCCCGACGCGCCTACCCCAGCCAGAGCTTCACGGCGAAGACGACGATGGCGATGGTGACCACGCCCTGGACCCAGGCGTGGCCCTTGAGGACGGTCAAGCGCACCCCGAGGAGGCTGCCGGCGAAGCTGCCGACGGCCAGCGCCGCCCCCGCGACCCAGTCGACCTTGCCCGCCCAGGCAAACAGGGCCAGGGCGAGGCAGGTAGTGAGAAGGATGACGAGGAGCTTGACCGCGTTGCCCCGGACGAGGTCCAGGCCGGCCACGGTGGTGAGCGCCAGCACGAAGAAGCCCACCCCGGCCTGCACGAACCCGGCGTAGACACCGGCGACGGCGAACGCGGTGGCGAGGATCAGGCGCTGGTGGGGGAAGCGCCGGAGCGCGGCGGCGGCGCGGCCCCCGCGGTCGAGGAGCGTCCAGAGGGTGACGACGACCATGAGGGTGGCCAGGATTCGTCGGAAGTCCTGGTCGGCGACCCGGAGGGCGAGCCAGGCTCCGAGGGCGGCGCCGGCGAGAGCTGGGAGCGAGGCCCGGAGCGCCCAGCCCCAGTCGAGGACCCGGTGCCGGTGGAAGCCCCAGACCCCTCCCACGTTCTGGGCGATGATCCCGAGGCGATTGGTGCCGTTCGCCTCGACGGCGGGCAGGCCGAAGAAGATGAGCAGGGGCAGGGTGAGGAAGGACCCCCCTCCGGCGATCACGTTCAGGACCGAGGCCAGGAAGCCGACGGTCGTCAGGGCCAGGAGCTCGAGGATGGACATCGTGGCTGGCGCGATCATACGTCGGGCCCCCGGGCTCCCCAAGCCGAGTGCCGTGCTAGGCTGGGCACCGATTCGTCCCTTCAGCGGCCTGGACAAGGAAGGCCGAGACGCGTGAGGAAGAGTCTACGCGTTCGGTGTTCGGCGCCGGGCGAGATCGCTCGGGGCGACGAGTTCCTGGAGGCGGCCCCGGGGATTGACGCACCCAGACATCCAGCCGGAACCGGCCACCGCCGGTTCCGGCTCGGGAGGCAGAGATGATCATCAGGGGCATGGCCCTCGCGGCCGCGTTCCTCACCCTGGCCGGCAGCGTGGCCGAGGCCCAGCTGGGCATGTTCTCGAAGGAGCAGCGCGAGGCCCTCACCGCGGAGTGGACGGGGGAGCGTTTCGAGGACGGGAGGCCCAGGGTGCCGTCCGACGTCCTCGAGCGCATGACGGAGGTCACCGCCGAGGAGGCCTGGGGGGTGCTTCGCAAGGCCGGGTACACCCTCCAGTTCGAAGGGGGCTGGAAGGAAATCAACGCGGGCGAGCCGGGACGACGCCTGGTGGGCCGCGTGGTGACCGCGGTCTTCATGCCGAAACGCCCCGACATGAACGGCATGATCAATCGGTTCGCCGAGGCCGAGGGCCGGGTGGGAGGGGGTCAGAACTCCTGGGTGATCGACACCCTGAGGCCCGGGGACGTCCTCGTGGTGGACATGTTCGGGAAGATCAAGGACGGGACCTTCGCCGGTGACAACCTCGCCACCTCCATCTACTCCAAGAGCGGCACCGGACTCGTCGTCGACGGCTCGGTGAGGGACCTCTCGGGGATCCTCGAGATCGATGGCTTCCTGGGCTACGTCCGGGACTTCGATCCCAGCGCCATCGCCGACGTGATGATCGCGGGGATCAACGTTCCCATTCGGATCGGGGAGGTCACGGTGCTTCCCGGCGACGTCCTCCTGAGCGACCCCGAGGGCCTCACCTTCATCCCGCCCCACCTGGCGGCGGAGGTGGCCGACGTCTCGGAGGACATCCGCTTCCGCGACGAGTGGGGCCACACCATGCTCCGCGAGGGGAAGTACACCCCGGGTCAGATCGACACCAGGTGGACCCCGGAGATGGAGGTGGAGTTCGAGGCCTGGAAGAAGGAGCGGAAGAGGTAACGACGTCGCCACGGCCGAGGCCCGACCAACGCCGACGTCACCCGACCCTACGCCGGCACCGACGCGCGGGCGAAACGGCCCTCGCCCTCCACGGTGTAGCTGCGCGTCGAGGCGGGGATGAACACCGTCCGCCCCGCGCCCAGGGGGCGTTCGATGTCGCCAGAGCGAAGCATGCACGATCCCTCGAGCCCGAGGAGGATCTCCACTCCTCGTCCCGGCGCCGGGGTGAACGGCCCCGACCCCCCCAGCTCGACGAGCCCCAGCTCGAACTCCCGAGCCTCGGTGCGGAAGACCCGCTGGCCCGGTCCGGCGTCGTCGCCGCGCAGCACCTCGGGCGGGCGGGTCTCGAAGCTCAGGATGGCCAGGAGGGCCGGAAGGTCGACGTTCTTGGGGGTGAGGCCGCCCCGCAGCACGTTGTCCGAGTTGGCCATGATCTCCAGTGCGGTGCCCTCGAGGTAGGCGTGCAGCTCCCCGGCCGGGAGGAAGAGCGCCTCCCCGGGGGCCAGGGCCAGGAGGTTGAGGTAGAGGGGGCTCAGGCTGCCGACGTCGCCGGGATACCGGGCGTGGAGGCGGGCGACCCAGTCCCAGGCGGGGTCGTCCTGTCGGGCCGACTCCTCCCGGGCGCGGGACAGCACGGCCGCCCTCTCGTCCTCCTCCAGGGTCATGAGGCGCGTGAACAGCGCCCGGAGGGATTCCGGTGTGCGCTCCCGGGCGAGCCGACCGATCTCCCGGTCGAGCTCCTCGCCGGCCACCGGCTCCAGGAGGCGGGCGACGCTGTCCGGAGGCCGGAAGCCCTTGAGGGCGGAGAACGAGGTGAGGGCGCACACGAGCTCGGGCTTGTGGTTGGGGTCGCGGTAGTTGCGGTGGGGGGCGTCGAGCGGGGTTCCCTCGGCATTCTCCCGAGCCCAGCCCGCGCGGGCCTGCTCGTGGTCGGGGTGAGCCTGGATGGAGAGAGGCTCGGCCGCGGCCAGGACCTTGAAGAGGAAGGGCAGCTCGTTGCCGAGGCGCTCGCAGACCTCGGCGCCGAGCAGGCTCACCGGGTCGTCCTCGATCACCTTGTCGAGAGGGCCGAGGCCCGGTGGCTGTGTGACCAGCGACGGGGCCCTGGGGTGGGCGCCGATCCACAGCTCGGCCTCGGGCAACTCGCTGGGACTGGGGCGACCGAGGAGCTCGGCGAGGGCGGTCCGCGATCCCCAGGCGTAGTTCTGGATGGGGTTCTCGAGCACGAGCGGTGGCAGGCCGGCGCCCATCGTGCGCCGACTATACGGTGCCCACCCAGGGGTGTCGAGAGCCCCGCGACCGGTGTGCCATGATGCCGGTGTGGGAGGAAGAGCAGGGCGTGTCGGGGCGCTGGTGACGGCGCTCAACCTCGCGCTCGCTGGGCTGGCGGCGGCGGACGGTGCCCGCGTGGTCTCCCGCGAGGAGATCCTCCAGGCCATGCGTCACAGCCAGGGATACGCCCTCACCGCGACCTCCAACGGTCCGCGGCTGCAGGCCGAGGTCTTGCTCCGCCTCATCGGCCGGGCGCGAGAACAGGACCCGGAGCGACGGCCCCTGTTCGTCGGCCACCAGGAGTGGTACGAGGCCTTCCTCGAACGCACCGGGCTCTCTCCGGAACGCGCCCCCCTCTACGTCCGGAAGGCCTGGGAGATCGGCCAGGACCTGGTGCTCGACTACCGCTGGGAGCGGGTGGTCGAGCATGTCGTGAAGGGGCCCCGCCCCCGGACCGTCGCCAACGTGGAGATCTTCTGGCGCGATCGTCCCGGCCGCCCGAAGAAGCTCTCGTACGACGACCTGCAGTCGGACCCGACCCTTCGGGTCACCCAGAAGCAGCTGATCCGCTACCGCCTGGTCGACTACGCGGACCGTCGATGGTATGCGGACGTGAGCGGCCTCCACGGGCGCCCGACCTCGGGGCCCCTCGGGCTTCTCTTCAAGGTCCTGGGGGAGGCCCGGGTGGTCGAGAGCCGCAGCGCCCTCTCCGCCGACGGCCTGCACATCGTGCGTGGCCGTGGGCGCAAGCTGGGCCTCACCCGGGTGGGCACCGCCACGGTCTGGCCCGACGGGCACGCGCGCAAGGGCGTGCCCCGCGGCCGACCCGACCTCCGGGCCCTGGTCAGGCGTCTGAAGGAGCCCCTCGAGATTCGCTTCCGGCCGTTCGAGGCGCCGGGGGCGGAGTGACGGGCTATGGGGCGGGGCGCTCCGCGGGGGCGGCCAGCGCGGCCTTGATCTCGCGCAGCCTGGCCTGGACCGCCTTCACGTTGCGGGGGCCCATGCGCAGGAACTGCTTCTGGGCCGGGGAGAGCTGCTCGTAGCGGGGATCGGCGTAGCGAAACGTCGTGGCGTGAGGCACGAGCTCGACCTCGGCGTCGAGGACCGGGACCGCCAGCAGGTTGTCGATCGCCCGGTTGAGGATGGTCCGGAAGCGGACGTCGGGCATCCCGAAGTCCTGGAAGGCGATCTCGAAGAGGGGCTCGAGGGAACGGTAGGTCTGCACGGTGGCGCCGGCATCGAGGGAGGCGATGGCGTTCGCCATCACGTCGTAGCCCGCGAAGCCCGCCGGATCCGGGACGAAGGAGCGCCCGACTCGCCTGGGGACGAAATGCGCCTTGGGCTCGAGGAAGAGGAGGTGAGGCCGGGGGGACTCGCCGGTGGCCACGTTCACCGTGACCACGGTGGTGGTGCGGATGAGGCCGCTCTGGGCGAGCCAGCGGGCCAGCTCCGGGTTCGTCGACACCGCGGTCAGCAGGTCGCGGACGAGGCCGTCGCTCTCGTCGAGGGAGGGCAGGACGAGAGGGGTCGTTCCGGGGGCGGGAGTGGGAGGTGGAGTGACGGCCACCGGAGGTGGCGTGGCCGCGACCTCCGGCTCCGGCGGGGTCCGGAAGAGCAGGTAGAGCGCGGCCAGAAGACCGATGGCGACGATGGCCACCAGGGCCAGCATGGCCGGGAAGAAGAGGCCGCCCTCCTTCTTCTCCGGACCGGGGCGGTACGGCGGGGGCGGCTCGTCGGGCGACCCGGTGTGCTCCAGCTCGTACTCTTCGAGATCGGACATGTCTGCCTCTCCGGGGAGACTACGCCAAAGCGCCGCCCGGGCGCCAGGAGTGCCTCCACCGGAGTGAACGACCGGGCGCGCCGCAGGGTTCCCCGGGACCGTCCGAGGTCCGCTCCCCCCTCGGGACGAGGTGCGGTGCCGGAGGAGGGAAAAGCAGGCTAAGATTGTGGTTTCGAACTCAACCGATCACGGAAGCGGAGGACAGACGGGATGGCTCACACCTACGAGGAGCTGCACAAGAAGACGGTGGCGGAGCTGCGGGACATCGCCAAGGACATCGACCACGAGGCGGTCCAGGGCTACACCCAGCTGAACAAGGAGCACCTGCTCCCGGCGATCTGCAAGGCCCTCGACATCAAGATCGAGAAGCACCACCACCACGAGGCGACGGGCATCGACAAGAAGAAGGTCAAGGACGAGCTCAAGGAGCTGAGGGCCGCCCGGCAGAAGGCGATCGAGTCCGGCGATCACACCGAGCTCAAGGCGATCCGCCGGAAGTACCACCGTCTCAACCACCGGATCCGCGCCGCCTCGGTCGCGTAGTCGTCCCTACGGCCACTCCTCGCCGCAGAGGCAGTGGCCGTAGAGGCCTTTCGGGTCGTTCCAGAGCGCCAGGCGGCCCAGCTCGTTCTCGACGGAGCGGAGTCCCGCGCCGACCGGGCTCGCCGAACCCGCCCGCGGAGCGCTCGTCCCCTTCGCGCTCAGGAGCCATTCCAGGATCCGGTCACGCAAGCTCCGCTCCTCTTCCACGTAGAACACCCGGTAGCCCTCCCCGAGCTCCGCGCGCTTCGCCGCCGACTCGATGGCCTCCGGCAGGCCCCCCAGTCGGTCCACGAGCCCCAGCTCCAGGGCGTCGGCGCCGCTCCACACCCGGCCGCGGGCGATGCGGTCCACCTCGTCCCACGTCTGGCCCCGGGCCTCGGCGACGCGCGCCACGAAGTTCCGGTACGAGTCGTCGATCCACAGCTGCATGGCTTCCTCCACCCGGGGGTCCAGGGGCCGACCGGGGTTGAAGACGCCGGTGTAGCTCGTGGTCCCCACGCCGTCCAGGTGGACGCCGAGGTACTTCGCCAGGGCCCGGTCCACGGTGGGGAAGAGGGCGAAGATCCCGATGGAGCCGGTGATCGTGGAGGGGCGGGCCCAGATCTCGTCGGCGGCGCTCGAGATGAAGTAGGCGGCCGAGGCCGCGGTGCTGCCCATGGACACCACCAGGGGCTTGCCTTCCTCCCGCACGAGCTCACACTCGCGGCGGATCAGCTCCGAGGCGAAGACGCTCCCGCCCGGGCTGTCGACGCGGAGCACGATGGCCCTCGCGCTCTCGTCGTTCCGGGCGCGGCGGATGAGATGCGAGGTCGAGTCTCCGCCAATGGACCCCGGGGGCTGTCGGCCGTCGAGCACGTCTCCGGCGGCCACGACCACCGCCACGCCGTCGCCCCGCCCCTTGGGCCGGCGGTCGCCGTCGTGGGCGGCGAGAAAGGTCCGCCAGGAGACCTGCTTGAAGGTCTCCCCCTCGTCGTCCTCGCCGACGAGCTCGATCATGCGTTGCCGGACCTCGTCGCGCCGGGCGAGGCGGTCGACGAAGCCGGCGTCGAGCGCCGCCCGGGCCAGGTCCCCTCGCGCGGCCCGGAGCTGCTCGAGGGTGGTGTCGATCCACTCCTGGACCTGCTCGGGGCGACGCCCCCTGGCCGAGGCCACGTCTTCGAGCCAGGTGGCCCACAAGTCGCCGTAGACGTCGAGGGCGGCCTCCCGGGCCTCGGGTGACATGTCGTTCCTCAGATAGGGCTCGACCGCCGACTTGTACTCACCGACCCGGAAGACGTGGACGTCGATCCCGTAGCGGTCGAGTCCTTCCCGGTAGTAGGCCCGGTACCCGCCGAAGCCCTCCAGCACGAGCAGCCCCTCGGGGTGCAGGACGGCTTCGTCGGCGTGGGCCATGAGGTAGTAGGGCCGTTGGGTCAGGGCCTCGGAGTAGGCGACGACGGTCTTCCCGCCGGCCTTGAAGTCGAGGAGGGCCTCGCGCACCGCCCGCAGCTTGCTCATGCCCCCGCCCCGGAAGCCGTCGAGATCGAGGTAGAGGGCGGCAATGCGCTCGTCGTCCTTCGCGAGCCGGAGCGCGTCGAGGACATCACGCAGGAGGGCCTGGGCCGGCCGCGTCGACAGCCCCAGGAGGGGCCCGGCGAGGTTGGGTGTTCTCTCGCCGGAAAGCTGCTCCACGAGGACCCCCTTCGGGTCCAGGACCAGGGCTGCTCCCTTCGGGACGCGAGGGCGGGAGCGATACGCCGCCACGGCGAGAGCGACGAGAGCCGCCAGGAGTCCCAGGAAGAGCAGGTGGGCGGTGGCGCGCGTGAGGGTGTCGAGAGCGCGGCCGAGGCGGTTCAGGGCGGAAGGACGCTCGGTCATGGGGGTCTCCTGGGTCAGTGTCCCGAGTCCTCGGTCTCGGTCAGGCGGTCGAGGATCAGGCCGTAGAAGCGGCTGTCGCGGGAGCGGAAGAGCCAACCCAGGTGCTCGTGGCAGGCCCGGCAGACCACGATCTGCCAGGCGTAGCCCGGGAACCAGCTGTGGTACGTGGTCGGCTCGCTCGCCTCGCCGCAGCCCGGCGCGACGGCGAAGCAGCCAACGTGGAAGACGATGCCGGACGGGTTGGAGAAGGTGTGGGCGTGGCTCCCCGACATCTCGATACGGGCACTCGTGGTCGTGACGGCCCCGAGGCACGCTGCGCACGCCAGGACACGACCGGCGTCGTCGCGAGGCGCGTCGCGCTTCTCGGGCTTGCGGGCGTCCGCCGGACGGTCCGACGTGCGCTGGAGCAAGCCTACGGGGGGCATGGTGGGCCGGTCCTCCTCGCCTGTCCCCGGATGTTACCCCGCCGACCGGTGAGCGCGGAGTCCCCTGCGCGACGGCACGGCAAGGACTCGAGGGGCGTGCTCGTCTAGATCATTTGGACTAGAGCGTTTGGTGACACAGCCGTGACAGTCCCGGCGCGAGCGAGCCGCTAAGGTGGTTCTCAATATGCGCGTTACCAGCGACGGTCACCCCCTCCACCCCAAGGGCTCGCGGGCCCGCGTCCTCCTGTGCAGCGTGTTCGGGCCCTACGCCCAGGACGACGAGTACGGGAGCCGCTCCGTGAACCCCATGGAGCTCTACCAGAACCAGGTCACGCGGATGCAGGGCCCGTTCTCCCTGCGGATGTTCCACCGGTCCTGGGGCATGATGCTCATCCAGGCGAACATCGAGGCGCCGTGCACGCTCCTCGACTTCCCGGACCTCGAGCGCTTCCGGGCCGAGCTCCGGGAGCACGAGTACGACGTCGTCGGCATCGGCGCCATCGTCCCGAACGTGGGCAAGGTGGCGAAGATGTGCGCGGTCATCCGCGAGCTCCAGCCGAGGGCGACGATCGTCGTCGGGGGGCACGTGGCCAACCACCAGCGGATCCACGAGCTCGTGGACGCGGACCACGTGGTGCGGGGCGAGGGCGTGCAGTGGTTCCGGCGCTTCCTCGGGGAGGACCCGACGTTGCCGGTCCGTCACCCCCTCATCCAGTCCGGCTTCGGCACCCGCATCCTGGGGGTGTACGGCTCGGACGAGGTGGCGGACACCGCCGCCACCGTGATTCCCTCGGTGGGCTGTCCGCTCGGGTGCGACTTCTGCGCGACCTCGGCGATGTTCGGAGGCAAGGGGAAGTCCTTCGACTTCTACTCCTCGGGCGACGAGCTCTACGATCTCATGGCCCGGCTCGAGGAGGAGATGGGCGTCTCCTCGTTCTTCGTCATGGACGAGAACTTCCTCCTGCACCGCAAGAGGGCCATGCGGCTTCTCGAGCTGATGAAGGAGAACGGCAAGGCTTGGTCGTTCATGGTCTTCAGCTCCGCCAACGCCCTGCGGCTCTACACGATGGAGGATCTGGTGGCGCTGGGGATCTCCTGGGTGTGGATGGGCCTGGAGGGAGACGGAGCAGCGTATCGCAAGCTGCACAACGCCGACACCCGGGCGCTGGTGCGGGAGATGCAGTCCAACGGCATCCGCGTCCTCGGGTCGAGCATCGTGGGCCTGCGCGAGCACACCCCGGAGAACATCGACACCGCCATCGACTACGCGGTCAGCCACGACACCGACTTTCATCAGTTCATGCTGTACACGCCGGTCCCGGGCACGCCCCTGTGGCGGAAGCACGAGGAGGAAGGGACGCTCCTCGACGAGAGCGAGTGCCCGACCGCCGACGTGCACGGGCAGACGAGATTCAACTACCGTCACCCCCACATCAAGGACGGCCAGGAAGGGGAGATGCTCGTCCGCGCGTTCCGGCGCGACTTCGATGTGAACGGGCCCAGCATCGTCCGCATGCTGGGGACGCTCCTCAAGGGGTATCTCCGCCACCGCGACAACCCCGACCCGCGGGTGCGTGCCCGCTTCTGGTGGGAGACGCGCGACCTCCGGCGGACGTACGCGGGGATCATCTGGGCGTCGGAGCGCTGGTTCCGCTCGGACCCCGCCGTCCGCGCGAAGGTGCGGGCGGTGCGCGACGACCTCCGAACGGCCTTCGGGTGGCGAAGCGCGGTGTGGGGCGCTGTGGTTGGCCCGGTGATCCTGACCGCCCTCTGGCTCGAGCAGCGGCGGCTGGACCGTGGGTGGACCTACGAGCCGGCCACCTTCTACGAGAGCAACAAGCCCCTGGCCGACGCCGGCCGCTCCCGGGGCCGGGTGCCGGCGTTGGCCCGCTGGGTGGAGCCCTCGGTCGTTTCCGAAGACGAGGCCCGCACCGCGTAGACGGCCCGCCAGGGACACAGTCGTACGACTGTGTCCCTGGCCAATGCAGCCGGCCGCAAGGCCGGTTCGGCCCTCAGGCCTCGTAGCCCTGGGGAGCACGGAAGCCCCCGACGACGTCGGCCATCTCGGCCGCGACGCCGATGGGGGTGGCGTCCTCGAGGTAGGGCCCGAGGATCTGGATCCCGCACGGGAGCCCGTCGCGGGTCAGACCCACCGGCGCGGTCGTGGCGGGCAGGCCGGTCAACGTCGCGAAGCTGATCCAGAACATCAGGTCCCGGTACGCCCGCGGGCCCTCGGGGGTGGCGAGGCGACGGGCCTCCATGGGCATCCGGTGGTCGTGGGGAAAGGCGGCCACCAAAGCGGTGGGCATCAGGAAGGCGTCGTGGGTCCGGAAGTAGTCCTGCCAGGCCGCCCGGGCCACCATTCTCCGGCTGCTCGCGGCCAGGAAGTGCTTGTGCGGGTCCACCCGCGCCTGTGCGCGCTGGGCGTCGAGGCCTCCGGCGGGGTCCGCGGCGCGGGCCCGCTCCTCCTCCACGTCGTCGTCCTTCAGGTCGAAGGCGAAGAAGGCGCTCAGGAGGTACCAGTAGGTCTCGAACTGCTCCCGGGGCACCACACCGTCCGGCCAGCCCTCCTCGAGGCGGGCCCCGGCCTTGCGGAGGGCAGCGACCGCGGCCTCGAGGGTCTCCCGCACGTCCGAGGACGGGGGGCACAGGGGGTCGTCGAGGACGTAGCCGATGCGGTGGTCGGCCAGGCGGTCGTGGCGCGGCGGGGGGAGGGTCCAGCGGTAGGCGGTGGCGTCGTCGCCGTCCGGTCCGCCGAGCACTTCCAGGGCCAGCGCGAGGTCGCCGGCATGCCGGGCCATGGGACCCGCGACCGGGAGATCGGTGGGAGGCTGGGGCGGGCTTCCCGGGAGCGGCGGGATCTGGCCTCGCCGCGGAACCACGTTCAGGGTGGGCTTGTGACCGTAGACCCCACAGAAGTGGGCGGGGGTCCGGATGGAGCCCCCGATGTCGCTGCCCACGGCCACGTACCCGAGCCCCGCGGCCAGGGCCGCGGCGTTGCCCCCGCTCGATCCGCCGGGGGTGCGCTCCAGGTCCCAGGGGTTGTTCGTGGTGCCGTAGACCTCGTTGTAGCTCTGCAGGTCCCAGAGCAGGAGGGGCACGTTGGTGTTGCCCAGAACGATCGCGCCGGCCGCCCGGAGCCGGGCGACGGCCGCCGAGTCCTCCGCGGGGCGGTGATCCGCCAGCGACGGCAGGCCCACGGTCTGGGGCACGCCGGCGATGCCGAAGGACTCCTTGATGGCCACCGGAAGGCCGTGGAGCGGCCCCCAGCTTTCGCCTCGCGCCCGTGCGTCGTCGGCCGCGCGGGCTCGGGAGAGGGCGGAGTCCGACAGCACGTTGACGTAGGCGTTCAGAGTCGGGTCGAAGCGATCGATGCGGTCGAGCATCAGCCGGGTGAGCTCGAGGGACGATAGGCGTCCCTCCGCGAGAGCGCGGGCCGCCTCGACCGCGGAGGCGAAGGCGAGCCCCGACGGGAGGACGTCGCCGGGGGCGGAGGCGCCGCTGCGCGCCAGGGCGGCCACCACCCCGGCGCCGAGGCCCCGGGACAGAAAGGCGCGCCGCGTGGAGACGGGACGCGGCGGCTCGACGCTGGACATGGCGGTCCTCCTCGGGATCGGGCGGGAGGGTAGCACGGGCTGGGGAGGTGGTACCGGGTGGAGGGGGGCGAGACAGGCGGTGTGGGGTGCGGGTACCGACCCGTGGAGGGGATGGGCGGGGCCGAGGATCGAGAGCGTGGTGAGCTGAGCGGGGCTGACGTGCCAGGGAACGGAACGGAGATTCCGAGTCCGACGATCGCACGACGCGGACTCGGGATTAGAGGAGGTCAGGACTCCTCGGACTCGGGTCCTGCTTCGGCCGGGAGGGCGCCCGGCCCCGCGACCACGTCGATGCCGCCGTTGACCGTTTCGAGCTCGAAGCTCCCGGCGCCCGGGCCGAGGCGGCCCTCGAGGCGCCGCTTCTTCTTGGTCGTGACGTCGAGAGGCAGCTCGCAGCCGATGCCGCCGTTGACCGTGGCTGCCTTCAAGCGGCCGCCGGTGCCCTCGGGGAGCGACACGTCGATGCCGCCGTTGACCGTGTTGAAGCGGTAGTGCGCGTCCGCCGGCACCCGGGAGAACCCGGCGTGGATGGCTCCGTTCACGGTCTCGGCCCGGACCTCGCCTCCCAGTTCCGCGAGGTCCAGCCCGCCGTTGACGGACTCGGCCCGGAGGTCGCCCTCGAGCCCCTCCACGTCGACGTGCCCGTTCACGGTCTTCAGCCGGACCTCGGACCCGCGGGGGACGGTGACCTCGTAGTCGACCTTCCCCCGGTTCCCCGCCATGAACCAGCTCTTCCGCCGGGGATAGCGGGTGCGGACTCGGACCGCCGACCCCTCGCCCTCGATCACGATCTCGATGTCCTCGAGCATCTCCTCGTTGACCGCCGCCCGCTGCGCCTCGACCCGCACCGAGTCCTGGGTCCAGGAGCGCAGGGTGATGCTGCCGTTGACGTTCTCCAGCTCGAAGAGACCGTCGGGCGCGAGGGCCCGGGTCTCCTCGAAGACGTCCCGGGCCGTGAGGGGCCCGGCCGGGAAGTCGTGGCAGGCGGACAGGGCGAGGGCCGCCGGCACGAGCGCGGCCAGGAGCGAGAGCCGATGTCTTGACATGAGCGCGTCCTCCATCATGACCAACGAAGCCGACGCCCTTGGAGTTCCAGGAATCCCGGATTTGCGTCCCCGGGGCGGGCGCGGGCTAGAATGCGCCGATTCCCCGCCGCCGGGCGCGCCGGAAACTCCCGTCGAGCACCAGCGGCACATCGAGGAGCCGAATGAGCGAGACGAGATCGTCCTTCCCGCCGGTCTTCTGGGTCGCCAACCTCATCGAGGTGATGGAGCGGTTCGCCTACTACGGGATCTACTTCGGCTTCGGGATCTACATGAAGTCCCTGGGCTTCTCGCCGGACCAGCTCGGGTGGGTGCAGTTCATCTTCCTGCTCCTCTCCTACACGATCCCGGTGATCTCGGGGACCTTCGCCGACCGGTTCGGCTTCAAGAAGACACTGCTCGTGGCGTACATGGCGTATCTGCCCGCCATCCTCCTGCTGATCTTCAACAAGACCTTCTCCGGGATCGCCCTCACGATGCTCACGATCGGGTTCGCCGCAGGCATCTTCAAGCCTCTGATCGCGGGGACGGTCCGGGCCGTCACCGACAAGTCGAACAAGACCCTCGGCTTCGGCATCTTCTACGCCATGGTCAACGTCGGGGGGTCCTTCGGCCCCATCGTGGCCGGAAAGCTCCGGGCGATCTCGTGGGACCACGCCTTCTACGCCGCCGCGGGCATGATCGTGTTGATGTTCCTCGTGACGGTCTTCTTCTACAAGGAGCCGCCCCGGCAGATCGAGGGGTTGACGCTCAAGCAGAAGTTCCGGGACCTCCGGATCGCGCTATCCGACGCGAAGTTCACGAGCTTCCTGGTCGTCCTCGGCGTCATGTGGTGGGTCCCCTTCTGGGCGTTCTTCAACCTCTGCGCCCTGTACGTCGACTCCAACGTGGACACCGCCCAGCTCTACCTCGACATTCGCAGCGTCCTCGGTTCGGGGATCGCCGGCTTCCTCTCCCACGTGGACGAGGACGGCACGAGGCGGGTGCTCGGAGAGTCCATCTCCAACACCGGCTACATCATCGTGATCCTGCAGGTGTTCGTGTCGAAGACCATCGAGAAGTGGCGGGCCCTGCCCACCTTCATGAGCGGTCTGGCGTTGTCGGCCGCCGGCTTCGTCATCCTCGGCTACGCGCGGATGTCGGTTGCCTCCATGATCTTCGTGGGCATCTTCTTCTTCGCCCTCGGCGAGATGATGGCCTCCCCGCGGATCCAGGAGTACATCACCTGGATCGCCCCCAAGGAGAAGGCCGGCCTCTACATGGGCGCCAACTTCCTGGCCACCGCCATCGGCGCCTTCAGCGGCCCCATCTACACCGGCCTCTACGGCCGCTTCGACGCGGCGGGTCATCCCGAGTACGTGTGGTACACCCTGGCCGCCCACGTGCTGCTGGCCATCGTGGTCATCAACCTGTTCGTGAAGATCTTCGGGGCCTTCGAGGAGCGGGAGGCCTAGTCGTTCGGCGTCGGCTCTCTGGCCGACCGACGCCGAACCCCGTTCCCCTTCCTCCAGCATCGGACCCCTCCGCCCCAGCTCTGTGCTCTCGCCACCGCGTGAGACACCGTTCCCGAGGCTGGCACGCGCGGGGGCCTCAGGCCCCGTCGGGATCCTCGGCTGGGGGCCCGGACCCGGTCTCCGCCCCGGGCTCGGCCTCGGCGGGAAGAAGCGGAGCGGCCTCGGGGGCCGGGGAGCCTCCGCTCTCCTGGTCGGCCGCCGCCGACTCCTCCCGTGGGTCCGGGGTCTCCGGTGACGTCCGAGGAGCCGGCCACCCGCCCTCGGGGGGCGGACCTTCTCCGATGTTCACCACGCTGAAGGCCCCTTCCAGCTCGATCTCGTAGCCCGGCGCGTCCGCCCCGATCCCCTCCTGCGTTGATCCCCGGTCTCCCCACACGAGGGGGAACCCGGGGCCGTCGTAGCGCACCGGTGTTCCCTCGGGAACCTTCACGTCGAAGGTGCTGAAGGCCCCCTGGAAGTGGATCCTCACCCGCTGTGAGGGAGGGGGCAGACGGAAGGTCCAGGCGTTGAAGGCCCCGCTCACCTTGGAACCGGTCACCCACCCTCGACGCAGATCGAGATCACCTCGAACGAACGCCCCGCTGAGATCGAAGTCCAGCGGGAGGCTGTCGGTGACGCCCAGGTCCCAGACCTCTCGGCGCGTCCCGGCGATGATGAACCCGCCCTGACGCCCCCGGAGCCGGAGGTCGAGCCGGCCCTCGTGATCGTCGACGTCCAGGTGGGGGCTGCCCTCTCGGGAGGCGACCCGGCCCTCCACGAGGAGACGAGACCCGAGGGAGCGGGTCTCGAGACCGACCTGGACGCCGGCGACCTCAGCCTCGACGCGGGCGCTCTCGGCGTTCTGCGGCCGCTCGGCGGTGACCTTGAGCCACTCACCGGGAGGCAGGGGCTCCGGCCGATCACCCCAGGCCAGCCAGAACAGCGTGCCGAGAACGACCAGCGGCCCGAGGACCATGCCCGCGGCCAGCGAGGTCTTCTCGAAGACGATGCGGATCCCGGCGGAAACGAGGAGGACCGGCCAGAACGAGACGGCGTCGATCCAGAACCCGTCGGGCAGCCCCCGCACCGTGGCCGCGAGAAGGAAGACACCCAGCCCGGCCAGGCCCACGCCGTCGGCCACGCGGCCCCAGTCGGTCCGGGTCCGGGGTCGGCCGTCAGCGTCGTTCCTGGTCTTCCCGGACATGGAGGTTTCTCCCTCGTTCACCAGAGCTTACGCGACATCGCCGACCGCCGTTCCGTCACTCACCGATGCCCACCGTGGATCCGCCGAAACGGGCGGCCGGGTCGGTCCTCAGGAGGCCTCGAGGTCGTCGATCAGGCTCCGGTGGGCCGCCACGAAGGCGCCGCCACGGGCCCGCAGGGCGCGGGCGGCGGCCCGGGCCAGGTCGAAGGCCCCGCCGTCGCGCACGCGCGCGCCGTGCTCCTGTCGGTACCCGGGCGACACCCGGAGCGACCAGTTCACGTCGTCCACGACCCCCGGCCGGTTGTAGTACTGCTCGAGGCCCAGGGCGTCGGTGAAGAACATCATCACGTTCGACGCCGGGCCGACGAAGAGCTCCGCCAGCTTGGCTTGCACCAGCGCGTTGCGGTCGCCGGCGGTCCTCCGGATCCAGCCCTCGGCGTCGTCCTCCGGGGCGAGCAGGCGCGTGGCCAGGTACTCGGCCTGGGGGCGCGAAGCCCCGGACTCGATCCAGTCTCGGGCCACGAGCCAGATCGGGCGCGTGTCGTGGTTGCCCACCATGATCCAGTCCTCGGGCCGCGCGTTCTCCCCCCGGTAGCCGTCCTCGGGTCGGGCGAGGTCGGCCTTCTGGGTGACGCGGAAGCGTCCCAGCCCGTGCCGGGCCATCACTCGGCCCAGGGGGTAGGGCTGGGTGCTGAGGATCTCGCAAGCGATGTCCGCGGTGGCGTGACCGTGCGCCTGGGCCGCCGCGACGATGGCGTCGATGAGGACCCCGTAGCGGTCGACCTGGTCGTCGTCGAGGCTTCGTACCCAGCCGTCGGCGTGGCGTGGCCCGTCGAGATCGAGCTGGTCGGGCCGGGCGATGGCGAACTTCGCGAGCTCCGGGTGGTCCGGGAGGTCGGGCGAGGAGAACAGGCGGGCCCCGCTCTGGCCGGCGAAGGCAGGGTCCTCCTGGTCGGCGCGGTACACCCAGGGGCAGACGAAGCCGTGGGGGTGATCAATCCGCACTCCGTCGAGCTCCGCGAACATCTTCTCCATTCGAGCGTGGAGGAACCGCAGCGCGGCCCCCGGCTCGGGCCCGCCGTCCACCCCCGCCACCACGAACTGCCGGGGATCGAGCACCGCGTGGTTCCAGGCCTGTCCCTCGGGGTTCGTGCGCGACGGCGGGGCCCCCATCCGGTACCGCCGCAGGAGGAACGCCTGGGCGGCCCAGTCGTCCCGGGGAGAGAGGCCGATCTGCAGGTCCCCGAACAGCTTCAGTCCGAGGCCGTGCGCCCGCTCCTGCAGCTCCCGGTGCTGCCGGTGGAGGAGGAACTGCACGAAGGTCCAGGCGTCGACGCCGTCGATGTGCTCGCCCAGGCGTGCGCGCAGCCGTCCGGCCGCCTGGGCCTCGTCCCCTGGCCGGGGGTCGAAGAGCCGCCGGTCGGCCTCGTCCGGCCACTCGCGCCAGTAGCGGCCGCCGTTGGCAGCCTCGAGGGCCTGGTAGAGGCCGTCGCGGGCCAGCCACCCGGCGTTCGCGTGGCCGAAGGCATCGAGCTGGGACGCGAGGCGGGCCAGGAGCGGGTCGCGGGCCTGGACGCGGGCGGCCTTGAACCGCTCCCACAGCACGGCGTGGACGGGGGCCAGCGCGGTGTGCACCCAGGCGTGGGGGACTCGCTCTCGGGGGGCCGGTCGCGAAGCCACCAGCTCGGCAAGCTCCTCCCCGGGCAAGAGCTCGCCCCAGTCGGGTTGGGTCAGGGGCGCGAGGGCGAGGGACAGTGGGTTGCGCGAGAAGAGGGTGCCGTCATAGGGCGACGCGTTCCCGGGCGAGGTCGCTCCCTGGGGCCCGAGCTGCACGCCAGTGAACCCGAGCTCGGCGACGAACTCCAGGAAGTCGGCGGCGCCGGCCGAGTAGGGGGTGCCCCGCCCCACGTCCTCGTCGGCGCGGGAGGGGAATGCGGCGTCGTGAATGCCGAGCAGGAGATTGCGGATGCCCAGCAGCTCGAGGGCTTGGCGGAGGCGTTCGGGTGCAGGCACGGCCGAACGTTAGCACGCTCGCCGAGTCGGTTCAGCCGGCCTCGGGCACCCCGTACATCTGGTCCGGGGCCAGCACCTCGGGGAAGCGGGAGCGGAGGGCGTGTCGCGTCTGGTCGCAGAGGTGGCAGGCGTCGGCGTACTCCGGGCGCGGGCGAACCCCGTAACGCCGCGCCAGCTCCGCCGGTCCGCCGGCCAGGAGCGGGCCGCAGATCGGGTGGGACGACGGCTCGTAACGCTCGCAGAGGTCCTTCAGGCTCTCGGTGAGGACGTTGCCGAGGGCGATGCCCTGGCAGACGTGGGCGTAGCCCAGGGGGTCGACGTGCAACCGACCGGGATCCTCGAGGTCCTCGTGGGGGCACGCGTCGAACCCGGTCCAAGGCCGGTGCGGGGCCCGGGACGCCAGCGTCTCCGCGGCCCGTCCCCGGAACATCACCCCGCTTTCGCCGTGAGGGAGCTGCCCGGAGCAGCTCCGGGCCCCGGCCTCGGGCTCGGCGATGGAGACGACGTCCACCGGGATCCCCAGCTTCTCCGCGGCGGTCTGAGCGTTTCGGACCTCGGGACTCAGACGCTCGCGGCCGTGGTAGAGATCGCTGCTCAAGGACAGATCGGAGATCGGTGACGCCATGGGCTCGAGCCACACCTCCGCGTCCTCCGGGCTCGTGGCCCAGTACCCGTTGGAGACGAGACCCACGCGGAAGCCGCTCTCGGCCGCTTCCCGGACCCCGCGGACCAGGATGGGGTAGAAGAGGAGGGGCTCGCCCCCCTCGAAGTAGATCCACTCCACCGTCCCCAGCGCGCGCGCCTCGTTCAGGACGTGGCGGATCGTTGCCAGGGTCATGGTGCCTTCCTGGCGCGGGCTGCCCCAGACGAAGCAGTGGTCGCACTCGAACGTGCACTGGTAGGTGAGTAGCAGATGGACGCCAGTGAGCTTCATGGGAATGCCTCACGGTCAATCTGGCGCTCGTAGAGTAACAGAGGGTCGTCGCCCACCGCATGATCTTCGCCAGGCCGAGTCCGCGAGACGGGAGGCCGGCCCCGGCGGGGCGCGAAGTCGTCCCCCTGCGGGGAACAACATCTCGCCCACTTCCCGTATCACTTAGTGATGACCGGGGCGCGTGCGGATGGCGCGCCGGAACGAGCTTCGAGGAAGGACGGCGATGCCCACCCATTCACCGGCCACCAGCGTCCACCCGGATGCACCACCGTCCTCGCAGGTCCCTCTCGTTCTGCTCGCGGCCTTCAGCGTGTGCCTTCAGCTTCTCCCGCTGCTCAATGCCGAGTACGGGTATTTCCGGGACGAGCTCTACTACATGGCCTGCGCGAAGCACCTCGCCTTCGGCTATGTGGATCACCCCCCGCTGGCCCCCTTCCTCCTTCGGCTCGTCCTGATCACTCTCGGCGAGTCCGTCCTCGCGATCCGACTCCTGCCCGCCCTGGCCGGTGCGGCCACGGTCTTCCTGACCGGGAGCATCGCCCGTCGCCTGGGAGGCGGGACCTTCGCCCAGTCCCTGGGCGCGCTGGCCATGGCGGTGGCCCCGGGCTTCCTCATCTTCTGTGGCTTCTACTCCATGAACCCCTTCGAGAGCCTGCTCTGGACGGGCTGTGTCTACGTAGTAGTGAGGATCGTCCAGGAGCACGAGCCCCGCCTGTGGGCCCTGGTGGGTGTCCTGGTCGGCATTGGGCTGCTGAACAAGCACACGCTGATCGTGTATGCCTTCAGCCTCGTCCTCGCCCTGCTGCTCACCCCGGCCCGAAGGCAGGTTCTGAGCCGGTGGTTCTGGTTGGGCGGCGCCCTGGCGGTGCTCATCGTCCTCCCGAACGTCGTGTGGCAGGTCCACAACGACCTGGCGTCGCTCGAGTTCTACCGCAACGCGAACCTGCTGAAGAACATCGACACCTCGCCGGTGGAGGTGCTTCTCGCCCAGGTCTTCGTCATGAACCCCCTGGCCTTTCCCGTCTGGTTCGCCGGGCTCTGCTTCTTCCTCTTCTCCGGGCAGGGGAGGGGGCTTCGAGTCCTGGGCCTCACCTACCTGTTCTTGCTGGCGACGATGATGTGGGCGGGCTCGAGCCGGCCGGACCGGATGCTGGCCGCCTACCCCATGCTCTTCGCCGGCGGGGGAGTGCTCATCGCGGGCTTCGTCGAGAGACGATCGCGCTGGCTCCTGCAGACCGTCGTCGCGGGTGTCGTTCTGGTCGGCGGCGTCCTCTTTGCGCCCATCGCCCTCCCGGTCCTTCCCCCCGGGCCGCTCGCGCAGTATGCGCAGAGGCTCTCCCCTCCCCGAGTCGAGCAGGGCGCCACCGCGCGGCTTCCCCAGTGGTTTGCCGATCGCTTCGGGTGGGAGGAGATGGCGGCCTCCGTTGCCGAGGCTCTCGACTCACTGCCCGAGCAGAAGCAAGGGCAGGTCCTCCTCCTCGCCGAGAACTACGGCGAAGCCGGGGCCCTGGAGCTCTTCGGCCCGCGGTACGGCCTGCCCCCGGTCATCTCGCCGCACAACACCTACCACCTCTGGAGCGCAGAGCATGACGAGGCGCCGACCTACATCGCGATCGGGCTGCCGGAGGAGGAGCTGAGACGGATCTTCGGCGAGGTCACGCCGGTGGGCGTGCACCGCTGCACCTGGTGCATGGACTACGAGAACGACCTTCCGATCTACATCTGCCGGGACGCCAGGACGCCGTTCGGGGACTGGTGGCCGACGATGAAGTGGTACGGGGGCGCCCGAAAGTCGTAGGCGGCGTGGCCTCGAGACTCTGGCGTTCCGCCGGAAGCAGTTATAGTCTCTGCGCGATCGACGGCCAGGAGGGTGCCCCATGGCGTTGTCGGCCGGAACACGCCTCGGCTCCTACCAGATCCTCGAGCCCCTCGGGGCCGGGGGGATGGGGCCGTGGCCACGACGGTCTGGCGGCTGCAGCCGCCAGAGCTCCCTCCGCCAACCGTCGTGCAGCTCACCTCGGCGCGGCAGGCTCACAACCCCTCGTTTTCGCCCGATGGCGACCGGATCGCCTTCGCCTCCGCGGGACAGCGCGGAGACAACTGGGACATCTGGCTGAAGATCATCGGCGCGGACGGGGCCCGGCGCCTGACCACCGACCCCGCGGTGGACGACAACCCCGCGTGGTCTCCGGACGGCCGGCGCATCGCGTTCACATCGTCTCGGGCCGACGAACGGAGCGAGATCTGGCTGGCCGAGGCCGACGGGACCAGACCCACGCGCCTGACCCACGGTCCCGGCCGCCACCAGGGAGGACCGCGATGGTCTCCAGACGGGAGTCTGGTGGCCTTTGACTCCTATGCCGATGACGGTCACGCCGACATCTGGGCGATCGGGGTCGACGGATCGGGACTCCGGCAGGTCACACACGATCCGGGCGATGCGATCCTTCCGAGCTGGTCGCGGGATGGCCGCTTCCTCTACTTCGTCTCCAACCGGACGGGTCGGGACGAGATCTGGCGGATTGCGGCGAGCGGTGAGGGGGACGAGCAGGTGACGGACGCCGGCGCCCAGGGACCCATCGTGGAGAGCGCCGACGGCCGCACCCTGTACTATCGGGGACCCACACAGGGGGGCTTCGGCGGGGCGCTCCTCTCACGGCCCACCGCGGGCGGAGAGCGCCGGATGATTCTCCCCTGCCTCACCGCCTACGATATCGGCCGGCGCGGTCTCGTCTACATGGAGTGTCCCCGCGAGGGTGCCGGTCCCGCCGAACTCCGGCTGCACGAGCGCGACGTGGGTACGGGAGCAGACCGGCCGGTCGCAACGATCGGGACCACTCTCAGCATCGGCTTGAGCGTGTCCCCGGACGGCCAGACGATCATCTATGACAGCTCGAGCTCCTGGGGCACCTCCGACGTCATGATGATCGACAACTTCCGCTGAGCCCCCGCGAGGGAGGCGATGTGGCGATTGGTGTCCCTGTTTGCTGGGGAAGCTCGCCCCGGGGCGGGTTTCCACAGGGTGCCGCCATTTGCCCCTGCACTGCGCGATGCGGGGAGTCTTCCCCCGCCTCCTCGCCGGAGTTAGGATCTGCGGTGATCCCGGCCGCGTCGCGGTGCTGGGCGGGAGCACGGGATGGTGAGCAGGAAGTACGCGGGCGACGTCGCGGCCATTCTGGCCAGGCGGCACGACAACGGGGCGGACTTCTGGGCCAGCGCCGATGGTCGCCTGGCCGTCGGCGACCCGTTCAGCACCCTCACGTCCCTCCTGGTCCTCCATGAGCTGAAGGTGGCGCGCACTCACGAGGCGGTTCGCGGCGCCCTCGAGCTGGTCCGCGGGGCGCGGCGGGACGACGGCCGCTACCGTCTCGCCCCAGGTGGAGCTCTCTATCCCTGCTCCACGGCTGCGGCGGCCAGGGTGCTGTGTCGGTTCGGCCGAGCGCCCGACGAGGAGCTGCACCAGACCCTGGTCCACCTGCTGGAGACGCAGCACGACGACGGCGGCTGGCGCTGCAGGAAGTTCCCGTACGGGCGGGGACCGGAGACCGAGTTCTCCAATCCCGGCGTGACCCTGTTCGTGCTGGATGTCTTCCGCTTCACGGATCACCTGAACAAGAACCCGGATCTCGACAGGGCGGTGGACTCCCTCCTGGACCACTGGGTGGTCAGGCGCCCCATGGGGCCTTGTCACTACGGAATCGGCACCCTCTTCATGCAGGTGGAGTATCCGTTCCTGCGCTACAACCTCTTCTCCTACGTCCACGTGCTGTCCTTCTACGATCGAGCCACGAACGACCCGCGCTACCTCGAGGCGCTCGGCGTGCTCGAGTCCAAGCTCGACGCACGCGGTCGAGTCGTGGTCGAGCGCCCGAACCGCCGGCTCGCCGGGTTATCGTTCTGTGCAGCGGGGCGCCCGTCCGACCTGGCGACGGCCCGCTACCGGGAGATCGTCCAGCGCCTGGAGGGGTGACGGGTCGCTCTGGCTGAGGGACCGACCATCCCGGTCGCCCACCACGCGTTCCCGACTGGGCTGCGTGGTGGGTCCGGCAAGCGGAGTCGCGGGGGGGTGGAGCTTGAGACGGGTCTGCTACTCGGAGGCCATGAGCCTGGCCCCGGACGACGATGCGGGGGGCGATCCCGGCTCGGAGCCCGGAGCGTGAGGATCCGGCCGTTCCAGGAATCCGACACCGACCGGGTCGTCGATCTGTGGGACCGCTGCGGGCTCCTCCGGCCCTGGAACGACCCCCGGAAGGACATCGCGCGGAAGCTCGAGGTCCAGCGGGAGCTCTTCCTGGTCGGCGAGATCGACGGGCTGGTGATGGCGGTGGTGATGGCCGGGTACGAGGGGCACCGTGGCTGGGTGAACTACCTCGCGGTCGAGCCGGAGCTGCAGGGCCAGGGCCTCGGACGGCAGATGATGGCCGCGGTGGAGCGAGGCCTGGCCGCGCTTGGCTGCCCGAAGGTGCAGCTCCAGATCCGGCGGGGCAATCTCGACGTCGTGAGGTTCTACCGTGCGCTCGGGTACGCCGAGGACGAGGTCATCAGCATGGGCAAGCGGCTCGTGTTCGACGACGGAGGGTGACTCCGCGGATGCTCCAGCTCGAGCGGCTGTGTGTCAATGATGAACCTGCGCACCCGGGAGTCGCGGAGTGCGGTCCCGTCAGGCGCTGGCGTGGCGGGCCCCCGAGGACGCGAGCGCGGCGCCTCGGCGGGTCTCCGGTGCCCATCATGGGGGGCGGGCTCCGCCACGCGTGCGTTATAGTCCGGTCGAGAGGCGTGGGGGGCCCTCGATGAACGACGACCTGCGGCGGCGATTGCCCGCCCTCAAGGCCCAGCTCGGCCGAGTGATCCTGGGCAAGGAAGAAGCCCTGGACCACGTGCTGGTGGCGCTCTTGAGCGGCCACCACCTCCTCCTCGAGGACGTGCCCGGGGTGGGGAAGACGACCCTCGCCAAGGCCCTGGCCCGCTCCTTCGACGGTCACTTTCGCCGGGTGCAGTTCACCCCCGACCTCCTGCCCACCGACATCCTCGGCTCCGCCGTGTACAACCCCCGGGACGGCGGCTTCAGCTTCCAGGAGGGGCCGGTCTTCACCCACGTCCTCCTCGCCGACGAGATCAACCGAGCCTCGCCCCGCACCCAGTCGGCGCTCCTCGAGGCGATGAGCGAGGGGCAGGTCTCGGCCGACGGGGTGACGCGGCCCCTGCCCTCGCCGTTCCTGGTGGTGGCGACGCAGAACCCGGTGGAGTACCACGGGACGTATCCCCTGCCCGAGGCCCAGCTCGATCGCTTCGGGCTCCGCCTGAGCCTGGGCTACCCCGGGGCCGAGGAGGAGGTGGACGTCATCTTCAGCCAGGCCGAGAGGCATCCCGTCGACACCCTCGAGCCGGTCCTCGGCGCCGAGGACGTCCTGGCCCTGCAGACCCTCGTCCGGAAGGTGCGAGTCGAGCGCCGGCTCGGGCGCTACGTGGTGGCCCTGGCCGAGGCCACCCGCCGTCACCCCTCGATCCAGCTCGGCTGCTCGCCGCGCGGCACGCTCATGCTCGTTCACGCGGCCCAGGCTCGGGCCTTCGTCGCCGGGCGCGACTTCGTGACCCCCGAGGACGTCAAGGCCGAGGCCGTGCCCGTTCTCGCCCACCGCCTGGGCCTCGAGACCAAGGCCCGGTACTCGGGGGTGTCGAAGGAGGAGACCGTGCGCGACCTCCTCGCCTCGGTGCCCATCGGCATCTGATGGCCACCGCCGCGCCCCGGGCCGGCCGGAGCGGGCCGGCCGCCGTCGTCGCCGCGGTGGGGTGGGTGGGGGACGGCCTGGCGGCCCTGTGGCGTTGGTCGCTCGACTCCTCCCACCTCTACCGCCGTCTCCGCCGTCTCTGGCGCGAGCGCTTCACCGCCCGGGGTCGCTTCGTCTTCCTGCTGTGCGTCGTCGTGGGCTTCGCCGGCGTCGACACCCGGCAGGCCCTCGTCTACCAGCTGTTCGCCCTGGCCGTCGGGCCCCTGCTGGTGGCCGGGGTCCTGGCCCTGCGCCGGCCGCCCCGGGTCCGTCTCGTGGGCGGTCTGCCCCGGCGCCTGACCGCGGGTCGGCCGCTGGCCGCGAGCGTCGACGTGGAGACCGAGGGACCGTGGGAGAGCGGAAACCTCGTCGTCTCGTGGACCGGGCCCTCCCACACCGGGCGTGGCGTGACCGTGGAGCCAATCGACTCCTTCCTGGACTGTGCTCCCGGGCGACCCGGCCACGCGCAGATCCGGGTGGCGGCCGCGCGCCGGGGACGGTACGTGGTTCCCGGACTGGGTGCGAGCGGCACCGACCCCCTGGGTCTCCTGGCCACCCGACGCTCCTTCCGCCAGCCGAGCCAGGCGCTCCTCGTCTACCCTCGCTTCTTCACCCTCGACGATCTCCGGCTCCCGGTGGGTCGGCGTTATCAGCCGGGGGGCATCCCCCTCGCCGCGAGCCTGGGCGACTCCAACGAGTTCGTGGGCACCCGGGAGTACCGGGAAGGCGATCCCCTGCGCAAGATCCACTGGCGCTCGTGGGCCCGGCGGGGCCTGCCCGTCGTCAAGGAGTACCAGGAGGAGTACTTTTCCCGCATCGCCCTCGTCTTCGACACCTTCCTGCCCCGGCGCCCGCGAGCGGTCGAACGGAGGGGCTTCGAGGCGGGGGTCTCCCTCGTCGCCTCCATCGCCGACCTGTTCAGCCGGAGCGAGCAGATCGTGGACCTCTTCGCCGCCGGCCCGGACATCTACCAGCTGAGCGCAGGACGGAGCCTCGCCTATCTCGCCAACGTCCTCGACGTCCTCGCCTGCCTCGAGCCGTGTCACGAGCCCCCGTTCGACGAGGTGGGCCCGGTCCTCCACGAGAACCTCGCCCAGCTCACGACGGTGGTGGCGGTGGTGCTCGACTGGGACGAGCAGCGCGAGGCCTTCCTGCTGGGGCTCCGCGAGCTGGGGGTCGCGGTTCGGACCTTCATCGTGCACCCCGGACCCACCGGGCGGCGGTGGGACCGGGTGGCCCCCGCGCTCGGAGAGATCACCCTCGTCTCGCCGGACGAGGTGGAGCGGCGCCTCGTCGTGGGGGAGCAGAGGTGAGCCAGGATCCCGCGTCGACCATGCCTCCGCGCCCGGCGGGAACGGGGGTCCTCTCCCGGTGGGCGCTGCACCTGGCCCTCGTCGCCGCCCTCGGCGCGTTCGTCGTGGCCCGGGACGACCGGTCGGTCCTCCTCCTCCTCGTCCCCCTCGCCCTCGCCCCGGCGCTGCGGTGGCGCCGGGCCCCGGGGTGGGTGGTGGCGCTGCTTCCCGCCGTCGCCCGCGTGGCCCTGCTGCTGACCTTCGTCCTCGCCATCCTGTGGAGGCAGATGCTCTTCGTTCGTCCCGACGTGGGCCACGCGTGGGGAGGCGTCCTGGGTTGGGTGGTGGCGGTCCTCGCGGTCGTCTTCATCTTCGGCCACCGGATCTGGCCGGTGAACGCGACGCTCGTGCCGGTCATCGTCGGTCTCCTCGCGCTCAGCGGTTTGGACCCGACGGTGAGCCTGTTCTCCTCCTTCGCGGGCCTGGGGGCCCTCGGGCTCTGGGCCTTCACGTTCATGTCCGGGGGACCGCGTCGGCTCGGGTGGCCGCTGGCCGCGTTCCTTCTGGCCTCGGTGGTGACGGTGGTCGGCGTCACGCGCTTCCTGCCCTGGGCCCAGCCGCGCGTGGAGCGGGCGGTGGCGAGCACCTTCGCGGAGGGCACGACGGGCCTCTCCGAGGAGTCGCGCCTGGGCGACTTCGGGGACCTGGCGGTGTCGAACCGGGTAGTCCTGCGCGTGTGGACGACCGAGCCCCGTCTGCTCCGCGCCTACGTTCACCACCAGTTCGACGGTCGGCAGTGGTCCTCGCCGACCCGGGCGGACATGCCGGCCCTCCCGCCGCTGCGCCCGGCGACCGGCCGCGCGGCTGGGACGTGGTTGGCCGGGGTTCCCGGCTCGGTGTTCGTGATTCCCCCGGGGGAGAGCCCGTCCGCCGGGGCGCCGGGCCTCGTCGAGACGCGGGTCCTCCAGACCGAGGTGCGGGACTGGCCCCTGCTCCTCCCCGCCGCGCCCTACCTGGTGCGGGCCCCGACCTCGCAGCTCACCCGGAGTCGCACCGGGGTGCTGCGGTGGCCTCCCTACGAGCCGGCGCTCCTGTACGGGGTGGTGCACGACGGGGGCGGGGCGTCGCGCGGAGAGGAGGAGACCCTCTCGGCCCGAGCCGTCGCCCTCGGGCTGCCAGGTCGGCTCGATCCTCGGGTGCGCGTTCTGGCCTCGGTGCTGGGCAGTGAGGCCTCCTCGGCGCGGGGGCGGCTCCGAAACACGGTGGAGTGGCTGCGATCCGGCTACACCTACAGCCTCGACGTGGGCGAGTTCGAGACCGACGACCCCCTGGCGGAGTTCCTGTTCGACAAGAAGAAGGGGTACTGCGAGTACTTCGCCACCGCGGCCGCGGTGCTCCTGCGCCTCCAGGGGGTTCCCACTCACTACGTCATGGGCTTCAGCGTCGGGCCCCAGAATCTCGTGCCGGGTCGCTTCGGGGTTGGAGACCACCACCTCGTTCGAGAGTCCGACGCCCACGCCTGGGTCGAGGCGTACGTCGACGGCGAGGGGTGGATCGAGGCCGACCCCACACCCCCGGCGGGCTTCTCCCGGGTCCACGGGCCCGCCACCGGATGGCTCGCTCCCCTGGTCGAGGCGGCCCGGGTGCACGGGGCCCGAGTGTGGGCGCGGCTGCGGCACGAGGGACTCGCCGGCCTCGCGACCGCACTCTCGAGCGCGGCCGGCGCTCTCCTCGCCGGCCTGTGGCAGCACCGCCTGGTGACCGGCACGGTTCTGGCGGTGCTCCTCGTGGCCGCGTCGTGGCCATGGTGGCGGGCGCTGGGGCGGAAGCTCCGCGCACGTCGCCGCGCCCGCCTCGATCGGCAGGCCGCCCTGCCCGGCGAGCTGGGGACGCTGCTCTCGTCCGTCGAGCGTCACTGGGAGCGGCAGGGGCGACCGCGGCCCCCGTGGCGGGGGTTGCGCGAGCACCTCGACGACCTGCCCACCGGGGTCCTCACCCCGGCGGCCCGCGAGGCGAGTGCCGCCGTCGTCGATGCCTGCTACCGCTCGGCTTTTGGCGGGCGGCCTCCTTCTCCGTCGAAGGTGGACGAGCTGCGCCAGGCCGTGGCCCGGATGAGCTGAGGACCACATGGAGCTGGCTCGCGTCGTCGACCTGGTCGCCCGGGTGCGGGCGACCTCCCGCAAGACCGACAAGGTCGCCCTCATTGCCGACGTCCTGGGCCAGACGAGGGGCTGCGAGACGGAGCTCGTGGCCCTCTACCTGACCGGTCGCCTTCCCCAGGGCCGGGTGGGCATCGGCTGGCGCACGATCCAGGCCGCGATGCCGGAGGGGCCGGCCGTGGGCGAGACCGTGCCCCTCGCCGAGGTGGACCGGGTGCTCGAAGCGGTGGCCCGGGAGCGAGGGGCGGGGTCGACCGAGCGAAGGAGGGCCGCGCTCCGTGGCCTGCTGGAGCGAGTCGACGAAGGCGGTCGCCGGTTCCTGGCCCAGCTCCTTCTGGGCGAGGTGCGGCAGGGGGCCCTCGACGGGCTGGTCCGGGATGCCGTGGCCCGGGCGGCGGGGTTGCCGGCGGCCCGGGTCCGCCAGGCGGGCATGTTCGCGGAGGACCTGGGGCAGCTCGCTCGTGCTGCTCTCGGCCACGGGGAAGAGGGCCTCGCGCGCTTCTCCCTCCGCCTGCTCTCGCCGGTGGCGCCCATGCTGGCCAGCCCCGCCGACGACGTGGAGGCCGCCCTGGAGCGACTGGGCGAGGCGGCCTTCGAGTACAAGGTCGACGGGGCCCGCATCCAGGTCCACCGGGCCGGAGACGAGGTGCGCGTCTTCACCCGCCAGCTCCAGGACGTCACCGACCGTGTGCCGGAGGTCGTGGAGTGGGCCCGCGGCCTGCCGGCCCGTGAGGTGGTGCTGGAGGGGGAGGCCCTCTGTCTCCGCGAGGACGGCCGGCCCCATCCGTTCCAGACCACCATGCGTCGGTTCGGGCGGTCCAAGGACGTGGCCGCGGCGCGGCGGGCGCTGCCCCTCGCCGGGTTCTTCTTCGATTGCCTCTTCCTGGAGGGGGACGGTCCGCTCGTCGCCCTGCCGTATGCCGAGCGGGCCGAGCGCCTGGCCGCCCTGGTGCCCGGCGACCGCCGGCTGCCGCGTCTGGTCAGCGCGGACGGGGCGGAGGCGGCGGGGTTCCTGGCCCGAGCGCTCGAGGCCGGCCACGAAGGCCTGATGGCCAAGTCCCTCCAGGCGCCGTACGTCGCCGGCCAGCGAGGGTTCCACTGGCTCAAGCTCAAGCCGGCCCGCACCCTGGACCTGATCGTCCTCGCGGCCGAGTGGGGGAGCGGTCGGCGCCGGGGCTGGCTCTCGAACCTGCACCTGGGCGCGCGCGATGCGGAGAGCGGGCAGCCGGTGATGCTGGGCAAGACGTTCAAGGGTCTGACCGACGCGATGCTCCGGTGGCAGACGGAGAGGCTCCTCGCGCTGGAGACGGGACGCGACCAGTGGACCGTCCACGTTCGCCCGGAGCTGGTGGTCGAGGTCGCCTTCAGCGACGTCCAGGAGTCGCCCCGTTACCCCGCCGGCCTGGCCCTGCGCTTCGCCCGCGTGAAGCGGCACCGGCCCGACAAGCCCGCCGCGGAGGCCGACACCGTGCAGACGGTCCGAGCCCTCTTCGAAGCGCAGCGGGCCTGATCGGCGCCGTCGCACCCGGGCCCTGGATCTGCGTCCCCGGTGGAGTTGCGGGAGACTCGAGGCCGTCGGGCCCGGAGCCCCCGGGCCGTCCAGACGAGGCCGAGGCAACGAAACCTCCGGGCGGATCGTCTACAGGAGAGAAAAAGGAGTCCCTTGACGGAACTACTCAGGTAGTATTACCGTAGTAGTTGAAGGAGGACGAGGATGCCACGGCAGACCCTGGGCGACCTGCAGCACGCGATCATGGCGGTCCTGTGGGATCGGGGTGAGGCCACCACCGCCCAGGTCCACCAGGCGCTCCAGGC